>QMRG01000127.1 GCA_003649235.1 Thermoprotei archaeon | reverse complement strand
TTTTCGGAAAAACTAGTTCCTCTAAGGATCATGGCATCTCTCACTTTAGCGTAATCTTCTAGAAATACTGTTGAAAGTCTAAAAGCGAGATTTACGGTAAATGCTAAGTAATAGGGTATTTTCATTGATATGAGACCATATACTATATCGGTATCGCGCATCACGGCTAAAAGTAGCGTAGAACCCCACAACATTAATAGGAACTTCATGATCATAGTGAAAGCATATACTAGCGTCATGTCTGAAATATAGGCGCCCCAGGGAAAACGATAGAATACTATGTTCCCTGGAATAGTGCTCCCGAGCAGATATGATAGCATGACGGCTTGAACTATCAAAATAGCGAATACTATAAATTTTCTTATTCTCGCCAATGGTATCTTAAACAACTTAAAAGCTAGAAGTAGGGTTATAGTTAGTGACAGTAAAATAACAGGTGAATCGATAATCCAGGCTAAAAGGTTAATCGCCAGTAATGATGAAATTTTTAATAAAGGATGTAATTTTAGGAGAGGAGATTTTTCCTCTACATATATAAAAAATGTTCTAGGCATTTAAACCGCCCATAGTTTTTACTTCATTGACTCCAGACGTACATAGATGAAGCTTTTACATACCCAGTTAAAGTTTTAAGCAGTGGTGTACCGACTATCAAGACTGCAAGCGAATCTCCGATGAAATATGTTAAAACTCCGACCCACCAGAAAGGCCATGTAATCACGCCAAACAGGAGATTAACGGTATGTACCCAGAGTCCACAAACGAGGCTAGAAGCCAATACAGCGACGACCCATATTGTATAATCTCTCTTAGTCTTCAATTCTGGATCAGCACCAGTCATTTTGAAGATTAAGAAGCAGACTAATGGTGCTATAAGATCTCCTAACCCGCCATCGGCCCATATTTGTAAAGTATAGCCGAAGAAGTAGCCCATAGCGAGTGTAGTCGCTATATGACCGCCCAGCGCTCCCCAGAATCCAAACCATAGCGTCATTACGAAGTAAAAGCCAGCTGGTATCCAAAAGCCTGATGCAGCTGGTAAGCCTGGAATAGGAACCAAGATTATGGCGAAAAGTGCTAGAGGTAGACAAAGTCCAGCTGTAACCCCGGTTACAACTATATTTTTAACGCTTACATTCATCATTCTCACCTCATAGGGAAATCCAACCCATCATTATCTGACCTATAAAAGCTATTATAAGCCAAAATACCGCGACCTCTGCTAGTACTTTAAACACGTACACGTAGAGGAAGATGCTGTTTTTCTTTCTGATATCTTCAAAGTATGGTTTTGTAAACCTGTTCTGCATGAAATCTAGCGCAATGATTGCAATGACAACAGCGAATATCGTTGATATATAGAATAAAGTATACGGTATCACGCTGAGTCACCACTATACTTGGATTTTGTGATAACGGGGTACGTGGAGTTTAGCATTTTTCCACCACGTATCATTTTACATACTTTGTTATTAAGTTTACGCTTATCATTTTATTTTAAATTTTTGTTTAACAAAAAATGTTAATAATGGATTGCGGTTTATAAGCTAGGTTTAATATCGACGTTATATTGCATAAATTAAGGTCGTTTATCGGATGTCGAGATTTAAATACTTCCCTTACAAGCCTAGACCCTTCCAATCGGAAACTATGGAAAAGCTGGCTAGATATGTTAGAATAGGGTCTGTCTGCCTACATGCACCTACAGGCTTTGGCAAAACCCCAGTCATATTAGCCGTGTTGCTGCCTTTCGTTAAAAGAGGGTTGAAAGTTATATGGACTGTAAGGACTGGAAACGAGACTGACAGGCCTATCGAAGAGTTAAAAACAATAGTGAATAAAACCGGGTTAGATATTCTCGCTCTCTCGTATAGAGGTAAGAAGGATATGTGCCTATTATCTAGGATTTATGGAGAGCTAGACTATGCTGAAGTATCTTATCTATGTAGTCAAAAACGGAAGGAGTGCGCTTTTTACATCAACTTTCTGGAAGGGTTCGATTATTCTATTTTTCGCGAAAATAGTCCATTACTCTACTCAGATATCTACAATTTATCGAAAAAAGAAGAAATATGTCCATACTATGCTCAGAGGGCGTTATTGGAGATAGCCGATATGGTAGCTTTAAGCTACAACTACGTCGTAGATCCGAGGCTTGAATGGAGTATACGGAGGCTATTCCCCTATAATAGGGCGATACTCGTCGTTGATGAAGCTCATAACCTCCAAAATATAGAGTTAAATTCGGAGCATATAACGCTCGGTACTATAAAGAGAGCTTTAAAAGAAGCCGAAGAATGGGATAGTTTCCAGATAGCCGACTTCCTCTCTAGGTTAAGGGATAAAGTGGATAAGCTATTCCAAGCATTAGCCGAAGATGAAGATACTGTATTTATCCCTTCAGAGTTCATAGACTCCTCCGGGTATGATCTACTCGAGAGGGCGAAAGCACTAGGCGAATTTATCCGGAGAAAAATGTTGGAGGAAGGCAAAAGACCTAGGTCTTCTCTCTACCGTTTAGCTAATTTCTGGAAGAAAGCTTTAGAACTTGAAGGCTTGGAAGGAATAGCTTTCGTCGCGGAAAAAGAGCGGGATAACTTGCGTTTAAACATTTGGGATATGCGGTCTGCCGAGATCTTGGCTTCTCGATGGCTTATATTTAAGCGATGTATTTTCTGTTCTGGAACTTTAGAGCCTATAGAAGCCTTCACGGAAGTAATAGGTCTCGACAATTATCATGCTATAAAAGTTCCTCCCATATATAATCCTGAAAACGTGAGAATTTACATTTTAAAAGACGTAAGCACTAAGGGGGAAGAGTTAAGCGAAGAAACAGCGAGTAAATACGTGAAAGCTATACTAGATTTTCTAAAGATAGTGAACGTAAATACGGCTATTTTTACAGCTAGCTATCGTGTACAGGAAAGATTGGTCCGGGCGGGCTTAAAAGAGAAAATTGGAAAAATTGGATATTTAGTGTTTGAAGAGGAGAGGAAAATGACGGGGCTTCAGGCAAGACGAGTTCTAGAGTCTTTTAAAGAATCGCAGAAAGCCGCATTACTAGCGCCTATGGGTGGTAGATTTGCTGAAGGTGCCGATTTTCCAGGTGAACAGCTACAGGCTATCTTTCTAGTAGGAATACCGTTTGAAAAGCCAACTACTAAAACTCAGCTATACTTAGATTACTACTGCAAGCTCTACGGAAAGGAGAAGGGGAGGTTATACGGCTATACTATACCAGCGCTTAAAAGAGCGTCTCAAGCTCTAGGTCGAGCTTTAAGATCTCCAGACGATAAGGCGGTGTTTATCCTAGGAGATGAACGCTATGAGAAATATCTAAACTTGTTACCGGAGTATGTGAAGAAATGGAGAAGAAAGATCACAGTAAAAGATATTAGAAGTATATCTACGCCTTGGTGAAATCTTTTATTGCTGAAGTTTAATAGGAAATTTAGTTTATTTTATGGTTTACATTTTAATTCTAGGTGAATGTATTGACTATAAGAGATGAGCTTCAGCAGCTTATATGGCTTTACAAGCCACGGTTCTACGTATTCGAATGGATACCTTTTGATCCTAATATATTCGAAGAGATAGCAGAAGAACTAGAGGCTAAAAACAGGGAAAAGGGAATACTGTTAACGGATGAAGTAGATAATTTTCCAGAAAAACCAGTTTTCATAAAACCGCCAGTAGCGAGCACGGTTTCTGTTGTCGATTATAATTTAATCGTTTTCTTAAACTTGAGGCTTTTATAGGGTATCCGGAGGCAGTGGAGCAGGTTGAGAGACTAGGTATTGAGATAAAAGATTACTGAAGTGTAATTTATGGCTTGCAGATATATCGAGTAGATGGAGAATCAGATGTGAGCCTGGATAAGCTGGCACGAATAATTTTCGACATTATCGAGGATACTTCTAGACTCATGAGTAGTATTTTAAGCCTCTACCAGAGGAGGATTTTAAACATAATTTATCCCGGCTATAAAGAGGAAGGATTTGAGCGGAGAAAATACACGGTTGTAATCTCTGAGAAGGTTAAAATTGAAGGGAAAGAGTTGAGTAGTGAAAAGATGCTGGATCTTTTGCTCAAAGAGCCTTATGTAAATGAGATTAAGCAGATAGTAGGACCCATAATCTCATACGCTAAAAAAGATGGTCTATGCTTGATAGATGGGAGTTATGGTTTGCTTATCCTGGGGAAGGTAAAAAACACGGAGTTACTGTCTCTTTATGCATCAATAAAATCGTTGGAGATATTCCTTGAAGATCTACTAGTTT
>QMRG01000126.1 GCA_003649235.1 Thermoprotei archaeon | reverse complement strand
TAGCCCGATACTACCCCGTTACTCCCTCTCTCCCAGGGCTAGTGGCTAGGATAAAGCCGCTAGTTATGACGCCTGAGAAAGACTCTCTAATATATGCTATCGTTAAAGGAATAGAATACGTAACTATGGAATGTCCCTATTCTACGCGTGCATCTAGCCAAGAATTAAAAAACGCTATTTTCTACTTAGAGGAGAAACGACCAGGCACTAGATTTTCGATGTTCAATACTTATATTAAAATGATCTATCCACTAATCAGAGAAGCATACTATAGAAAAGAAATATCGAAAAAATGTAGGAAATGTGGAGAGCCTACTAATGCTGAAATCTGTCTTTTCTGTAGAGTAAAAGACAGAATATCGGCGAAGAGGGAGGGGTGAAAAGTATTTTTCAAGTTTTCACGCTTATTTTTCACAGCATTCTTTATTTCCGATTTCTGCTGTAGATAATGTGGAGATGGATATGGTGAAGAAAATCTTAGGCCTAGTATTGGTCGTATTAATATTAATTAACATGGCAGTGCTGGCTAAGCCTTCAGTCGATAAAGATGCCAGATCGGCAGAAGTGCTTATTGAAAATGCTGAAAGCCTTCAGCGTTTAATCGAGGTTAAACTAGAGATTATACATAGCCTAGTGCTCAATATCACAACTCCTGACAATGTTACAACTTACATCAACGATACTATAAACGTGATTTTAGAATATAAGGCGGAAGGAGATACCTATTTAAATATTTCAAAAACACTATATGAAGAAGGCAACTATACTGGAGCTAAAATCTATGCTATTAAAGCTATGCAAAGCTATTCTCTAGCCCTTAAAGTAATACATGAATTAAGCGAAGTGCTCGGTATAAAATTCGAGGAATGTTGCGTCAAGGAAAGAGTGATGAATAGGACTAGAACAGGCATGGCTAACAATAGTCTAATAGTAGCTTTAAAGATAGCGGAGATTCATGTTGATAGATTAATGGAGATTATAGAGAAACTAGATGAAACCGAGATAGACTATGATTTTGAAGCTTTAATCAACGAACTTAACGAAATCAAAGTATTGATTGAAGAAGGAAAAACTCTTGCGGAAGCTGGAAACGTAACTGAAGCAGCTCATATACTTGGAGGAGTAAGGAAGAGGATCGCTCATGTTAACGCAGAATTGCATAAGATCAGCGCGCTTTTAACCGTTGTTAAGATAAAGAAGTTTGCATTGAAGAAGTTTGGCGAGAACGCGACGATGATAGACTATATTTTTGAAGAGTTATTAATGAAGTTCAAGAATCAAGGGATGAAGAATTTCTTCGCGGAATTAAAGAAGGCTATGCATGAAATATTAAGCTTCAAGGGATGCTTAGGGAAAGGCAAGAAATTCGAACCACCAGTAGAGCCTCCATCTCATCCAGGCGGCGGAGAGAATAAGGGCAAAGGGCATAAACATTAATCAACCTTATAATTCTGATCTACGTTAACTTAACGAAGTTGGATCGAATATGTCGAGGTCAATACTTAAAATAGTCTTCACGGCAATATTCATATTTCTTTTTCTAGCCTATAGTGTCGAAGCTCAGACAGAATACACCATCGAAAAATGCAATCTCATAGTTTATCCTGAAGGCTACGTACTAGTCTCGATGTATATTACTCTTCCAGAAGAAACTTATGCTGTAAATATCAGTTTAATCGGTGAACCTAGTTCCGACTATATAATTCTCGTATTGAACGAACAGGGAGAATTCCTAGCCTACGAGATCAAAGATAATGTAATCGAAGTTATCACCGTGGATTCTCGCGCCGTAAACATAACTTACGTCACGGCATCGCTAGCCTACAAGGAGAAGGATAGATGGCTTCTCGAAGCTGATCTACCCGTAGACTCGGAAATAGTATTGCCGGAGAAATCTCTAATAGTTGAATTAAACGAAATCCCGCTACTTATAGACATGCGCGGCGAATCACCTGTCCTCCTCATGCCTAAAGGCTTCGTGAAAATAGGCTATATAATACCTCCTCCGATAACGCCTCCCTCCATTAATCAAACTCAAGGAGAACAACCTCAGATGAACCAAACTCAACAAACTCAAACAAATCAAACAGAAACTACACATGAAGAAGAAGGATCGGCCGAACAACCAAGCCAAGGAACCACTACTAAACCTGAAAGCGGAGCAGAAATCGGAGAAACTCCAGGTCAAGGAAAAGAATTCGAGCTTCCAATACTCTATATCGCTATCACCGCAGCAGTTCTCATACCTATAGTGTCAATATTGCTTCTCCGCAAAAGGAAGAAAAAGTTAGACGAAGAATTGCGATATGAAGAAGTGGAAGTACTTAACGCGTTGAAAATGTTAGGAGGTCAAGCTTTCCAGAGTGAAGTAGCTAAGATAGTTGACCAACCTACGACTACACTTTGGAGGAACATAAAAAGATTGGAGGAGAAAGGGTATATAAAAGTGGAGAAGAAGTTCGGCAGGAATTTCTTGACTTTGCTGAAGTTTTAACCAAATATTTTTATCTTACATTTTCGAAATTTTAATGGAGCTTAGATGCTTAGACTAGAAAATTTTAATGCATCTAAAAGTTTCGAAGATTTTTTCAAAACAGAGTACGAGAAGCTGGAGAATAGGCTAGGTTTAAAAGAAAAAGACATAGTGTTATATGTTTTCGGCAGAGTGAAAGATCTCAGATCCGTGTATGCAGATTATTATAGCATCTTTAGAAGAGGACAGTCTACTATAATCTTTTGGAAAGAAAATAAAATGTTGATACTAGTCGTAGAGGAAAACTGGAGGAAAAGAGGGGAAAAATTCTGGAAAGGGATGTTCGCAGAATCCCTCTGTTATTCTCTTCTAAAAGAAAAAACCTTGATTAAATCTTGCAACAGATTAGAATTGCTATTTTATAAAACTAGGAAATTAACTAAAATACATGAAAAGCTAGCTGAGGCGAAGCTTTACGAATATTTCGATCCTATACTAAGCGATATGATTACGTGGAGATTGAAGAATCTCAGAGATTTCAGTAAAGCCATGCTCGTCAGAGATGAAATAGGTGCATTGACTCTCCTCAGCTTTATCTATCCCGCTATAATGGCTCTCCCCTATGCTAGAAGAGGAGTTAAAAAAGCTGAAAAAAGTGTTTCTATGATAATGGGCTACTTACCAACGATTTTAAAAAAAGATATAGTTAAAATATTTAAGAAAAATCCTAAATGTGACGATGTACTGGACGGACTTTATGATTTCGTTAACATAGCATATCTAGCTTCAACCTAGCCGAGCCTACCGAGAGGCATAACGTATAGTGGGACTTTATCAACTCTCAAAACTTGAGCGACTTCATCATCATAGAACGCGCCGACAGCTACCGTTCCTAAACCTATACTCGTAGCTGCTAAGTACACGTTTTGACCTATCATACCAGTTTCCACGTCTAAATACCATCTCTCGTCTCCAGGCTTTGAGGCTAGTACTATGCTCGCTGGTGCCTCAAGAATCCAATCTTGTCCGAGACACGCCGTATAAAGCTCTCTTCGATGATCTCCTTCTCTAACTAAGACTAATGAATTTTCTTTATCATTATATAAGTAAATGCCTGGCGCTAATCCTTCAATACCTCCCACAACTACGTATATGTCTAGATGATAAGTATTCTGTGGAGGCGCATAAGGTCTATCCTCTGTCCATACTCTACCGCTTGAGTAGTAGAGAACATAGCTCAACTCTTCTAGAGATAGTGTAGGAGATGAATACTTTCTAATCGATCTACGTTTTAAAATAACTTCTTCTAACGTCAGCTCGTGTAATGCAGAGATTTTCAACTTTATGGCTTCATCTCTTAAACTAGAGACTTCATAGCTCATAGAAGGCTTGCCGGTATAGGATCCTAATTCTAAAATTACAAGTGGTTCTCTACCTTCTTTTAGAGATCTAGATAGATCGTCTAGATTTAAACTGTAGGAGAATCCCAGATTTAACAATGTAGCCTCTAAGAGAGCATTTTGAATAGCGTGACCTACTTCCATAAGGACATAATGTTCTCCTCTAGAGCCATAACGGCGAGTAGTCCTCGCGAAAACGGCGTGAATATATATTCTCGAAATATTGTTCTCACGGGCTTCTTCAGGATTTAATTCGCCAATACGCTCGCTAGTTGAAGAGTACCTGTATAAACCTTTTTTAACTTCTCTAGAGTAGGGCTCTACATATACATCGAGAGGATAGGTAGCCCCAGCTGAGGGTATTGTTCTAGCTTTAACCCAGAAAGATCCTCCTGAAACTCCTTGAATGGCATATAAAACCTTAGATAGTTCAT
>QMRG01000125.1 GCA_003649235.1 Thermoprotei archaeon | reverse complement strand
TTTCCCCATCTCTGACCTTCTTTAAACGATTCAAATCTCCTATAATTTTACCGAAGACGTTTACGGGGCTTGCAGGCCTTATCTCGTTGGCTCTACGACTCGCAGGTGTGGGGCCGAAGAATAGACATATACTTCTGCCTGGAGGCCAGTAGGCGACATCACCTTTTTCAACAACTTCTTGAGAGTTCTCCTCTCTAATGTTAACAGGAGTGGAGAAGTATATTTCATCTCCCCAAGTATTTGCCTGGCTCTCGATAGGCAGTGCAGCTAAAATGGCATCTCTAGTCTTAGGGTTTTTATCGATAAGCTCTACCTCTACTTCTCCTATACTCTCGAAGATGATTTTTATCTTAGCCATATTTTTACCTCTCTAATAAGTATTTAACATAAGCCGTGTATAGAACGCCTTTAGCCGCCTGAACTACCTCAGGCCAATACTGTCCTTCTTCAGGCTTAACCTCGAACCCTACAGCTCCCTTATATCCGATATCGGCTAGAAAAGCTATAAAGTCCTTAACTTCTTCAATGCCATTAATCGCTCCAGGTCTATAAAATCCAGGATGCCAATCCTTTAATCCCTCAGCGGTCTTCTTAGTGCAACCTATATGGACGTGGGCCAGGTAATCTTTGGCGATGTAAAGATCCTGTGGTTTTTCTCCAAGCATAGGGCCGTGGCTTAAATCCCACATCAATCCAAAGTTATCATATTCTTCTCTCACCGCTTTGGCAACTTCAACTGCCTCGCTTATAGGACCAATAAGCTGTTTTTTATCCCAATTCCTGTCGAAAGTCTCTAAAATAATGTATATTCCTTTCTCTTTCGCATACTCTGTAATCTCCTTCAAACTGGCTATGAGAGCTTCAGTGGCCTGCTTTCTTTTATCGAGGCCAGGATCGGGACCGCTACAGAAAGCTACTTTCTTTACTCCTCTTTTTGCCGCCAAGTCAACGACTCTTTTTATAGCCTCGACTGCTTCTTTTCTTTCATTCTCGTTTAGAGAGCTTGGGTTTTTCTTCTCCATTAAAACTAATGGTTGAGCACCATAGGCAACTTCTACGCCTGTTTTTTTAACTATGGGATCTACAACTTCCCAGAGTTCATCTGATAATGGATGTATTTCAATCACGTCGAAGAAGGGATCATTTGATATGAATTCGAAAGTCTCTTTTACTTCAGCTCCTTTTAACGTAGCCGGGTTAGCCATGAAAGCCACGATACTAATCTTCCATGGAAACTTATAAACGCCTTCAATACCATTTTTTTCTAAATATACCGAAAACATAACTACACCATTTTCTAAACTTAAAAAGAGGCTTAAAACTTTGTCGTCTAAGTCTCCAGCTTATACAATAGGTGGATAAGTTTATCAATATCCCACGGAACCTCTGGCCTGGGATACTCTGCCATCTCTGTAATCTCTTTATAGAACGGCTCTACAGCTTCAATTAAAGCTTCATAAAGCCTATAATACCTATTATAGATTTTATGAACTTTCCAATCCGGCTCTATCATAGTCTTAATCTTGACAAGCCTATCCACTGCCTTCTCCACGTTCTCGTAAACCCCAATGCTTAAACCGGCCAGAATAGCATCTCCAACGACAGCCGCATCTAAAATCTCAGGTATAATAACTCTCTTCCCCGTAACGTTAGCCTTTATCCTAGCCCACGCCGGAGTCTTACCGCCGCCACCTAATGCTCTAATCTCCTCAGTCTTAACCCCCAATTCTTCTAAAACCTCTAAAACTTTCCTGATTTCATAAGCTATGCCTTCCATTAAAGCCCTAAAGACGTGTGCTCTAGTATGGTATATTGTCAAGCCAAAGATAAGCCCTTTAGCATAGGGTTTCCATCTGGGTGCCCTAGCTCCAGCGAAGAAGGGAATTACTATTAAACCGTTAGAGCCCGGAGGCACATACTCTGCTTCCATATCTAAGTACTCATATGCTCTCCTCTTCGTCAATTCTGCTAGGAACTTCTCTCCCACTGCAAACTGATCCCTGAACCAGCGTAACACAGCACCAGCAGTGGCTATCCCCACTTCTAAACTCCACATACCTCTAAGAGCATGACAAGTATAGACCACCCTCATTTTTTTATCGAAAATCAGTTTTTCTAAAACAGTAGCCGTAGTAGAACCGGTGCCTGTCGATTCTTCAACCTTATTTGAAGAGGTAACTCCAGAGCCCAAGATTTCGCACTGCCTATCTCCTCCTCCACCTGCAACAGGAGTTCCTTCCTTAAGCCCTGTTTCCGCTGCGGCTCTAGAGTCTATAAAGCCAACAATCTCATCTGAATATTTAACCTCCGGAAAAATATCTGAAGGCAATCCAAAATCCTCAAAGAGATCATAAGCCCACTCTCTTTTCTCAATATCAAATAGCAAAGTCCTAGAAGCTACGGTATAATCAGTAATCTTTTCTCCGGTTAATTTGAAAATCAGGTAGTCTTTGGGTTGGAGGGCTACTTTAGTTTTTTCTAATATTTCAGGTTTATTCTCTTTTATCCATAAAAGTTTAGTAGCTGTAAAAGTTGGATCAACTCGGAGTCCTGTCTTTCGATAAATATCCCAGAGGTCAAAGTTTTCCTCAATCCATTTCGCCTGTGGAATACTGCGTTTATCAAGCCATATAATCACTTTATCTAAAACTCTATTTTCTCCATTTAATAGTGCCACGGCTTCTCTATGGCTACTTACTGATATAGCCTGAATATCTCCCGGATCTACTTTCGACTTTTTCAATACATCTCTAATAGTTTCCACAGTAACGTTCCACCAATCTCCTGCATCCTGTTCGGCCCAACCAGGCTTAGGATAGTAGGTTGGATATTCTCTGCCCGATATAGCAACGAGCTCTCCACTGGCCCAAAATAGAGCTACTTTACAAGTTGTAGTTCCCAAATCTATACCTAACAAGTATTCCTTTTCGCCCATTTATACCACGCATAGGGTTGCGGAGAAATTCCTTTTATTTCTATCTCCACAAGATTGAAATATTTATATCAGGCGGAGACTTATTCTATTAAAGGTGTAAAAATGGTAGAGGTAAAACTTGTTGATTTATGTAAATACTTTGGGCCCGTTAAAGCTGTAGACCATCTAAACCTTCATGTAAAAGATAGAGAATTCGTTGCCTTATTAGGACCTAGTGGTTGCGGTAAAACAACTACACTCCTTATGATTGCAGGTATCTATAAGCCGACGAGCGGTTACATATATTTCGAAGACGAGGTGGTAAATGAAGTACCGCCAAAAGAGAGAAATGTAGGAATGGTATTCCAAAGCTACGCCCTCTATCCTCACATGACAGTGTTCGATAACATAGCCTTCCCTCTAAAACTTAAAAAAGTACCCAAACAGGAAATTAAAAGAAAAGTAAAAGAAGTAGCTGAATTCTTAAGAATAGCTGAGTTGCTAGACAGAAAACCTAGTCAGCTAAGCGGTGGACAACAGCAAAGAGTAGCCCTAGCCAGAGCCTTAGCTAAAGAGCCACAGTTATTCCTTATGGATGAGCCTCTGAGCAACCTGGACGCCAAGCTAAGAATAATGATGAGAGCCGAACTAAAAAGAATGCAAAAAGAACTAGGCATTACAACTATTTACGTAACCCATGATCAAGTAGAAGCAATGACTATGGCAGATCGAATAGCCGTGTTAAACCAAGGAAGACTACAACAATATGGAACTCCAGACGAGCTATACAATAAGCCTTCAAATGTATTCGTAGCAGGTTTCATAGGGAGCCCGCCAATGAACTTCATAGATGGGAGCCTAGTAGAAGTAGGTGATAAACTTGTAATAGATATAGGTCCGGTAAAACTCCCCTTACCAGAAGACATTACAGCAGTGCTTAAAGAAGCCAGTGCTAAAGATGAGGTAATCTTCGGAATAAGACCGGAAGATATACAAATAAAACCAGACGGACAATATCCAGCAGAAGTATACGTGGTAGAACCCCTTGGGAGAGATCTTATAATCCACTTAAACTTAGGAGAAGGATTACTAATTAGAGCTTTAGTCTCAGCTGGCACACAATTTAATATAGGGGAGAAGGTAAGAATCACATTTGATATGGAAAAGGCTCATATTTTCGACAGAAAAACTGAGAAAGCCTATATATAATACCCGTTTTTGCAATTAACATCTATCTTTGTGCACCAGAGCATCTATCATTTTAAACTCGCAACATATTAATCCTGTATTTAAAACTTAACAAGAAAAATTTAAATAAGCTAAAAAATATATACAACTTGGTGACCCCATGAGGAGAAGGGGACAAATTTCTACAATGGCTATAGTCTTCCTCATAGTCGGTATCATTATAGGTGCGGTAATCGGTTATTTTC
>QMRG01000124.1 GCA_003649235.1 Thermoprotei archaeon | reverse complement strand
TTCATTAACAAACTTGGTTCCATAACCTATTTCACCCCCAATTTAATCCAATGAATGTGTTCACAATAAATGTCTGGTCTAACAGCTATTTTGTAGCCAGCAAGCCTAGCGTTATAGCAGAAGTAAAGGTCTTCGCCGTATTTGCCTTCTGGATGGAAATAGAACCAAGGCTTCTTGATTTTTTGGAATACATCACGGCGAATCAGTAAACAGCCAGCCCCAACCGCATCTACATGAATTTTTATTTCGTTTGTATTCACGATTTCTTGAATTGTTAATGGACGATATTTGGGTATTGTTGGTGGCGGGAATCGCACATATCTCGGCACTTTTTCTGGCTCTGCATAGACATATACGGCTGGCTTCTCATTTTTACGGGCAATATACCATCCGCTAGCAACTGGCACCTTAAGTTCAAGCAATTTTAGAATTGCCATTGGATGCAAAATAATATCGGAGTCATAAAAGAATAGATAATCGGCGTGGCTTGTCAGAAAATCTTCTACGGCTCGGTTTCTAGCTATATGTATTGGATGGTCATCGTAGGTGGTGGGGGGATGCACGGCTATTTTTGCACGTCCAAGCTCGTATAGATTCCATGCTAGCATGTTTGTCACATATGGATTCATGCAGACTTTGTTGCAAGCACACGCTATATATATTGATGTCATTTTTTCGTCACCCAAAAATATTTAAGAGGACATCCACATCTTGGGCAACGCATTGCCCGCCCATCAACAATTGTCCCGCATCTGGGGCACTTAAAAGCTCCATACGGAAATTCTTCTGGATTAAATTTTTCTCTTTTACTCATTTCAACACCGTCTCAAAAAATCTTAACAAACGTCTTTTCGTCCATTCATAACTGGTATATTCACGCACATCACGTCTTATTCGTTGACTTATAATCTGGTATCTTAACGGGCTGGAAATTATATCTCTGGCTTTTTCAACCATACAGTTAACATCCATCGGTTCACAAGTAAGCTCTGGCATGAAAAATCTTAGGCTCCATGCAGTTTTGGTGCCTACAACTGGAACGCCGACACTTGCACATTCAACCGTAAATCTGGAGCCACCATCATAGTAATCTTCTATGCCAATGAGACATTCATTTAATTTGTTGAAGTAATCTTGTTTGTCTTTAAATCTCGTGTGTAACTCGACATTACCATAATGTCTTGTGTGGTGCCGTAGAATATTCATGTTTTGGAATGTGCCTATAACCACAGCTTTAAGCCCTAACCTCTGGGCGACTTGAAGTTGAGTCTCAATTTTTGCGTTTGCCATCGAATGAAACATTATTACAGCTTTACCTAATTCCTTACGCTCGAAATAAGATTTAGGCTGGATTTCTGGCAAGTCACGAGGATAGAACAAGTCATAGAAAATTTTCTTGTTCGGGAATTGTTTACGCAGAAAATTGACAAAGTGGTAATTCATGGCTAAAAAGCCGTCTGCATAACTAAGGTTCTGCAAAATTTCTTGTTTTTGGTCTAAACTTACTATTTTAAGCCAAGGAGTAAGCACATACCACCAACCGCTATCCAAAGAAACCAAAATTTTAGCATTGGAACATTCACGAATCCGTTTAATCCAAAAGGTCAAATTTTCATTAAGAAAATACAAGTAAATAATGTCATACTTGTCAAAGCCAACATCTACATTCACATTTTTTTGCTCTGGCATAATCCAAGTGTCGGCGTTAAACATTTTTTTCCATTCATCCGCAATGTGATGCCATTCAGTAAATCCACATAAAACTTTCATTGAAGATGCCTCTCTATATATTTCAAGTAATATTTATAGAGTTTGCCTTTTGGCTTGCTATACAAATGTTTTCTGCACTCTTCCGCTACATATTTGGCAATTAACGGCATCGCAATTTTCGGCTCTTTAAACTTTTCGGTTCCAAGCTCTTGCCAAACCTTGTCTATGGCACCCATCACTTCACTCTCTGGTATAGGCGGATAGACTGGTTCTCCTTTTGCTATTTTGCGGACAACTGGCTGTGGAATATCAACTTTCACTTTGCATTGAATATAGCCATATTTTCGACTGAAACATTTCACTACCATCCCTTCCCAGCCGACCGCTTTACAATATTCAACGGCATGGTTGCGGAATTTCAATAAGTCTTTCATTGAAGTATGACGGGTTTCGGCGTAAAGCTCTGTAAATGGAATTTTATGCTGATATGCTTGCTGGTAGGCGTAAGTGTATGGAAAGAAAAGGTCTGGAATGGCTGGATTAAGTTTTTGGTTACCATGCAGACATATCTTATTTGCTATATCGAACATTACAAGCATGTTTCGGTCGTAAACTTCGACTCCAGTTACACTTCTCCC
Source organism: Thermoprotei archaeon (assembly GCA_003649235.1). GTDB lineage: Archaea > Thermoproteota > Thermoprotei > Thermofilales > B69-G16 > B69-G16. The sequence continues at coordinate 2,018 of QMRG01000124.1, read as the reverse complement.
TTTACGGCAAGCCTCAACATAAAAAATTAAGTATGGCTCAGATTTTAACCAGTCAACTATCTTCGGAAATTCACGGGTTGACTTCACTAATTCAACTAAATCATCTGCGGCAACTTCTAAATTTCGGCTGGAAATCATCACTTTACATGGAACATCTCTGCCATACATTCGAACGGTAAAATCAGCTTCGCTTTTTCGCACATCTTCTTTAAGCCAGATAGCAATGCAACTTCCGTCATATTTCTTCGTCCAGAATAATCGGCGACCTAAAAGAACTCTAGGATTCGGTCTTACCCTTTCAAGATGCGGAATTTTTGGGTATCTGAAACGCCAAGTCATCGAATCACCTTTTAATGAGCCTTCATCGCCAATTCCAGACTGGCTAGCACTTGGGTCATGGACTCTGGCTCAATAACAAAAATAGTTAAACAAATATTTAAGTGTTGCGGTTTTTAAAGGCTGGCTCGACTGACCAAGAAACTTTACCGTTCACATTATTTGTGATTTTAAAAATATTGTAGATTTTGCCATCTAACGGGTCTTTAAAACAGCCAATGAATCGTAGATAAATTACCCAAATATCTTTAGTCAACGAAGATTTCCCTCATATAATCTTCTAACGTTTCGCATGGCACAACTTCTATCTTGTAATCTTTAGGGTCAATGTTCTGTTCATAATTCTTTTTCGGAATCAATACCTTCTTGAATCCACGTCTTTGTGCCGCTAGAATCTTCCAATGAACTCCGCCAACTGGAGTAACCACACCGTCAATGTTAATTTCGCCCGTAACTGCCACATCTTGCCTAATTTTCTTATTCAATATTATGCTTGCCAGAGCCAGAGTCATCGCCACACCAGCACTCGGACCATCAACATTATGTTCTTGGGCGAAATCTATATGTGTCTTCCATTGTTCCGCTATATCTTCACCGTATAGCTTCAATATTACGTGCCTTACTTTTTCCATTGAATGAACTATCCATGAATTTTCGTCACGATTTATACCCGTAACTTTAAAGTAGCCGTTTTTCTTGCATTTCACCATGCTTGCTTTAATTAACAATGGAACTCCAATTTCGAATTCTCCTTTTGTAATAACTGCAAGTCCAGCTATTTCGCCAATTTTTGGTTCTGCTTTCGGGTCAATAATGCTATAAATATCGTCTCTTTCGGCATGTTTTTCTAGAACTTGCTCTTCTATTGCTTTACAATGCTCTTCAATTGCCTCTATTACATGCTTTCGCTCGACAAGTTTTTTACCTTCTTTAATTGCCAGTATCGCCGCTGTTTTAATTATTGAAATCATTGGACGGAATTTGCATGTTAAACGGTTTCGCCAGCCGCTTCTACGTCTAGCTTCACGAACCACTTCTTCACATGCTTCACGGCTAAACGGAATCAAGCGAAATCGTTTAACTTCTTGAGCTATAAACTGCACATATTTACGCCGATTTTCCATCGTGTTTGGCATATCATTATTCATATAGACGACTTTTCCATAGCCACGAATCCTATCCATCAACGCTGGATGAATTTGAGCTAGACTATCCATGTTGCCAGCCCCAACCAAGAAAACCAATGCTGGAACTGGCTCTGTTGCAACCGCCATCGCCGCAGTTTCACCGCCGTGCCATCTACTACGTAAAGCAATAGGCAATTGTCCATCTTCTAGAACGGTTAGAAGTGTAACGGCTTCGTCTGGCTTCAAATTTTTTATCTCGTCAATGTAGAGTATGCCTAAATGAGCCCTATGAACATCGCCAGCCGTAACTCGTTGATGTTCTGGAGTTCCTAATCCGCCAGTTTGTAAGGGGTCCCAAGCAATTGAGCCAAAAAGCTGACTTGAGCCATGCCCAGTTGCATCAACAAACGGAGCTTTCCCGCTTGAATTATCTACTATAAGTTTTGGTGCTTTGGTTGCTTCTGCCCCGCCAACTCCCTTCATTCCTTTTCCGTAACCGAAGAATCGTCCAAGCCAGCCTACGAAAATGCTACTAAATATTAAGCTTCCACCAAT
>QMRG01000123.1 GCA_003649235.1 Thermoprotei archaeon | reverse complement strand
TTGCAATAACGGTATTTCCTTTATCTTCTTCTCATCTAAATCTTCAAGTATTATGCCTGGAGGACGGGGGCGTCTAGGCTTAACCTCTATAACTCTCGTAGGAGTAAAGATGTAGTCTACGGGCATATCGTGGACGGTCATGGGAATACTATCTACTATCTGCAGATCGTGTACCGTCGTAGCTATAGAAGTATTATCTGAAATCAATCCGAGCTCTTTGAGAATAGCGTATTCTAAATCGCTATAACCCCCGCCTTTGCCGACTCTACCACCGTCTGGAGATACAGCTACACAACCCGTAACTTTTAAATCTATAGGAAATGAGAGAGTATCGACTATCCTCCCGAAGCGGAAAGCTCCTCTAATAGTAGAGGCTTTAGCTTCAAAGCCACGAGGCACGTCTCCAGGCTCTATAACTATAAAGCCCTGTCTAAGACGGGGAGTAGCCATAACTAATATTTTCCTCGATCTTATAACCGCCTCCCTAACTGGACGTTGAGGAGAATCAGGATTGCAGAAGACAATTCTAGCTCTACGAAATATCTCATGCTTAATCAGTTTCGCTGCAGCTATCTCGTGTCCCTTAAAATTTGGTATTCTACCCCATACAGGTCTAGGGAAAATAGCAATATTCTTCTCTTCAAGCAACCGCCAAATCTTTTCTCTAATCTCGAATTTCGACACGAGATATTAGGACTATGTACCTATTTCTGCCTTGCGGTAAACTATTAAACCACAAAAACTCCATAATCTCTGTGCCCGGTAGAAAGCGCCTATTCAGAGCATTACTCTGTTTCACCGTGTTTATGTTTTTATGGACAATTTACAGAATGCTATCCTCAAGTCTAGATGTATTAAATCTATTTATACTAGACTCCTTGATAAAACCCTCCCTCTGCCTATTCTCCATACTCATAGTGGAAGATTTCAAACTTTCACAGCTTCGAATCATCGGCTTGTCAAGGAATAATGCCCTATCTTCACTTCTTAAAGGATTAATGGTTACAAGCATAGCCTGGCTTTCCAGTTTCATTCTAGTTCCATTTTTACTCTATGGAACCTGTACTTTGGAGTTTGAGAGGAATTTAGCAAAGATAGCTATTTTCTCTATAAACTTTATCTTAATCTCAGGACCATTTGAGGAAATCTTCTTTAGAGGCTATATTTTCGGACAGATAAGACTAGCCTTTGACACTAGCAGATTAAAACTATTAGCGGCTATCTTTTTCTCATCAGCTCTATTCTCTTTATCCCATTTACCTATACACTTATTTGTATGGAAAAGTGGATTCTATTACACTCTCCTCTTTATAACGTTTGCTTTCATTATTGGAAATCTTCTCGCATTTATATATCTGGTTACTGGCAACCTATTTGGGGCAATAGTTGCACATATAGAATGGAATATTCTATCTGCTTTTATAAGTATAGAGGAGCTTTCGACCTTCCATAGTTACGGCTTAGCTCTCGTAGTTTTTGCGACGGTTTTCGCCTTTACATCTCTACTCTTATATTATCTTTCTAACCAACGGATAATTGCTAAGCTTTAAATTAACTATAGTAAACCTGTTTTTAAGCCAAAAATCTAAAGGTCCTGAAGGGTTATTAGAGCTCCCAAGCCTAGCATAAGTATATACTTCTCTAACTCCTCGCTCCTTCAACTGGGAAAGCGTCTCTCTAAGCAGTAAAGTGCCGAAACCTTTTCTACGATATCCAGTTACGATGTATAGACAGGTTATAAAGACTTTATCATCCGAGCCATCGCTAAGCCATCTGGAATCGTATTCGCCGAGTCTTTCGATAAAACGTGGAGGTGCAAACTCTATATAGCCTACTGGATGTCGCTTATAGAACAATACTTTCCCACATGTACCATATTCTTCAAGCACTCTTCTATACCACTCTTTCTTAGCCTCGACTCTGTCTTCCTCTGGAGGTCTTTCATCAAATACTTTCGGATTTTCCCAGTAAGTACAAGACCTGCATGGAATAGGTATTTTATTGAATACATCTTCGTCGACTTCTACGATTTCAATGTGTACATTTAGGTAGCTCATTTTCCTCACAAAAATAAATACAACAAATATTTTAAACCATCTCTATAACAAATACCCCATATATATGTAAATAAATGAAATATGAATTCAATTTTCCTCAATAATGAATAAAATTGGAGTAGAACATAAACCAGCAATATTTAATATAATTATATTAAATATTTTCTCAAATACTCTACCCTCTCCGTCTCTTCGTATCCTGCGGCTTTAAAAGATGAAATATTGTTTTCATCAATTTCGACGAAAACTTCATAGAATCCTAGCTCCCAAGCTCTATAGGTAATGTTTTCAGCTATCTGCTCTAATAAGTGATCGATAATCCAGGGCTTGACCCATATATAAACTATGCATAAACTGGGTTTGGTAAAATGAGTTTGAAAGGCTAGAAGCCCAAATTTTTCACTATTATAAATCTCAAAGAACCATGGTTTTCTAAGATTGAAGCCTTCAAATTTATTATAGTCTTGTATTCTCAGAATATTCTGCCAGATATAAGTCGAAGGATACCAATGTCCAGAAATTAAAAGCATTTCTCCTGGATGCTTTCTAGGAGAAACTTCTCTGAAGGTAAGATTTTCCTCTCCTATCTCACATCTCTTCTTCATCTTGCATAAATCAAACATCTTCCTAAAACCTAGTTTAAGGTATAGGCGTTTAGCTCTTTCATCTTCCGGTATAACGTCGAACAGTTTATACCCAAGTTTCTTAGCGTATTCTAGACAATATCTAACAAGTTTAGTGCCTATGCCACGTCGTCTATAGTTTTTATGGACAACTAAAACCTCGAGATAACAATACTTTCCATAAGGCTCTGGCTCTTTAGAGAATACTATCTCGGCCTCGCCCACTACTTTATCTTCTATAACGGCGACGAACGCTTTTCCTCCGCTTTCTTTTAGAATTTCAAAATGAAGTTTTATAGTCTCTGGATCCATCCAAGGACCGCCATGTAGCCATTTTTCAAAAGGAGTCAATTCTTCGTAATGAGCCTCTACTTTCTTATTTCCAATATATCTATACCATTTCTCTACATCCGAGCAGTGGATCTCTACAATATCCATGAAATCTTCTTTACGAGCCTCTCTAACTTGGATCTCCATGTTCTTCACTAAGTTTAACAGATAATTTTACCTTATATATAATATAAATATTGAACAGGTGATATCTTGAAACAATATCATATAGCGCTGGGAAAGGGGGATATAGCTCCCTATATCTTATTGCCTGGCGATCCAGGCCGTGTCTCTAAAATAGCGAACTTCATGGACGAAGCTAAGTTTGTAGCTCAAAACAGAGAATACTTAACCTATACAGGAAGATATAGAGGAGTCTCTGTATCGGTTACCTCTACTGGTATAGGATGTCCTTCAGCTGCTATAGCCGTAGAGGAGTTGATAAAGATAGGAGCTAAAGTATTGATAAGAGTCGGTACGAGCGGTTCCATGCAGGATTATGTTAAGCCCGGAGATATAGGAATAGCAACGGGCGCCGTGAGAGATGAAGGAACGACCAGGCAGTACATACCCATAGAATATCCCGCTGTAGCCGATTATAGAGTCGTTGCGGCACTCGTCGAAGCTGCTGAAAAACTCGGAGTCAGATACCACGTTGGAATATTCCATACAAAAGATTCTTTCTATTGTGAAGTAGAACCGGAGAGTCAACCAGCTAGAGAGATGTGGATGAATAAATGGAAATCCTGGATTAGAGGAAATGTTATATTATCCGAGATGGAAACCGCTGCGATATTCATAGTTTCCAGTTTAAAAGGTGCTATGGCAGGAGCTGTATGTGCAGTAATCGATATCTCTGGAGATGAAAAGTTTAAAAGACTTAACGAAGAAGGAGAGAGAAACGCTATTCTTACAGCTTTAGAAGCGGTTAAAATATTAGCCGATAAAGGAATACCTTAATACGTGGTTTTATGCGGGAAGACTCGCGTAGCAAACTTTTAACATTCGTTTCCCATTGTATTTTAAACCAAAACTCGGTAGTGAAAGGACGGGCAGTGGCTAAGGGAGTTTTAAAAGAAATCATAGAGGTTTTCATAGAACTCGGAATCGGCATAATACAACTCCCCTGTCCTGAAACTGGCTATATAGGCTTAAAGAGGTTCTGGCATACTAGAGAACAGTACGATAATATAGGTTTTAGAGAATACTGCCATCGTTTAGCCGAAGAAGCAGCGGATCTAGCGCTAGAATACGAGCGTAACGGATATAGAATACTGGCTATAGTGGGCATAAAGCGTAGCCCCTCATGCGGTGTTAGAGAAACCACGCTAGGATGGCGTGGAGGAGACCCGAGAAAAGCCGGAGAATATAGACGAGTTAAAGGCACCGGAGTCTTCATG
>QMRG01000122.1 GCA_003649235.1 Thermoprotei archaeon | reverse complement strand
TTACGGTAGGACCTACGACGACGCGTATGAGAAAGCTGTTCAGTTAGCAGAGGAGATAAATGCCGTTTTTATACATCCTTTTGATGATAAACATGTAATTGCTGGTCAAGGCACTATTGGAACAGAGATAGAGGAAGATCTTCCAGATGTAGAAGTTGCCGTAGTTCCAGTTGGAGGAGGAGGACTTATCTCCGGTATAGCTGTAGCTTTAAAACATTTAAAACCTAGAATCAAGATATACGGGGTGCAGGCTAAAGGAGCTTCTTCCATGGTGGAATCTTTCCATAAGAAAAGGAGGGTAGAGATAGATAAAGTGGACACGATCGCAGATGGTATAGCGGTCAAAAAGCCGGGAGAACTCACTTTTAGAATAGTTGAAGAATACGTGGATGATATGATTACCGTAGATGACAATGAGATTATTAGAGCTATATTTCTGTTATTGGAGAGATCAAAAACTTTAGCTGAACCTGCTGGAGCTGTAGGAATGGCCGCTGTGTTAAGCGGTAAGATAAATGTGAAAGGAAAGAAAACAGCGATTGTAGTTAGTGGAGGCAATGTAGATATGCCTCTGCTATCCCATATAATCCAAAAAGCATTGGTTGTTGAAGGTAGAGAGATTAGGCTTAAAGGCGTGCTACCAGACCGCCCGATATTCCTTAAAGAGGTTTTAGAGGTAGTTTCCACTATGCGTGTAAATATAGTTTCTATAAGCCATGATAGGGTAACTCCTGTTTTACCGCCTGGAAAAGCGGAAGTGGAACTTACGCTTGAGACACCTCCCGGTTTTAATTTAAAACGATTATTAGAAGAACTTAAAAATAAGGGATTTGAATTTAAGGAGGTGAAGTAGCATGTCGGGTAAGGAAGTGATATTTTCACCTAAAGCACCTAAACCGATAGGCCCCTACTCTCAAGCGATAAAAGTCGGTCCATTTCTCTTCGGTTCCGGTCAAATACCGATAAATCCAGAAACTGGAGAAATCGTAAGAGGGAGTATTAAGGAACAAACCGAGAGAGTAATGGAGAATATAAAAGCGGTTTTAGACGCTGCTGGATACAGCTTAGAGGATGTAGTTTCAGTATTCGTTTTTTTAAGTAATTTAGAATATTTTAAAGACTTCAACGAGATATATGGGAGATACTTTAGAGAAAAACCTCCAGCGAGAACCACTGTCCAGGTCGCTCGCCTGCCGAAAGATGTACTTTTAGAAGTCAGTTTTATAGCCTATAAAGAGTAATCAGGATATGGAGTGGCTAGTAGACTGGCTTTACGATCTAGCTCTAAAATATGGATATTTAGGAGCATTCATAGTGTCGATATTGGGCAATCTGTTGCCGTTTATGCCTATTCCTTATTTAGCTGCAATTTTTTTATTTACTGCCAACGTACCGGGAGTTGATCCATTAATCGTTGGATTAGTTAGCGGTTTAGGAGGAGGTATAGGCAAACTTATAGTATTTTTTACTGGTTGGGGAGTTTCGAGTTTTCTTAGCGAAGAACAGGAGAAGCAGATGGATGCGTTTAAAAAACTTTTAGGAGACTATGGGGCTCTTGCTGCTTTTCTCTTTGCAGCTACTCCTTCACCAGATGACATAATAATAATTCCTTTAGGCTTAATCAAATATAGTACATGGAAATTTTTCACGGCGATTACAGCGGGGAAAATTGTGATTAGCATAGCTACTTCTTATTTCGGAGTTTTCTTCGGTGGAGTTTTCAGCGAGTGGGGTATTTTAAGCAGTATTACCGCTTCAATACTGTTTCTAGCAGTTTTTACCTGGGTTTTGTTTAAAATAGATTGGGTTAAAGTCATGCTTACTATAAACGAGAAAGGATGGAGAGGATTCGTGAAAATTATATGGAGAGGAGAATGGAATATTTTCATACGGTCAAAAAAATCTAGGTCTTTAAAATAAAACTCTAACTATTTTGTTAACTGGCTATATAGCATACGTTGCTAAGCTTTGCTCAAACATCTTCTAAAGCAAAGATAAGATATCGTTAATCGTTAGATATAGAAGCGTATAAAAGTGATTAATGTTAAATACTTCCGCACTAACCCTATAGTGATGGAGCGCAAAGACTGGAAATACGAAGTTCCGGTAGAGAAACTTCCTAGAGCTATGAGAGTTCCGAAAGAGGTCTCAGAACAGCTAAAGGGGATAGGTTCTAAGAAATTTATTAGGCAGTTGAAGAGAGAAGCTGTCAATTGTCCTGTTCTCCACAAAAAGAAGTCTTTTTTAGAATGCTACGTCTGTAGCAATTTTGTGAGAAGGATACGAGGTATAGTTTACTGTAAAGGACTCCCTTTGGAGGAAAGTTAATACACTGGAACGTAGTAGTACCTGTAGATAATTCTCCTTCTTCTTTTAGGCTTTATTCTCAACAGTTTGACTATGAGTATTCCAGTTATAAATCCTCCTACATGAGCCCAGAAAGCTACGTTTGAAAAGAGCCCGGTTAGCGACCATATTCCCATTAGGAACTGGTAGAGAAACCATGCACCTATATAGTAGTATGCTGGAATAGTGACTATAGTTATGATCCATGTCATTACTAGAGTTCTAATTCTAGCGTTTGGATATAGAACCATATATGCTCCGAGAACCCCTGAAATAGCTCCAGAAGCTCCTACAGCTGGTATTCTCAAATTTAACGCTCTTATATTTGGAAGAGAAACCATTATGGAGAGTATATGGAAGAAGGAAGCGCCAAAGCCGCAGAGGAAGTAAAACAACAGATACTTAAGTCTTCCAAAAGCATCTTCTACATTATCTCCAAAGATATAAAGATAGAGCATGTTCCCTCCTAAATGTAGGATATCAGCGTGTATAAACATGCTTGTTATCAACGTCCATAATCTACGTCCATTTATTATGTAAATTGGTATAACTCCCAAAGTTTTCATTGCATATTCTAAAGAGGTTATTCCTTGAAAGAAATAGAAGAAAAATACTATTATATTCGCCGCAATGAGCATATACGTTACTATTGGAGTAGTATAGGATCTATTTTCGTCGTAAAGAGGTAGCACGCTAATCCCTTCATAAACTTGGCTAGCTAATATATATCTATGACTCTGTTTTACACATTCTTATATCTGCTAATGTACTATATGGATGGTATAGGGATATGATTCTGAGAAAATGTGAAGTAGGAGATTTTAAATTCTTAAAAAATTTAGCGTGTGATGAGAGATGTTGCGGCAAAACGAGTTTAAAATCCTAGTCGTTGGACCTTTTAACAGCGGTAAAACGACTTTAATAAACACTGCATGCGAAGGGAAGATCGTAAAGACCGAGGCTCCAACTTATGGTTTATATAGAACTGTTAAGGAGATGACTACAGTAGCTTTAGACTATGGACGCTTCACGTTAAGGAGTAAAAAGATACATCTTTTTGGAACGCCTGGACAAGAACGGTTTAGTTTTATGTGGCATGTTCTAGCTAGAGGATTGGATGGTTTCGTTATGTTGATAGATGGCAACGATCCTGAAAGTTTGCCGAAAGCTAAAAGAATGTACGAGCTTTTGGCTTCTATATATGACGTGCCTCATCTAATAGTGGTAAACACCAAAAATGGAAAAGCATCTGTTAAAAAAGAAGATGTGAAGAAGATTCTGAAGACAGATGCACCAGTTAGGGAAGCTTCTGTTATCGATAAGAACGATGTAGAGAGAATTCTAGAAGATTTGATAAAGATGCTAAATAAGAGTGATAAATAGCATACCTTGATTGTATATTTTTGATGAAGGATAGATTAACTGCATGGCTAGTCTTAATCATAGTGTTTTCAATTATATTCTCGCCAAATACTTTCCTTAGATTTGTCGAATATGTTCCTAGAAAGTATTCGATAAACGCTGTGCTTTATCCTCAAAATTTCACTCTTGACGTTACAATACATCTTTATTATATAAATGATAAAGAAAGGTCTTTCGATAAACTATACTTCCACTTCTTCCCAAACTCGCTTTATTTCCGTAAGTATGGAAGTAAAGTAATTCGCTTTGAAATATTTGGTGAAGGAGGAAAATTAGATTTTAGATTTAAAAATTCTGATGAATCTGTGATAGAAGTAGGTTTGAGAGAGAAGTTAAATCCGTTTGAAGTTATAGAATTAACTTTTAATTTCCGCCTTTTAATTCCCAGGATTAGAGGTAGATTTGGATACTATAACGGAGTCTTCGCCTTCGGGAACTGGTACCCGATACTAGCCGTATACGACGAAGGGGGATGGAACTTATATCCATACGTCGTTTATGGAGAATCTTTCTACTCAGAAGTTGCATCTTATGATGTCGCAATATCGGTGCCGTCGAGCTTTATTGTAGCGGCTACTGGAGATCTCGTTGAAGAATATGTTAAAGATAATCGTACGGTATATCGCTGGAAGGTAGATTTAGCTAGAGATTTTGCATGGACTGCAAGTGAAAGATACGTGGCTAGAAAGCTGGTTTCTACTTTAGGTGATAGAGAAATAAAAGTATTTGTTTATCTTTTTGAAGAATATGGGAGATTCTG
>QMRG01000121.1 GCA_003649235.1 Thermoprotei archaeon | reverse complement strand
GTGCGACGCTATAGAGGAGGCTATCCTCCTATGGCTCAGACACCTTAACCCCCAGCAGACCAGGCTCAACCAGTTCACCATAGTCCAGAACATCCAGCAGATAAACATAGTCAAGAACGAGCTTAACATCCTGATCGCCAGGGCTGAGATAGCGAAGTACCTCAGCGACGTAGCCTCCATAACCCCTGTCAGCAACCCCCGGAAGGTTCTTTCCAGCGAACGCGCCAGGCTCTTCTGGGTAAGCGAGCTTCCCAAGAGGATAAGAGAAGGAGTCCAGCTGCTCGAAGCCTCCGAGGCGCTTGGGCTAAAGGAGGAGGCCGAGAGGCTCCGTCATACAATCACACGGATGAAGACGGTCCTCAACCAGCTACTAGAGGTGGGGTGAAGGTGGATCTTAAAACCCGCTACGTCCACAGCTGGCGACGGAGGCTAGGCACCTCCAGAGAGCTCCTAGTCGAGAACGCGCTGCGGCTACTGGGCTTCCACGTCGAAAGAGTCGGCCTAGGCGTCGGCGACAACAGCTACATCAGGGGCTGGAGCGCTCGCGAAGACGCCTTCGACCTCAAGGTCTCGAGGCTGACAGGTACGCGCATCTACACGGTCTACGTGGAGGTTACCGGCTGCTCGCTGACGCTTGAGCAGTCTAGGCGTAAGCTCTGGATGCTCGCCCGTCTTAATCGGCCGGCGGTACTAGTACAGAGGAGCAAGCTCGACAAGTACGAGCGGGTCAGGCCCGACCACCCCGTCATAATAGCGCACGTCTGGGACCCCCTCCTAAGAATAGACTGGACGTGGATAGAGCATATTAGACAAAACATCATAACAGAGCTAAGGCTCGCCGGCGAGCCCACACCCTACTTGATCACCCCTCTAACGATATGGAAGCCGTTACCACGGCTCATAACAGAAATAATGAGCCCGCCTCTCACCAACCTAGCAGACCTGATACCCAGACCCAGGAGGAGGTAGCGCGATGGAATGCTCAGACTGTGGAAGTAGATATGTCGAATATATAGTCTTAGATGAAGTGGCGGGTGAGCTGGTTACGCTCTGTAAGGGATGCTTCGACAACCGGGCTAGGTTCTTCGGCGAGGCCACTATGACCTACTGGTATCTACCGGCTCTATCGATACCTCCTGACGTACGGAATGCTGTTGAGGAAATGATCACCGGCCTAAACCGTTATCTGAGATTTGAGCGTGAGCGCTACAGTAGGCTGCTCAGAGCCTACGACATCCTGAAGAAGTCGGTCGAGGAGGTGGCTAAGCTAGCTCAGAAGACGCTCGAAGCTGAGAAACACGTCTGGGAGGCTGAGAAATAATGGGGATTATTTTTCAGAGTAGAAAAGCCTTGAATTTTCTCTTAGAAAACGGCTTCGTCTATACGTTTAGAGCCAGGCAAAGGAAGACCGGTAGAGACTGGGTGACGGATAGACGTGGCGGTTGGAAACTCGCTAACGTCTATATCCAGCTTATAGGCAGCATGGGTGTCGAATCACTAGAAACGTTCGAAGAATGCTCCGGATTCAACTCGGTTAAAGAATGGATAGATGAGATCAAGAGGCTAAACAAGGGGAAGCTTCCACATGTAGGCTTCCTCTACCTAGTAGAGCTTGAGGAGGCTGATGGTGTTACACTCAGGCATGGAGGTGTAACACTTTGAGCTATCTCAAATCCGAGCGTACTGTGAGCCGCGACCGGAAGGGTAGTATAGTCAGGGTTAAGCTGCCTCCAGGCCCCTGCACCGAGATCTACATGCCCGACCACACAGACATTTTAACCCGGAGCGAGGAGCTGCTGAACTTCCTGGAAAAACCCTACCTGATACTTCCCCAGCGCGACCACTTCCTGCTGATAGTGCCACGCTGGATCCCCCTCAGGGCAGGATGGCTAATCTCTCAGACCGAGAGCTATAACGTTTACAGGGTCGACCAGTATGCCCTATGGGCCGGCTTGATCCCTGAAGAGCTTAAGGATGAATTCGACCTTAAACCCCGCTTCGAGACCCTACGGCTTGTTGACACCTACTTGGTTGGTTCTGAGCGGGAGCTTGAAGAGGCTTGGAGGCGCTACCGCCCAGACCTGCTCCGGCGGGAGCCTGGAAGAGGGTTAAGGGTCAAGTCCGGTCGGCTGTTCAGCCTAGCCATAAAGCTTGTTAGAGACGGGATAATCCCCTGGAGCCCGCGGCCTGTCAAAGCTAGGTGGAGTTGGAAGACCACCGTGAGGCTCAGGCAGTACCAGGAGGAGGCTCTTAAATTCTGGCTAGAGCACGGGTTCATGGTCCTGATATGGCCGTTTGGAGCAGGTAAAACCTATCTAGCCGTTAAGGCGATCGAGGCTGTAAGCGGTAAAACCCTCATAGTCATACCCTCTGTCAGCCTGATCGGCCGTTGGAAGAGCCTCCTGGAGGAGGTGTTCCTACCTCCCAAGCCGAGTATAGGAGTGTTCTACGGTGGAAGGAAGGTCGAGGGTGATATAGTCATAGCCACCTACGAGTCGGCGATAAGGCATCTAGCTAACAAAGAATGGGAGCTCGTGGTATTCGACGAGGCGCACCACTACCCAGCCGACAGGTACAGCCAGATAGCTATGATCAAGCGCAAGTACCAGCTATGCCTCACAGGCTCACCTTTCCGCGAGGACGGTAGAACAGAGCTCATCTACGCTCTCGGAGGCCCACCCTATGGAAGCGACTGGGAAAGGCTGGTGTCGGAGGGCTGGGTTAGGAAGCCGCCTATATACGTACATGTAACCCCGGCTAAGCTCACCGTCCTCGTAGAGCTTCTGAGAAAACTGAAAGGCAGAGGCTTAATCTTCTGCGACACGATAGCCCTAGGCGAAGAGCTTAGCAGAATAACAGGACTGCCGTTCGTCCACGGAGCCCACAGCCTCACACGTAGAATGAAGATATTAGAGAAGCATGAACGCCTAATATGCTCCAGGATATTCGACGAAGGCATGGACATACCAGACCTCGCCTGGGTTATCGAAGTGGACTTCCTATACGGCTGTTATGATGACCAGACAGAGGTATTGACGAGAGATGGGTGGAAGCGTTTTCAAGAACTTACTTATGAGGATGAAGTAGCAACTCTGAATCCCAACGGTTATATCGAGTATCATAAGCCCATCGAAATCCATAAGTACTGGTATGAGGGTGAGCTAATCCACTTCAAGGGCAAGAACTATGACTTGCTCGTCACGCCCAACCACGAAATGTACGTGCGAGATCATAGGAAAAACGAATTCACTTTCAAGAAGGCTGAGGAGTTGGCCAGCTTAGGGGGAGGGCTTCGAAACTATGAATTGAAGAAGGATGCAAAATGGAGGGGGGTCGACGTAGAGCTCTTCGAAATCCCACAGGAGTTCCTAAGGGCAAAGGCTCCAAAAAGAAAGTCAGGACCTACAAATTTTCGAATAGAACCATTCCTAGAGTTCCTAGGTTGGTATCTTGCCGAAGGATCAATATGGGGTGGTAATATCCAATTCGCCCAAACAAACCCCAGACATAGAGAGAAATTAGTGAAAATAGTGGAAGAGATGGCCCTTAAGCCTAAGCTTTCCCCTGACAAGATTATCACCTACAACAGGCCGCTTGCTAGGTACCTCGCTGAGCTGGGCACAGCGAAGCGTAAGTTCGTGCCTAAACTAGTTAAAGAACTCCCTCCGGACAAGCTTGAACTTTTCTTAATGGCGCTGATGAAGGGGGATGGGAAGCTTTGTAACCCTGAGCATGGCACTTTTACATACTACACAACTTCAAAGCGGTTAGCAGACGATATACAAGAGATAGCTATCAAATGCGGGTATGCGACCACGCTTTCTCAAAGAACTAGAATCATGAACGGAGCCTTCAGGAAGGGATACCGGCACACAGAGTACGCTCTCGTAATAACAAAGAGGCATACTACACCGCAGATAAACTGCAGACCCAAGATAGTGGGTTATAGGGGTTGGGTCTACTGTGTGACCGTTCCAAACCACGTCATTCTTGTCAGAAGGAACGGAAAGGCTGTCTGGTGTGGAAATAGCCGCCGGCAAGAGCTCCAGCGCGTCGGCCGGCTCATGCACACCATATACGAAGGCGTGGAATACCATCTACTCATGACACCCGAAGAATTCGAGAAATACAGGAAAAGGCTCTACGGCCTCTTTGCAAAAGGCTTCGAAATAAAAATAATCAAGGGAGGCTGACGGGTGATGGGTGAAACTAGGTATTATGCGCTCATGCAGGTAGACCGTGATGCGTCGGAAAGCTTAAACAACGTGGGTACAAACTTTAAAGCGATGCCGAAGCCCGGCTACACCTTCATAGTCGTCTCTAAACAAGTCAGGAAAGCCCTGGAAAACGAAGCCAGACGCAGAGGCTTCAAAACGGTGAACCAGCTCCTAGAACACTGGCTCAGGGTAAACCCCAGGGTTAACCCCCATGGAAACAGAGAAAACCCGGGAAACAGCTTATTTTCAAGAATAGATGGCGGACCCGGTGGGATTCGAACCCACGACCGACAGCTTAGGAGGCTGCCGCGCTATCCTGGC
>QMRG01000120.1 GCA_003649235.1 Thermoprotei archaeon | reverse complement strand
TAAGTGCTGTAGCCTCCAACATAGGTAGCTTCGTGGAGAACGTACGTAACGCATTCAGCTTCATCACTGACCTACCTAAGGCTATATGGAACGGTCTAGTGGCTTTCGGCTCGATGATATGGGACGGTATTAACTGGATAGCGGACAGGTTCCACGATGCTTGGGTGACGCTATCTAACGCGTTCTCGTGGATAGGTAACAAGATACGTGAGTTCGGTGAGTGGCTGTATAACGGCATCGTGTGGGTGGGTAAGCAGGTCTGGCAGTTAATAGTTAACGCCATCAACTGGATAGCTGAGAGGTTGGCGGACTTCTGCAACTGGGTGAGGTCATCATTCGAGACGATGATTCAGGGCATCAACCAGTGGTGGTGCAATGTTTTACTGTCATTTAGGGCTAAGATGAAGGCTATAATAGCTACTGACTTAACACTTCACTTCGCTTGGAAGTCAGCGGAGAAGATACCGCAGGTAGAACGATTTAGAGACATCTTCAAGCCGTTAGTTGGTATAGGGATATCGCCCTTCATAGGCATCATAGTTGCTGAGATATTCGACGCTATGGTGCCTATGCCTAAGTGCGAGAACGTCACATTAATGCCTACACCTCAGCTACCCGAGATAGTAGTCAGACCTATGACAGCAACCGCAGTACCTGAACCGTCAGCACCCGAGATACAGCCACTGCCTACACTACCCGGCGTATTCCCCGGTATAGTCAGGATAACCGCTACCGAGCACGCCATAGTGTACCCGATAGTCATGCCTAAGAGGGTAGCGGAGTATGAAGCAACAGAAGAGACGGAGATAACATTATTCGGTGGCGCACCATCGGCACCGATAGCTACCGAGACCGTAGAGGTTAGCTACACCATAACAGCGCCCGGCACTGTTGAATATCCGCTACAGACAACAGAGGTAGCTGAGGTCTACATGACTAAGTCGAGGGCTGTAGCACTACAGACTGCTGAGGTAGCGGGGGTGAGGTACGTAGTGACTACTGCGGTATCGGTGTCACCCATAGTAGCTACTGAGGAGGCTACGGTACTGTACTCGCTGTTATCCGGCGTTAAGGAGATACCAACCCTAGAGACAGCGGAAGTAATAGTGACACCACCTAGGCTGGCACCCTACGTAGCACCTGAGGCGGTCGAGGTCGTAGCTGTCACGCTAACTGGCATCGGCGGTGAGGCAGTACTTGAGGTGAGGACTTACGACGAGAGAACAATAACCGTAGTAACGTACGATGAAACAACAATAATAGTGAGGACGCACCCGTAACGGGTAAAAAATAATTTTATTTTTAGCTTTACTATACTGCCTCCCACTTGATTCTATACGGTACCACAGTAACATAGGTTGGTGCAACACCGGTTAAGGTGAATGTTGCTTCCTGACCCGGGTCTATTACCTTGCTCTGCTCGTCTTGGACAGTGCCCTCATGGTTAATCAGCGACACCTTACAGGTGCCCGGCGCCGCACCCTCATTCCTTATCACTACGGTCACGGTGAATGTAGAGCCTACCTTAACGTTGACTGAGGTAGGCGTTATGTCAACCAGCACGAACTTAGGGTAGCCTACCTCACCAACGATCTCATATATGTAATTGTTTACTGTTTCACTTGCTGACCCCTCGACATACAGCTTAGTGACGATGATGTTGGGCATGTCGTCAAGCGATGCTATATCAGCACCTACTAAAGCACTCTGCCCAGACGCTTTCTTGCCGTTTATCGTTATTGATACGTCCTCAAAGCTGTTGTCCTCAACATTAAACACGAACAGCCCGACTGGACCGTTACCGCCGTAAGGTACGCCGAAAGCTAATAATAGCTTCTTATCACCTACCTTACCTATGAGGTTCACTCCTGCCGTCTCATAGCCACTTGGCTTGGTTATGCTTTCAACGTCGCCCGTGCCTATGTAGTACCATATCAGTGCCTGAGTAGCTCCAGTACCACTACCGAGTTCAGCAACTAATATCCTGTTTCCGTCGGGGTCGTAATATAGTGGTACAACACTAAACCAAAAGTTAAACCCTGTCCAATCCATAACTGTCGGGTTAGCGGGGTCGCTAATGTCAACAATAGCCTTCCTGCCACCGTGTCCGCCGACATACAGCTTATTACCTACCTTAATGTACGGACCAAAGAAGGTTGCATCTGTCCTAAGCGTTGTCTTCTCACCAGTACTTATCTTGACCTTAGCTATCTCACCTGCTTCGTAAATGGCATCAATAGTGTATTTACCGAACAGTAGTATCAGGTCATTAGCTTCATCAACATATACACCACCCTGCCACTTATATGATGTGTCAATATATAGCGTAGATATGATGTTTAGGTCGGGGTCACACTTAACTAAACGCCACTCTGTGAGAGTGGGCTTGTAGCCAACATACACATAGTCATTGGTTATATGAAGTGGCATATCAGGACTTACAGACTCGATGACGCCAACAACACTCCATGACCCACCTACCTTCCTTATCGCAGTAAGCAGGTATACCGTGCTACCGCCCTTGTCAGCAGGTATGACCACATAGAACGTGCCAGTACCTGCATGATAGCCGTGAAGCGCCATCGCCCCCCAAGGTACACCTATGCTGAAGTCTACAGCACCTAGGTACGGGCTGTAGCCTAGGTTCTGTAGCTGTGTCTTGATTGCGTCCGTTATGTCGTTAAATATTAGTGTTGTGGATGGCATACGTGCACCCTGTATGCTGTTGTTTCAGTAAATTTAAGCACCGTGTGACTGCAGATAATAAGTTAATAATCCACGAACACAACATCTTACTATGGTGGTGTAAGTATATGAGCGGTAGGCTACCTAAAGGTGTTGAGGGTACGTTTGTTGAGTTAATTGTTAAGGATAGGAATGGTAAGGTATTATACCACGAGGTCAAGAAGTCTGATAGCTTCGTGGCTAACTACTACAGGATCATAGCTAAGTTGATGGGGTGCGCTACCGGCGTGCTCTTCGAGGACGTGAACGGTGACATGCTTGAGGTCGTGAGTCCCAATAAGATGGACTTGAGTGCCTTAGCGGGTGATGACTCCAAGGGCATTGTCGTGGGTACGGGCACTACGTCACCGTCACCCCATGATGCTCACTTAGTCTCTAAGATAGCTAACGGTACCGGTAGCGGTCAGCTAAGCTACCAAGCATGCGACGTAAGCCCACCAGCTATCGAGGGTTCAGACACGTACTTTGAGGTCACTAGGGACTTCAAGAACGAGTCAGGTGCGAACATTACGGTCTACGAGATAGGTGAGATAGCTGAGGTCAACTTAAGTGGTGGAGGCACTACTAAGGCACTGATTTTCAGGCATGTGGAGTCCGGAGGCATTACGGTACCTAACGGCGCCACATTGACCGTCAAGATCAAGCACAAGATAACCACGTAACATTAAGGCTTAACTTAAATCAAAACATCCTTTTTTTGGTGGTTAAGTATGCAACTATGCAACTTAACCTGTAGTGTATGGCAGAAGATACTATGTTATATTAAGTCATGTAGGTTCGACGCTCAGTACGTGCCGTTCACGCTTAGGGAGGTCGAGGACTTCATTGACTGGTGGGTGAGTGAGGTCTTACCTAACGCCAAGTACTTACCGGAGCTATTCGACTGCGATGACTTCGCCTCACTATTCAGGGCTTTGATGGTTAAGCACACCGGCAAGAACGCCGTGTTCTTCGTGGCGGGTATGCTGTACTACGGTGACGAGTTCTTAGGTCTCCACGCTTGGGTAGCAGTCATCACCACTAAGGGCGTCTACTTCATCGAGCCTCAGACAGGGGACATGTTCCCGGCTGGGTGCCACGCCGAATCACATGATGGATTCTACTACGACGCGCTATTCTTCATAGGGTGATCCAATGCCTGACGACATACACGAGATCATAGCGGAGTTAAGGGCTAAGGTAGCGTACCTAAACGACGAAGTAACCAACATGCGTGGGGACATAAGCGAGATGAAGAAGGAGATAAATAAGATACTCGTTAAGCTAGGCAACATAGAGGGTAAGCTAAACAACTACGGTACAATGTCACTACTCATCAAGTACGTTATAACGCCACTCATAGTTATACTTGGTGCTTTAGTGGGTGTTAAAATAGTTCTGCCTTAAGTGTATTAAGTTAAAAAAATGGTTTTTTGTTTTTGTTTTAGAACCTGAAGATGCCTCCTAGCCAGTCAACGAGTCTGCCGATGAATGGTGTTCTCCTCATTAGGCTGAATGCTACGCCAGCAACTACTATGGCTCCTACGATAGCTCCTATAGTAGCCGCGTTGTCGGAGAGGGCAGTAACTATCTGTGACAGTACGTTACCTATGGCGCTTAACGTGTTGTTTACTAGGGACGCGAAGTCGAAGGCGGGGGTACTCATACTTTCACCGTGACTTAATTGCCATTTATGCTTATAACTTACGTTATGATGAAGTTTACATGGGGTGTAAGCTGAATGCACGGGTGTAAATCCATACGTGAGTTAATGGAAGAGCACGGCGTGAATCCATTAATGGTCGTCATGTCCGTCAGGGACTTCCCGGTGAGCTGGCACTGGATAGATAGGGTGAGGTTCCTCGACAAGC
>QMRG01000119.1 GCA_003649235.1 Thermoprotei archaeon | reverse complement strand
TTTTTTGTCTCAAATATGAGAAGCAGACAAATTTCTGGGACAGTAATACTGGGGGCTATGGCAGCAGTCCTCGAGATACTACCTATAGACATCCCATTCTATAAATTCTTAACGATAGACATTACCGGAGTTCCACTGCTACTCGCACTTTATATCTTCGGATTACCTTCAGCAGTTTCTTCAACATTAATTGCATCATTTGTAATCGCATTGCCTCGTCCACCGTTTAAAGGGCCGAATCCTTACGGAGCTTTCTTTAAAGGTTTAGCCGAATTGTCGACTATAGCTGGAGTATATTTATCTAGGCGTTTCTGGAAAGATACAAAATGGTTTATACTTTCATCTTTCATTTTCGGCTCGATAATAAGAGCGATAGTTATGTGCATGGCCAACTATACAATAACTCCAGTCCTCTATGGAATGCCATATAGTTACATCTTAGCAATTATGCCGATTATAGCAATATTCAACATAATCCAAACAGCGGTAAACGTGGTTTTAGCAGTACCTATCTATGAAAAAATAAAAGTCCACTTGTCTAGCCTCATCTCCAGTTCTCAATAATAATTCACTGATTTTATTATAACTATTTTTTCTAGAGAGCTTGGGATTTTTTCCTTCCATTCATCCCCTACGGCAACCAAAGTATACAACCCGACAATCCTGGATCCAGTTTTCTCCATAAGCCTAGCGAGGGCATCTAAAGTTCTACCCGAAGATATTAAATCATCTACAACTAATACTCTCTTCTTATTCGTCATTAATTTTTTTGGTAAATTAAAGCTTACTGTGCGAGGACTAGGTGGAGGATAAATTATGTCTACACTATAATATTCAATTTCTCCTGCATCTCTTTCTCTCTTAGCTATGCATACATCTGTCTGCAGGGTTTCAGCAACTAAGGTTGCTAGAGGAACTCCATTAACTGCAGCGGTAACGACGCCGTCAATTTCAGTGTCTCTGTACTCTAGGTAGGCATCTATAGAAGCCATTCGGAGAAATAGAGTATCGAATATCACCTTGTGCAAGTTTACGAGTCGATCCCTACTCACTTCAATCCTTTCATCAAGAACTCTTTTGACAAGCTTAAGTTTTCTTATCTTCTCAAGTAAAAGCTCGCTATTTTTCTCATTAGGCAAAGACTTGCCAGTTACGTAGCGTGAAAGAACGGGTTCAGGAAGTTCTAGAATTTCTGCCAATTCTCTATTTGAGAAAAATTTTCTTGCGCATCTTAAATACGATATCAATAAGCATCTATCCATAGCCTGTCGTCTCGCCATTCTTACACCTGGTTAACTCTTCTCCTTTCACTAATTAATACGTAATTCTTAAGTTGTAGCTCTCTCCTAGAAATCCAGCGATTAACTAGAGTGGAAAAATGGCTAAAAGAATAGTGATATACGGCTTGGAGACCGTGCCTAAGATAAAGCCCGGAGACAATCTGGCCAGGATCATAGTTGAATGTGCTGAAAGAGAAGGTGTAGGCATAATGGATAAAGACATAATAGTAGTATCTTCGAAAATAGTATCTAAATCTGAAGGCAGAATAGTTTCACTAAGAAACGTTAAAACTAGTAAAGAGGCAGAAAAACTAAGCGAGAAAACAGGTAAAGATCCCAAACTTCTACAACTAATTCTAGACGAATCGAAAGAGTTAGTTAAAGTCGAAAGAGGACATATAATAGTTGAGACTAGACATGGGATAATATGCGCCAATGCCGGAATCGATCGATCTAACGTCGCTGGAAGAGAAGACGTAGTTGTCTTACTCCCCATAGACCCTGATGGTTCTGCTAAGTTGTTGAAAAAATCGATAATGGAGCTCACAGGTAAAAAAGTAGCAGTAATAATAACCGATACTTATGGAAGGCCGTTACGCGAAGGACAGGTGGACATGGCTATAGGATTATCCGGGATAACGCCTTTCAAAGATTATCGAGGTAAGAAGGATTGGATGGGCTATACTTTAAAAGTGAAAAAGATAGCTCTCGTCGATGAAATTGCTGCAGCGGCCGAGCTTGTGAAAGGCAATGGAAATGAGGGGATTCCAGTGGCAATAGTTAGAGGCCTCGAGTATGAGGAAGCCGAAGAGGCATCTGCTAAAGAGTTGAACATGATTAGAGAGAAATGGTTGTTTAGATGAGCAAATGGAATGATGTTAGACAAATTAAAATCTCATTTTTTAAATTTTTGTCTTCTTAATACAATTGTAAATCCACGGACATCTTCGATGCATGCGTTAAGTTTTTCGGATAACATAATAGCCACGTCATTCCTATCCGTTTCATAGGTTTCTCTGAAATTCTTCAAAATCTTGACTTTCACCATCCCGTGTTTCTCCAGTACATTATCTATCTCGGCTATAACTCCCTCAGTTATACCTTTCTTACCTATCCTCACAATCACTATGTCATTCTTCATGACTTAAACCTCTCAAGGCCTGTCTCAACCTAACAAATATCTGCTCTTAAACGTTTCGACTAAGTATCTTGAAGCAGCAGGATCTTTAAGCACCGCTTTATTAACTATCACAATTAAATGCCCCGGTTTTTTCCCAGACTTAAGACAGATCTCCCTCAATAACAGAGATAAACCAATCCAATTTCCGTACATAGCAGTATCGACATAATCCAATCTCCAGACAGAAATCAGATTCAGGTACTCTCCCTTAGGTTTAAAATCTAGTAGGAGAAGGCGAGGAGGAACTGGCTTATTGGACATATGCACATGGGATAAAGGTTTAAAGTTCGGATTAACTGTTAAGCAGAGAAGCCTATTGTATAACCATATTCTCTTGTTGAGAAGATGTAAAGCTTTAAGAACAAAACTCAATTGTCTAAAACTTGTAATAGCACGCCTATATCTTCCTTCTAAGAATATTTCTATTCTCTTTCTAATTTTCTCTAAGCCAGATTTACCATCTCCAAATATAAATCTTTTATACTTTTCGTGAATTTCTCGATTTAAGTTGATGCCTATTAGAGAAAGTTCCTCATCAACTACTTTCGCTTTTTCAGATATAGGCTTTTCCAATACAGTTACCAAAGCATAGCAGTATTCCTTTCCTACTATAAAGTCTAATACTCTAGGATAAACATCCGTTATGTTTTCTCCTTTGAAAATCTCAGGTCCATATATATTAGCCATTCAATATCCTATGGGAGGTTTAGGGTTATTTAGATATCTTTTAAATCTTTCCCTTTACCAGAAATTCGCAATACTTATCTCCAACTGCTATGCACTTGGTCTCGGTAACTTCAATTTTCTGAGTCTTAAAAAGCTCGCTAAACCATCCGGCGAAAATTCCTCTAACTAAATTGCCCATAGGCTTTTTCTCGTTCTCGTATAGGGAGCATTCAAAACTATCGTAAACTCTAAGCAAGACTTCTTTCTTTTCAAAATCAAGGTATATAATCTCGAGAATTCCGAATCCACTCATTCTGAAAAAAGCCTTGCCTAGCTCTACTAATGACTTAGGATCCTCCATTCCCAGAAGACTCAAGTAGTCCTTATAAACGCTCCTACCCATAAACACTCCGATATGATATAACAGGGCAAAGCCTCCGCTGCCTAACTCTTTGACAGTCTCCTTTATCAATGCGCGATATAACGGTTCTCTGAAAAGTACAGCTCTTTTAGATCCTAAATATAGCTTCTCGAAGTAGACGTCTATCAGCATTCCGTCAAAAACTGGCTTTATAAGCTCAGCTCTGGCAACATCGCTGACTTCATTAAGTTTTTCTCGAAGCTCTTGCTCGCCAATATCAGCATTCGTTAAATCAACGAAAAGCAATGCTCTTAGAGTCTCCCCAGGATTAGGTCTCGAAAGCGATAAAAATAGTATAGGTACACTATATTTTGTTAAGATTTCCGTAACTTCTTTTAAAACACCGACTTTTAGTAGAGATTCTGGAGTAAAATTAATGGCGTAGCCTGCTAATTTCCGTTTGGGAAGATAAATATATCTGCCACAGTCTAAGATTCTCTCTTCTGACATATTCCCTCATCAAGCTTTATATCTCTCACATATACAGGTTTTCTACACAAGTAAATATTTTTAATTTAAAAAATAGACAACGGAGCTTTAGTGAAAAGATATTGAATGAATATTGCTAGACGATTAGAAAAATATTAAGAAGTTAGGTTAAATAGGTGGCGGTGGAGGAGGTGGAGGCGGCCTCGTCTCAACTGGTCCCATTCCAAAATATGCTTTGACGTGTGGTCTAAAGAAGTACCATATTATCAGCACATTTATGCATAGACCAATAATAATGGATATTATGCTCGCTATAGTTCCTGGCAATACCCGAGGATATGACAGCAAAGCTACCGCGCCTAATAGTGTCAAAGCGAGATTCCCTATCTGCATTAAGATTCCTAAACCCGTGAAAATCACTTCAAGCCACCAAGCCCAGGTTTTACCGGTCCAAAGCCCCCAAGCTATTGCTAACTCTATAAGTCCTAGTATGAAAAGTACCGCTACTAAAAACAGGAAAATAGTGCCAAGCGGAAGCGCGATAGGCAGCACTCGGCCATATTCGCGTATAGCTTCTTTCAGCATAGCCATCATTCCAAATCCCATTAACGCTCCGAAACCTATAGCAGAAAGTAT
>QMRG01000118.1 GCA_003649235.1 Thermoprotei archaeon | reverse complement strand
GAAGTAAAAAATGCCTATATCGCGTTTTTTCTGATACTAGCGACTATAAGTATCCTTGGCTATACCTACATGGTAATATTGACTAACCCAAACGCGATTCTAAAGCCGAGATTTTTTCACATTTACTTTATAATTCAAAGTTTTCTAGGCACATTAAACGCTTGGCAACTCGCTATTTTAACATTTATTTGGAATTTTGCTCTAGCACATGTAATTATCTCTATTTCCTATATTTTGAAGAAAAGAGGAGCTTCGCTGGAGAGAACATCTATTTTATTATTTACTTTAGCTCTACTTTATGGTATATTCCTTCAACAAATCGCTAATATACAGATCCTTTATCCTCATTACTATTTTGAGAATAGAAGCCTTTTCCTTGATAGTTCTCACTTTTAAATCTCTCAAATACTACCTTCTAGCAACTGCACTATTAGCCTTAGCGGCTACTCTAGAATTCTCGATAGTTTAATCGAAACTTTGAATTCAGCTTACTTCGGGTTCTTCATCTTTCCGCTGACTGTTTAATCATCATCTAAGAGTTTATGCGACGCAATTTTTATATTGTTTTCCATGTCTTTCTGTCAATCTAGAACTGAGGGGCTATGATGAAAGAGTTGGTCAGCATCATAATACCATCTTATAAAGATGTAAAACTTCTTCCCCGAACTCTGGATAAGCTATTAGAGAATTCCTATCCATTTAAAGAAGTTCTAGTTGTAATAGATGAACCAACCTCCGAATCGCTTCAAACCTTGGGAAAATATAACGGGAAAATAGATCTCATCGTAAACGAGAAGCGGATGGGCAAAGTAAGGGCTTATGAAAAGGCTTTAGAGAGGGCTAGAGGCGAGTATTTAATCTTCTTGGATGATGACGTAGAGGTTGTAGATAAAGACTTTATCGAAGAAATAGTAAGAAAACTGAAGGAAGCAGATATAGTGGATATCAAAAAGGAGATTAAGAAGAAATCAATACTATCACGTCTCGTATACTACGATTATATTGCTATGAATTTTGCTAACTACCTTTTTCACAGATGGCTTAACCGTTGCATCGGTATAAATGGCGCTGCATTCGCCATCAGGAAAAAAGCTTTAGAGAAAATAGGAGGATTTAATCATACAGTTTCAGAAGATCTAGACCTTGGAGTTAGAGCTTATGTTCACGAATTAAAGTTTGTTTTTCTAAACGAATTGAAAGTGTTAAATGAGGCTCCCAGTAGTTGGAGAAGTTGGTTTAGACAAAGGAAGAGGTGGGCTATAGGAGCGGCTTTATGGATTAAACAATATTTCCGAACTTTAGTTTCCATTTTAAAGAATAATCTAAGACTATCATTATTCACCATATTTATGCTATTCCCCAATCTTTTAGTATTCGTTATAAGCCTTTTTCTCGAGGAAAACATATTTTATAAATTGGCTCTACTACTACTCTTCTACCTGTCATCGTACCTGCCAGTACTCTTACCTCTCTTTACATTAGTATCCTATAGCCTAGCATTCCTACCGATAAAAGCTATGACCGTAGCCACTATAGGCTTTGTCTTTTACTCTCTAATATACTATTACGCTGCCAGAAAACTAGGACATAAATTTAACATACTAGAATTCATGCTATACTATTTCATCTACTCGCCGATCTGGATGTTTATCTTCCTAGCCGGTCTATTCAGAGTACTCGTTTTGAAGAAAACAGGGGTTGAGGACTGGATAATTTAATTTTTCTCAATAGAACTTTGCTCCCATATAGTATCGAAATACTCAACTGCAGCGCTGATAAGTTCTTCATCGCTGATAACGACGCCGAAAACTCTAGGATGAGAAGTTGTTGCCATTCGTCCTAAGCTTAGGATCATTCTAGAAGTATCGGCTATAATGAGGTCTAGGGGTAATATACCTCCTACGATATATCTATAATCTCCGCGAGATGGAGGCTTCATGCCTGGTCTAAGCAGAATTCTAACTTTTAAGCTCATGCTAGTTACTAGAGAGTTTATCAGTTCGTTTATATAACTGGTGGCCACTATAGTGCGGATCTCTATCTCTGCTTTTCGGAAAAAGTCTTTAATCATAGATGCTAAAGCTTCGAAGCTTCTAACCACAAGTATACTCGCTACTGATGCTCCTTCCGTCCTAAACTTCTCTAACTCGCTTAGTAATCTTCGAGCCTCGGAAATTCTATGCTTAAACGTTTCCTCTATTTTTTTAATAACTTCAGACGGGCTCTTAGCCACGTATAAAACAGGTCTATCTGATATCTGAATAATCCAACCTTTTCTCTCTAATCTTTTCAATACATCGTAAACCTTTGTATAGGGTATACCCGTAGCATCGCAAACAGCTTTAGGGCTCACTCCTCCGCTAATTAGAAGATGTAAATATGTTAAAGCTTCATACCTAGATAAGCCCAGTCTTCTAAGGGCCTCTATAGCTTCTCCTATACTAGTCTCCAAAAGCTTCACCTAACTCATATCTAAACTCTTGACAAAGTATAAACGTATTTCGCTCAATAATCGATGTATATGTCCGTGTTTCCCTTTTGGCGTGTTTGCGCGTTAACTATGATATACAGATGTATTAACTGTGGAATCAACAATTAAAATTTAATTTAACATTTTCTACCAGTTTCAACGAAATCGGCTTTTATCTAGCAGAACAATTCGATTCCCTATGACATAGTTCTCTTTTTAATTTCAGTATTATCTGAATGAACAGGTTGCGGTATATCCTGTAGGCGCGCATATAGGCAATAATTAAATATTTTAAACCTAATTTCTATTCGACTCGAGGTATGGGGATTACTTACTATGACTCGTAGTAAAAAGAGAAAGGAAATATATGCGCTAACTAGTTTGATTTCAGCTGTATTTTTAACTTTAGCCAAGCTTATAGCCGCAGTATTGACTAATAGCTTGGCAGTATGGTCGGAAGTTTTAGACTCGGCACTTGACGTGATAAATACGAGTATGGGTTTTGGAGCCGTAAGGATAAGCTCGAAACCTCCCGATTTCGACCATACGTATGGTCACGGCAAGTTTGAGAGTCTTGTGGCTTATACAGAGACGATATTTATCTTCAGTGTAGGGCTATACATAGTCTATGAAGCAATTTCAAGGCTTTTCTCTGTTCAAAAGCTATATTTCGTGACTAAGAGTATGTGGTTGTTATTGCTAACTCTATTAGCCGATCTAGGCTTAGTAATTCTCAACTATGAAGGTTTTAGAAAGACTAGAAGCCAGGTATTAAAAGCTAATTACCTAAATTTTCTAGGTGATACTTTTAGAACTTTAATCGTGATATTCTCACTAGTAATCTCACAGCTAGTATCAACTCTATTCGACTCCGTATTCTCGATACTCCTAGCCTTCTTTTTGATAAAAGAAGGTTTCAAACTACTCAAAGAGGCTACTGCAGTGCTCCTAGATCGTGCTCCTGAAGGAATTATAGGAGAGGTAGAGAAGTTAGCGTTGCATATTAAAGAGGTTAAGGAAGTTTGCCGTGTAAGAGCTAGAAAAGTGGGAGATGACGTATATATAGACTTAATTGTAAGACTGGCTCCTGTTAGAAGCCTCTACGAAGCCCATGAAATAGCGGATGAAATTGAGAAGAAGATAAAGGAAAAGATAAAAAACGCCGATGTAGTCGTTCACATAGAGCCTGCTGAACATTAACGGCTTAACTCCTATCTCAGATCTATATTTAAGTATCTTAGATGTAATTTAAAGTTATAATTGTGGGGAATGACGTGTACGATCCCATAGTTCTCGGAGAAAAAGTATCACAGATTGTCGTACGAGGAGAAGAAAGGAAATATTATAGGTTCCGTGGAGGCAGATGGTATGGCGGGATAGCTACTGCAGACTGTGTAGGTTGTAACTTGAGATGTAAATTCTGCTGGTCTTGGAGAATCCGCGATAACTACGTTAAAATAGGAAAATTTTATAATCCGGAGAAAGTGGCTTCAATTATAACCAGTATAGCTCAGAGGAGAGGCTATAGGCTTGTCAGGATAAGCGGAGGCGAACCCACGCTATCCAGAAATCATATACTAAAAGTTATTGAGGAAATAGAAAGTAGGAACTTGTATTTCATACTTGAAACCAATGGAATAATGATAGGATATGATAAAACCTACGCCAGAGACTTATCTAAATATTCTCGTATACACGTGAGAGTATCGTTGAAAGGTACTACAAGAGAGGAATTTTCTTACTTAACAGGAGCTAAACCCGAGTTCTTCGACTATCAGATAAAAGCGCTAGAACATTTACTGAATTACAATGTATCCTGTAATCCCGCTGTAATGCTCAGCTTCAGTAGTGACGAGAATATGCGATCATTGATTTCAAGGCTCAGAGAAATAGACAAAGTTTTAATAGATGAATTCGAGCCGGAGTACGTCTTCCTATATCCGCACGTAATTGAGTTAATGAAGAAGTATGGGTTAAAACCTAGAAAAGCCTACTACCCAAATGAGATACCGAGCGAACTTATTTAACGATTATTTATAGGCGCATAATTCTCTAAGCGGACAGATACTGCACTTCCTCTTACTACAGTAGAGTTTATCATGATAGTAAGCTATAGTCTGTATCCATCCTGAAAGCCTGCCATATTTATTCATCATTAAAAACCTTAAACATTCTTCATGCACGGG
>QMRG01000117.1 GCA_003649235.1 Thermoprotei archaeon | reverse complement strand
GCGTTAAAGGCGCCTGGGAGAAAGCAGTCCGCGGCTTGAGGAACGCAGTCGAGCTCGGCTTCTCTACTGCAATGGCAACTACAGTCACAAGGCTCAACCTCGACGAAGTAGACGACATCTTAGACCTAGCCGAGGAGATAGGCGTCCAAAGAGTAGTATTTTTCAACTTCATCCCCGTAGGTAGAGGAGAAGACATGAAGAATCTCGACCTAACGCCCGAGGAGAGAGAGGAACTCCTCAAAAAAATATATCTGGAAAACCAGAAGAGAAGGCTCGAAATATACAGTACAGCGCCCCAGTTCGCTAGAGTATCCTGCATCCTCAGCAACGGCAGAGAGATTGCACCCACTCACTTCTATGTCAAAGGAGACCCCATAATCTCATCTTTAGCCGAGTACATAGGCGGTTGTGGCGCAGGTCGAATATACGCAGCTCTACAATCGAACGGAGACGTCACACCCTGCGTCTTCATACCCAGCATAGTCGTCGGAAATATCGCGGAAATACCGTTCAAAAAGATATGGAGCGAGACTGAAGTATTCATGACGCTTAGGGACAGGGAGAGGCTTAAAGGTATCTGCGGAGCATGCCCCTACAAGTACGTGTGTGGCGGTTGCAGGGCAAGGGCGCTAGCCTACACGGGAGACATATTGGGCCCTGACCCAGGTTGCATACTTAACATCGCCAATCTCCACGCAAATGCAGTATCGGAGCCGCTAGCGGTAAGATGGAGGGGTGACGGCCGTGCACGTTGAGCTTGGAGCCGCTGAGCTGGAGTTCATATCCAGAATAGCCAAGCTCTCCGCGAGGTGGGGTCTCGGCGAGGCTGTCGGTAAAGTGTTAGCTGTACTGTTTCTTTCCAATAAACCACTTTCTCAAGGGGAGATAAGCAAGCTCACAGGTTACAGTGTTGGCCAGATAAGCAGTAGCCTGAGCCTGTTAGAGAGCCTGGGTCTCGTAATATACAGTAAGGAGGGTAGGAGGAAGCTTTATAAAGCTGCTGGCTTACTGCTAGACGTGCTCGAGAATTTCCTAGAGAGAACGCTTAAGAATCAGCTCTCGCCCACGGTCAAGTTTATCAGGGAAAACCTGCCACGATTCAATGAGAGGACTAGAGAAAATGCGGAAAAGCTTCTCCAGGAATACGAGAAAGCTAGGATTCTTCTGGAGATGAACATAGAGTATCTAAAGAAGTGGAAGAATCTATCACCAGAGAACTTCGCGAAAAAGATGCGCATAGTTATGCAGTAATTCTTGGCGTGCTCTATAACTTTATAATAAATACGTGAATATACTCTGCGCGAGTGTGTAATCTCACGTGCATGTGATTTAGAAAAGTGTTAGGCCGGGTTATAGCGGTTAGCAGGTGATTGTTACTGCCTTTTGTTTTATGTTTATGTAAGATCTTTTGTCCAATCCTATAAGTGCGCCGCATTTTGGGCATGGGAAGCATCTAAAAGGGATTGAAATTTAGGGTTTGGATGCTTTAGTATATTTTCAGGTAGTCGACGTGTAGGTAGCCTCTTTTTCTGTTTTCTTGGGTTACGTGTCTGTATACTCTACCTGCGTCATTTCTTCTGGCTTCGAAGACGGCGTTGTCTATCCAGACGTCTGCTCTAGCCTTGATCTCTCCTGTTTTGTATGGAATTTCTGCTACTTTAGCGTCGTCAATGTAGAAGCTTATACTTTCTTTTCTCCATTCAATTTTATAGATGTGCCATTCTTCTAGGTTTAAATCTTGCATTTTAGGCTTGGAGGATAGAATTTTCACGCCTATAACTCCTGGAAGGATTCTGGATAGGAGACTGGCTAGTTTAAAAGTTGTAGATTCTTCGAAGAGGATTATAGGCTCAAACTGGTTTCCGACTTGGGCGAAGAATCCTTGAAGCGGATATGGGCCTCTGCACCTTAGATAGATAAACCATATGGGCATGCAGGGATCTATTACCATTGTATAGTTCCAGAAGCCCCAACCAGCGCTGCCGTAGTGTCTGCCTGTTAGCTTTATTTTAGCTTCAAAGGTTTTAAAGATCCAGGGTAGGTATTCGAAAGAGCCATCGGCGATCTCGGCGTTGGAGTAGTAGAGGGCTTCTGAAGGTCCGGTATACATTTTCAATACTCCGTTTTCAAGTTCGAAGCCAGCGTAGTTGTCGGTACGCCAGCTCCAGTAGAGGGATTTTTCTTTAAAATCGTCGAAAATTTCGCCTTTCTCCGCAGCTTTCCTCCACAGCTCGATCTTTTCTCTCTCCATAGAGACCCCATGATAAAGTATAAAATAAACCTTCTAAAATTTTCGCAAATATTATAAACCATAACCTACAATTCAACATTGAGATGAGCGTGAAGAAAAGCCGTTTTAAGCCTATTTTAGCTCTATTATTCCTATCTCCAGCAATAGCAGAGTTGCTTTCAAGCTCGAGTCCACCTCTAGAGTTTTTCAATCCGCTAACTATGCTATTGTTGGTTTCTTTCTATGGTTGCGGTGCTTTGTTGATAAGAGAGGCTTGGGTTAGGTGGGGTAGAAACCCGTATACTCTGCTTCTGCTCGGAGCGGCGTATGGTGTCGTAGAGGAGGGATTACTTGTTAAGAGTTTTTTCTCTACTACTTGGCCGGATTTAGGGATATTGGCGTGGTATGGTAGATGGTTGGGAGTAAACTGGGTGTGGACTGTCATGCTTACGATCTACCACTCGGTATTCAGTATAGCCATACCGATCGTATTGGTAGAGCTTTTCCATCCTGAAGTTAGAGCAGAGCCTTGGCTTAAACGGAGGGGATTGTCTCTAATTCTCCTGGTTTTCTTAAGCGTTTCAACTCTATTCTACCTATTTTTCCGGTATGAGACTACTCCTATTCACTTGCTATCAGCTTTGCTTACAGCTCTACTGTTAGTAGTTGTTTCTAAAAAGGTTTCCAAGAGATATCTTTCTGGCTCAAGAGAGCCTCCAAGCGCTTTTAAACTGGCATTGATAGGCTCGTCTTGGTCGGCGTTTCTGTTGATAGGACCTCATATAGCTGGGAGCTTAGAAGTGCCAGCCGTGCTTTGTGTTTTCTCGCTAATAATAGTCTTCCTAGTTTACCTGAATTGGGTTTTAAGCTATGAGTGGATTTCTCCGCTTAAAATCTTTGATTTAGCCACGTCTCCGCTTTGGACTTTAATATTTTTCGCTTTCATAGCCGAGATAGACGTGAATAGGCCGGATAACCCTGTGGGTATGAGTTTAGTAGGTATTGCTGCTGCTTTTTCTATCATACTGGCTAGAAGAAAATTGAAGAAGCTATACGTTGTGAATATGCTATGAGAGAGTTTTTTCTGGAAGATGTGCTAGGAGAGCAACAGCGGCTCGATATTTTAAAGTCTAATGGTTTAAGAGTACTTCGCTGGCGTCTGTGATTTCTCTAAGTCTAGTTGATGAAAATGAGAAAGTTTTCGATCTCAGTGTGAAATAATTTAAAGCTTAAACTTCGGTTGCTAGGAATAGGTATAAGTATTATAATGGTAAAAAATTATTGGTATGAAGAAAATTACCAAATATATAAGAGGTAAAATCTATATTCCCAAGATGATCGCTGAAGAGTTAGGGTTAGAGGAAGGGGATAGAGTAGAGATCACAGTTAGTAAGCCTAAAACGCTGATAATTAGGTTGCTTAAAGAAACGCCAGATGAGGTTTTAGAGAAGCTTTTAGAAGAGCCGCTTGAAATAGGAGTACCAGGTAGAATCGAGAGGAGAGAGATATATGAGAATCTACGTTAACGGAAAGGCGTTTGAAGAAACCGAATATTATGGTAAGAAAATACTGTTAGATACCATGATCTTATGTTATGCCCACGATGCTTTAAGCCCTTATCGTGAAAAGGCAAAACTGGTGATATTAGCCGGGCTTAGAGGTTTGTACGTACTATACGTCTCCATCCAGAATATATTAGAGTTTTACTCTGTTGTGACTTCTAGAAGGGTTAAGAAGCCTCTATCTCCGGCTAAGGCGTCCAAGATAGCGACTACATATTTATCCTCTAAGAGGATAAGGAAGCTCTACCCGAGAAATTTAAGGGAGGCGTTAAAATATGCTGTTGAAAACAATGTGAAGAACGGGGATATATTTGACGTAGTGCTCGCTTACACCGCTAAAGATGAAATTGATTACTTGTGGACTCAAAATGTATCGGACTTTGAGAACTTTAAATTTCTGAAAGTTGAGAATCCGTTAGAATTTGAGATAAAATGGAGATAATTTAAATTTCAAGGTTTTGATTGCATTTTGAAGCTGTGTTCAAATTAGCTTTGTTTGGCTTTTCGAGGATTAGTCTATATATTCCATATTCTACGAGTAGGAGTGAGGCGAAGAGCGAGGCTATGTATATAGCTTTGAAAACTATATTGTAGAGGAATACTTTATAGGCTATAAGCTGAGAAGGCATGTTTTCCTGGTGTAATCGTAGAGGGAGTAGTGGTAGTTGAACGATAAATGCTCCAAGAAAGCCTCCAATGATGTTGGCTAGAAACCCTATGGAGAAGCCTATTTGTATATAAGTTAACGGCTTGGATTTATGTTTTAGGCGGGAGCTGCGAAGCCATTGAGTTATTAGGAGTGGGATTAGGAAAGCTGTTGAAATTATTAAATGTTCGATAAAGTAGGGAAGCAGTGCTATTATCGACGCTTCCATG
>QMRG01000116.1 GCA_003649235.1 Thermoprotei archaeon | reverse complement strand
GGGTTAAGCCCGTCTATCGCTCTCTTTCTCCTCAATCTCTCAAGATTATACTCATGCGTGATGTTTCTTCCGACTAGGAAACAGCTCCAGAGTATGGGCGTGTACAAGGTCTTCGCAAACCCCACGTAGTGTCTACCACAGCACTTCTGCTGGTACGTTTTTATATTCCATCTCTTAACCAGGTTGTAGTCCAATCCGTCTAAACCGACAATAAGCACTTTCATTTTTCGCACCAAGAGTTTTGAACTCTCTACATAGCAGATTAGAAAGAATATGAAAAACTTTTCTCAAAGGTCTAATACTTCAAAACTAGAGGTCATTAGTTATTACTTCAGCTCAATCTTTATAATTCATTAACGATTTTGATTATCAATCTGTAGAAATCCGTTATCTTTTCTGGCTTAAATGGAGGTTCTACATTAAGACTCCAAAAGCCGTAGCGTGAATGATCTCCAGTTCCTTTAGGTTGTGGCTTCATGCCGTGATCGCTTACAATTAATATAGCCGTGTTAGCTAGCTTAGATCTAGCTAGACTCGCTATATCGTTTAACTCCTTATAGCCCTTAAAGAGCTTTATAGGATTCTTTTTAATAAAAACATGGCCTAAGAGATCCGCCAAGTCAAACCATGCCATAAGTAGTTTCCAGTCTTTATTCAGACATTCTAGAAATATCTTTTTTCTATAGCGATGGATCTCCCAGACTTTTTTAACATAAGCATTTATGCTTTCTCTAATAGCATCAGCTAATTCGTAATGAAAATGTACTGGCTCAGTAAAAGATGGTATAAATAAAGGTATAGACGGCTTAATAACATTGAATATAGTATGTACTTCTTCTATAGAATGTAACTTAGGCCTTATACCTATTTTCCTTAAAAACTTGCTCTTATTTTTTATATATCTCAGAGGGGGCTTAAATCTAAGCCAGTCCAAAAAACGTCCCCATGTCCACCAACCATCAATCCCGTGTTCTTCAATAGTTTTGCCAGTTATAAATGAAGCCCATGCTGAAGGAGTATGAGGTTTTTTAAAAGTAGGACTTATAGGAGAATTATACTTACCGTAATATTCTTGCATTAAAGCTTTCATTCTCCACCTAATAACTAGGTCATATTCTAAACCATCAAAGGCCAGAATACATATCCTCATTCAGCACACCTTTCGGCAATTTTTAATATTTCATTCCTAAATCTATCGTCAGAAAATTTCAATGAGTGCGCAGACATTTTGCTAGCCTCTTCTAGAGACCATCTTGATAAAGCATTTTTCACGCACTCTAATATATCATTTATGTCTAGCCTATCATAGCCTATTCCATACTTTCCATTCTCAGCGATATCTAACCATTGTCCACCCGACTTGTGAATTACTGGAATACAACCAGACGCTTGTCCTTCAACAACGCTTATTCCAAAGTGCTCGTATGGATAGAGGTGTAACAAGACTTTAGCCTCAGATAGAAGTTTTAGCTTTAGTTTATGAGGGGCGTTCGGATATATCAGCAGGTTTTCAGCGTTAAGCTTCTCTTTAAGCCTCAACACGTGTTCAAAGTAGCTTTTGTAGTATCCCGAAAGAGATCCAATGAGGTAGAACTTTGTATCAGGCAATTTAGACGCTATCTTAGGGAGCAAATGCCAATTTTTTTCAGGCGCAAATCTACCTATACTTATCACAACATCGTCTCGTCTCTCGTAAGCCGCCAGGGGGAGATAATCGTGAAGTTCAACTGGTGGATAGACGACTAAAGCTTCTTTTCCTAGCCACTTCTTTATTACATTTTTAGAGAATTTAGAATTAGTGAGCAGGATTGTGTTTTCTAAGGCGCGTTTCGAGAGGAAATTTTGAAGCAACTTATAAGGCTCAAAGTAGGCTCTCCAAAATGGGTTTTTGCCATATTTCGTATACCATACCCATTCTCCCGTAACCATTAAAAGTGTAGGAAAGTGCATATAGGTAACGTGAGTAGAAGTGATCATAGCGTCGCCATGAGTATTTATCATGAGGTCATACTTCTTTGCAAGTTTCAGAGCATAGTATGATAACAGAAGTCTCTGGTAGATGCCGAATGTTCTCAATTTCTCAGTTAGGTAAGTCTCGTGAGGAATTCTGGAGAGCTTTATGCCAGTAATTTCAATGACTTTTTTCCAATCAGTCCTTTCCACAACTCCTAAATCGACTTCATGACTAGCATCCTGCAGCGCCTTTATTGTATGAAGAGCTACTCTCTCTCCTCCTCCACAAGAATTGAGTGTGTTATGCAAGATAAGAACTTTCATCAAGGTTTAAGGGATATTTTCGTTTTTAAGTTTTAAGGCGATTAAGATTATGTTATCGAATAAACTCTGGGCTGTTAAAGAAATTCTACTATTTTCTTAAAAATTGCGAAGAGAAGATTTCGAGTCCATTTGGATAGAAGCAGTACTACGGCTAAATAAACTGCGGCAGCTGTAACAGTATGTAGGATTAGCTGGGGTATATCTTGCCAAAAAGAGGCTACAATTATTTCGTGAACGTCGCAGGCAATGTAGTAAATGTAAGTGACGGCTCCAGCGATCAGAAACGAAATATAATCTTTTAATGGAAATCTAAATTTTGTAACTTTACCAGCTCTTAAGTACATCCACACTATGGATGCAATAGTGGTTATCAGCCAAGATAAGGGGAATACTGCTGCTATGAAAACGTATTCCATATGGGGAAACGTGGCCAGTAACAACAACGAAAATATCAATGCGGCTACATTCCTGAAAGTATTCACGGCTGTAGATTTAAACAAATCACTTAAAAGAAGATCTTTCAGCGAGAAATCAATTCTAGCATCTATTGTGTCGGCCGCTTGTATCGTAGTAAGGAAGATGTTATGCAGCAAGTTAATATATGCAAATGCAGCGACTAGCATAAACACAGGATAAGCTTCTACATATTCGGGTCTCAAAACTGACATTAGTGTAGCGGGTATCGCTAGTATAGTGAAAAGGATGAAAGTCGAAGGTAATAATATCAACCTGAGAGTTTCCTCAACATCTAAGCCTCGTTTTCTCCTTAAAAATCTGGAGTAAAGCCCGGCTGTTATCTTAAATCCACCCTGTAGAGGCAATTTAGCTGTATAAGCTGCCGTTAAATATGCTAGTGGAATCTCACTCTGTACGATTAATGGTAGTAAACTCCGATCAGCATTTGTCATATATGTATTTATGGTTCTTAACAGAGGATTTGGGAATCCTCGAAACCAAGCCTTTACTAATCTAAAGTTTACTCCTCTAATTTTTATACCATTTTTCTTAAGTCCAACAGCTATTGTTAAAATCCCGGCGACTAACGCTAGTGTCGAAGCTAAGATTACTCCTTCCAATCTCATTCTCAATACTAACACTAGAGCATATGTTAATAATAGCTTAACAAATCCCATGATAAGGTCTGAATATCCTGAGTATACTGGAGCTGTCGCGTTAGACAACGAGAGATGGAAAGTATAAAGTATGTAAATCGCGATGTAGGGCGAGGCGAGCAGGAGGTAGTATGCGCCTAAGCCGCCGAGCATGTGGCCGTATATGCCCGAGAGAGTAGAGTAAATTGGGAGTGCCATCGTTAACCATATGAGTGTGAGAAAAAGCCCGGTGCTATAAGCCTGGTTGTATCCTCGTCGCGCATACCTGGCACTCCATCCTCTCCAGAGCTGTGAGGGAGAGATGAAAACTCCGCTGAGACTTAAAATGAGTCCCCAGAGAGCGTATTCCTCCGGCTTTAATTTCCTAGTTACGATAACGGCAGATAATGTTAACATAACTACTTTCAGAATAGCAGCAGTGTAGTTAACCAGCGTAGTGTAGCGTAGTCTCACATCAGACATTCAAACATTCAACCCGCAATCTCCAATTCTTTTAGTTTTGACAACAGTATCCTAGCATTGTCTTCAGCAGTCAAGTGTTCAGAGTCTAGAATGAGTTCAGGATTTTCTGGTTCTTCGAACGGATCATCTAACCCTGTCATATGTTTAATCTCGCCCTTCAAAGCTCTCCTATATAGTCCTTTAGGGTCTCTTCTAATGCATTCCTCTAAGCTGCATTTAACATATACCTCTACAAATGGAATGCTCTCATTCTCTATTATCTCTTTGATCTCTTTTCTAATCTTCTTGTAAGGTGAAACAAAGGAGCATAGGACTATAACGCCGTTTCTGGCTAGCAGTTTAGCGACATAAGCCACCCTGCGCAAATGTCTCTCTCTATCCTCGCGTGTAAAGCCCTCAGTTGGGCTAAGCCACCGCCTAACCTCGTCGCCATCTAAAATTTCGACTCGTAAACCCATGTTTCGCAGTTCACGAGCCGTCGCTCTGGCTATTGAAGTTTTACCGGATCCCGGAAGCCCGGTTAGCCAGACCACACAACCTCTTTCAGGCATATCAATCAATCCCCCGTTTAATCATGATAAAAGTAAAACCTATTACTTTTATTTCAGTCTTCTTCAACCCCTCATTACCTCCATAATTACATCTCTTACCTTCTCAATACGGAAGAGTCTCTTATCAAATTTTATCGTTCCTTCAGGATCATAGATCGAAAATACTCCGCGCCAGTCGTGGACAGCGTCATCTGGACCTCTATCGTTTTCTTTAAGATAATTCGAGCTCCATCCAAATGTTCCAGCACTCCTCCAGTAGAGATCGTCGAAGTAAACCATTAAATCTGGAGG
>QMRG01000115.1 GCA_003649235.1 Thermoprotei archaeon | reverse complement strand
CGGTAACTCGATTTCTAGAAACAAGCCCGTAGAAATGCCGACGATGAATGAGAGTAGAATTATGTAGAGCATATTATCCCTCCTCTAGTTAGCATATACGCTAATAGGACTGAAAATATTATTGTGAGAAGGGAAAGTACTAAAGAGATTATTAGCAAGTCTATATTGAATATAGCTTGACTCTTGCCTATCTCTAAGCCTATATAAAAAACTATCGCGGCTACGGTCGCTGAGAGTATTGGATCTATTTTAATTTCTTTTTTACTCGCGAAGCCGAGCAACATCCCGGCGATAAACGCTAGTATGAGGATGAGCATGATTTCTAAAATCTTCTAAACCTTAATAAAAGTTTTTTGTAGTTTAATGAGATAAGGTTAATCTATTTTAATCGAGTAGCCGTGAATATAAATACTCCTAAAGTCCCTATAATGAACGCTACATAGAAAGGCGTTTCTGGAGAAATTAGCCATAGAAAGCCGCCTATAAGCGGAGCCGGCATAGTTGTAGATTCTCTTATCAAGTAGTACAAACCGATAATTCTGCCGCGAAACTTATCTCCGGCTAAATCGACTATTAAAGCCTTTCTAGCGGGTTCTCCTATTTCTCTAAGCCCGGCTACTATGAAGGCTAAGGGTAGGAGCCAAGCATCTTTTACAGATACTAAGGCTAGAGGAAATAGGGCGAAGAAGAGAAAAGTAGCGGTTACGAATGGTTTTCTCCCGTAAATATCCGCTAGCTTCGCTGCTGGTAAATAACCTAAGATAGAAGTAGTCATCTGAACAGATATCATAAAACCGTAATAAATGGGCGGGGCGCCTATTATGTTGAGGACGTAGAGTACCACATATACTTTAATCATATAACTAGCGGTTCTAGCCAGTATATCGGCTATTAGTAAATGTTTGAGATTTCGATCCATTACAGACCATAATTCGGCTAAACGTAGCTTCTCAACAGTTTTCTCTTTTCTTTTCTCTGTGTAAAACTTTTTCTGTACTATTATAGCCAGTATGGCCATTAAAATTGAAATGATAAAGCCTATTTTCATGCCTTCTCTTAACCCTAGGCTTTGTATCAAGTAGCCCCCTATTGGAGGAGCCAGTACTATAGGAATTCTCTTAAGTATCGATTGCACGCTAAACCCCATAGCTCGCTTAGATTTTGAGAGGACTTCTCCTATGAGAGAGAATATAGCTGGCGAGGACATGCTTTCCCACACTAAGACGAAAAAGGTTCCTAGGATTATGAACTCCCAGCTCGGCGAAAAATAGTAAATAGCATAGCCTATAATTGAGATCAATGAGAATAATATAAGAGCATTTTTAGATCCTATTTTGTCGGCGATAGCTCCACCTGGATATTGGTAGATAGCGCCGACTAATCGTTCTATAAAGCCATATAATCCGATTATAAGAGCTCCAGCTCCTAGATATTCTAAATACTTAGGGATATACCTTATCCATATCTGATTCCCCATAGTCAGTATGAGAACGGTTACCACCATGACGATAATATCTCTTTTAAGTCCAAACCAATCTAAGATACGAGTTAGTAGAGAGTCTTCTTTCAACGATGTTGAAACCATGGTATCATTTAGTGGTAAATAATGGGTGACGTAAAATCTTATCGACTGAGAGATAAAAAGATATACTAGCTCTGTTTAGAGATTACGGTGTCCTCAATGCCTTTAAGCCTAGATCTCTACACAGTTCCTCTGTTCTTTATTCTTGGCTTAATTGCTGGAGGTTTCGGAGGACTTCTGGGTATTGGTGGTGGTTTCTTAATAACGCCTTCTCTAGTACTCTTTTTCAATATACCGATCCATAACGCCGTAGCTATAAGCCTGGTATGTGTTACAATGACTTCGCTATCGGCAACTTTAGTCTATGCCTCGAAAAAACAGACAGATTTCCGCTATGGAATTCTCCTAGAAAGCATTACAGTTCTCGGCTCTATGCTTGGAGCTAGGGTAGCTATAGGCTTAAAACCTCAAGTTATAGAATTCATATTTGGGGCAGTACTATCTTATGCTTCTATAAGAATGATACGAGGAAGCGAGAGAAAGACCGAGGCTAAAGGCGGAGTATTGTCTAGAAGAAGGCTTTACCTTGGAATGTTGGCTTCATTCCTTGCAGGCATGCTCTCAAGCCTGGTAGGAATAGGAGGAGGTACTGTAAAAGTGCCGATAATGTACCTTATCTTAGGTCTTCCGGTTAAAACTTCTATAGCCACCAGTGCTTTCATGATAGGTATAACCTCTTCTACAGGCGCTTTAGTCTACCTCTTTAAAGGATTAACGGAGCCTACGATAGCAGCGATTATAGTGGTAGGGATTTTCTTAGGAGCGCAGCTCGGCAGTCATTTAGCATTAAAGATTAAAGGCGTTATGTTGAGAAGGATATTTGGAGTGTTGCTATTTCTCCTATCAATAAGAATGATTCTAAAGAGCATAGGCCTATAAGATAATTATTTATTAAGTTCTTGTTTCTTAAATACAGTCACATAACGCGGAGCAGGATGCTTGATAGATATTTTAATATATTAATAAATCTTAACGAGTACAGGA
Source organism: Thermoprotei archaeon (assembly GCA_003649235.1). Classification (GTDB taxonomy): domain Archaea; phylum Thermoproteota; class Thermoprotei; order Thermofilales; family B69-G16; genus B69-G16. The sequence goes on along the minus strand of QMRG01000115.1, from coordinate 2,161 downwards.
TGAAGCGGTATCATTTTCTAGGAGGAAAGACTGGGAATAGCAAAGCTCTAGCTGGAAATTATCAGAGAGTCTTAAAGACTTTGCTTAATTTGGCGCTTATCTTCTTGGTTTTGGGAGTATTCTTATCAGTCGCTAGGATTACCGAAATCATCGTCATCGTTGGTGTATGGATTTTACTCCTCTCTCCGCTAATCTCCCTCCTAGCATTAGCAGTTGATCTAGCTAAGCGAGATAAAGATTCCTTCTATCTAACTTTGTTGATTCTCACCTTACTTCTGGTCAATATAATTCTCCTTAGACTCGGACTATAATTGCATGGTCTATTTCTTTAATGAATAGCCACTAGAACTATCATTTAGATAAACTTATAGATAGTTTCAGTTATAGATAATATTAAGGTGTATAGATGTCTGATTTGAATTCTATAGTTCAAGTTGCAGTTAAAGAAGAGTTGAAACACGCGGTAAAGCTAAAGGAAACCGCTGGAAGGCTTAAACATCCTGTTTTAAAAGCGCTGCTAGAGGGTATAGCTAAAGATTCTGAAAAACACAGCTTATTCTATCAAGCCATACTAGATTTTTTGAATAAAGTTTCGCCAATGCTTACGGAGAAGGAGCTCGAAATCTTGAAAGCTAGTATCGAAGAACATTTAGAAGTAGAAGCTAAAATGATCCGGCTTGCAAAGGAATGGAGTGGAAAAGTCGAGGATTCCAGGCTTAAAATGATCTTATGGGCTATACATGAAGATGAGTTAAAACATCATAAACTGCTAGAGGATATCCGAGATAAAATAGCTAAAAGAGAAACGTTTACTGAAAATGATTTCTGGGACGCCGTCTGGAAAGATAGTCCTTGGCATGGAACTCCAGGAGGTTAAATTAAAATCCATTTTCATAAAATATTCAGAGCATAGCTGGACGTTAGAGTGATAGCTATGCTCATCTTGATAGTCGGCTTATTAAAATTTGACTCAGGGAAAACTAGCTTAACAGCAAGTCTAGTTAAAGAGGCGAGAAGTAGAGGAGTCGACGCTGTAGCCGTTAAGCCAGTAGGAGCTCATAATGCTTGGAACCAGTATGATACTGTTTTAAAGAGTTTTGAAATGAGGGTTCTGGTTGGAAGCGACGCTTATAGACTTTGGAAAGCCTCAGATCAGGTTGAGCCAATAGAGGTTTTATCTCCATTCGATATATTAATCGTTCCTCCCGATTCAGAGAAAACAGGCTTTGACAGATATCTAGATATCGTTGAAAATCTCTTTAGCCAAGCTGCCTTAGCCAGACTTACAAAAATCGAAGAACACTCATTTAAATCTAAACACTATGTCATCAAAGATACTTTAAGGGAGACTACACGGCCACTCCATCGAATATTAACTCGCTTATCCCGTTTCCTCCAGGCAGAGGAGATAGAGATCGAGGATCTTCTTCAAATATCTTATAGCTCAGGAATGGAAATCGATAAAGTTCTGGAATATCTATTAGAGAAACATGAGCTCGTAATAGTTGAATCTTTTAATGACGCGGCATGCCCGACATCTATTTGTTTAAATGCTGATAGGGTTATCTTAGTAACGCCAGGTAAGGCTTATGTTTACTCCGGGGTCGAGTATAAGAAAGTTTTAGAATCTTTTTCAGAAATTAAAGGCTTAAATATAACAACTCCAGAAGTTGTACGCTTGTTAAAACCTATCTTAACGACGAATTTAACTCCTAAACCTTCTAATAGTTTAGATGAGCCTAAAGCTGAAATCAGTAGAATATTAGACATTGCTTTAAACGTCACCTGAAAGCCCGAAGTGAATAGCTCTACTAGCTTATTTAAGAGCTAGCTGGTGTATGTTTTGATCTTCCTCTAAGACATTATAGATTACATCGAATCCTGGTTGTTATTTTCAGCTCTTTTCTACCCATTAAAACGTTAATTCTTTAAATCATAGTTTTATCTTATTAGCAATGACTGAGAGCATATTATTGAAAAATTGTAGATACTTGATAACTGAAAAAGGAGTTGTACATCAAAAAGTAGATGTCCTTATTGAAGAAGGGACGATAGCTGGAATAGGGGAATGTTCTGAAAAAACGGGTATAATAATAGACTGCTCTAAGAAAATCGTTATTCCGGGGCTTATAAACTGTCATACTCATATTCCAGCTATCTT
>QMRG01000114.1 GCA_003649235.1 Thermoprotei archaeon | reverse complement strand
GTTATGTCGGGTAGCCAGAAGAAGCCGTCAACTATATATTCTCCAGTGAATGGGTCAACTCCTTCCCAAGGAGCATAACCGTAATCAGGGTCTGCTTGTCCGTCTCTTATGGCTTTCCATTTACCGTCGATAAAGGCTTTAAATTCTACCTTTACAGGCCAGATGTAATCAAAGTAGCTACCGTTACAGTCGAGTATGTAAACTCCTTTGAATTTAGTCCATGCATAATCTTCTACTGGACCATACTTGTTATCAGCGCTTCCAGTGAGAGTATAGGTGGCACTTGGATGGAATCCATAGAATCCTACATTACTAGTGACATTTAGCTCGACAGTTTTAGCTGATATTAAATAATTGAATGTTAATACGTCTTCGCCTACTTGTACTTTAAGGGCTTTACTGGTGTCTTGGTGGCTTACTCCTAATAGCCACCATAACTCTTTTACTAGTGTGGTGTTGAAGACATCGGTGATTACGTAACAATTTGCTGGATCAGTTTCTACTCTGGTATCGGATATATTCAATAGTTTTAAGGTGTCGCTTCCAGGCTCTCTCACAGAATAAGCATCTTCGTTGCCCCAGGCTTCCCATATAGCTGCATAAGTGTCATTTCCTGGAGCATCCCATTCTATTGGAACTGCAGCATGATCTACCAGGTATACCTGGAAGTAGGCTATATCTTCAGCTACTTTCTTCTTGAAGTAGAGCGGTAGCCCAGTCCAGTAATCTCTTGCCTGGAACCAGAGGCCCCAGCGGTGAGTGGCGTAGATTGGGGTTGGAGCTTTTACTTCGGTGTCGTCTTCATATATTCCTATAAAGGATTCGATTGTTGCCCATGACACGCCTGTGGTGTCTGGAAATTCTCCTGTAGTGTCTGGCGACCATGCTAGTAGGAATGTTTTACCATATTCATTTATTAATAATGTATAATTGAAGCTGTGAGTTTCATCTACTGGCGTAGCGTTGCACCATGCAGCAGAATCCCACCAAAGTCTTCCGTCTTCATCGGTTGTGCCTACGGCTACGAGTACTGGCTCATTATCAGTTACATCAAATACTGTGAATATTACGTCGGCGTTAGCTAGAGGCTCGTTGGCATTCCAGTCTATTTCGATACACCATTTTGTTGTGGCGGCGTTTACGGGGGTTGCTAATGGTAGCGTTAGGAATAGCGCTAATACCAACAATCCAACTAATATTTTCCTACTCATATTCAATCCACCATACCCCTTTTCGGGGTTGCGAGTTATGGATTCTATTGGACTTATAAAAGGGTTACTTGGTTCGATTGATTAGAACTTCGCCTAAAAAGCTAGAATTAAAGTAAAAAGAGTAATTATGTGAGTTCTAACGAATAGAAATATAATCGGTAGCCGTATTTTCAGCTTGTGGGCGAGATAGATTACGACGTGATCTATAATTCCTATGATGAAGTTTACCGTGATGAACAGTTCGCCAAGTATCGTATAGCTTTATCACTTCTGCAGGATTTAGGAGGAATAATTTTAGATGCTGGTTGCGGCACGGGTTTTTTCTACGAGTTTTTGAGAAAACGTGTGGATATTAATAGATTTGAATATTTTGGAATTGATAAATCTCTAAATATGTTGAAAAAAGCTAAAAAGAAAATATGCGTGAATGCTCATTTGATAATGGCTTGTGTGGAATTTATGCCTTTCAGGGATCAGGTGTTTTCGTATATTTTCAGTTTCACTGTTTTCCATGAAGTGGATATCGATAAAGCGTTACGTGAGATTGAAAGACTCAGCTCGGATAGATGTAGTGTTGTTGTTTCTATGCTTAAAAAGGTTAGAGTAAAGGTTGATGAGATACTTAAAAAGTGTAGTAGTAGATATAGTACTGTATTTATTGGAGAGAATGATGACAGTCTTAAAGATTTGATAATTGTATTTAGGGTGTGTTGATGGAGAAGGTTGAAGTTTATAGGAATGGAGATTGGGTTGCGCTGTTATCTAAGGCGGTTAGAGAAAGAAAATTAGTGATGATATTTGCCTCTATGGAGGTTAGGTATAGAGGTAGGTCTTCTTCAAAGCTATCCATGGGGGAGAGGATATGTATTGTAAAACCTGATGGCGTTGTTTTAATTCATAGACCTTTCGGCTATGAGCCTGTTAATTGGCAACCTAGCGGCTCTCTGATAACTTTTGGAGTTAAAGATGGGAGGGTTTTTATGAAGAGTATTAGGAAGAAGCCTCATGAAGTATTATTGGTGTATTTTGATAATATCTTCGCGATTGTAGTTGCTGACTTGGTGGATAAAGGAGTTTTTTCTATGATAGGAGATGAGGAGGATATGCGTAAAGCCATAATCTTGAAACCTGAGCTTATCGAGGAAGGATTGAAGATAGTAGAGTTTGAGAAAAAACTGCCTCCAGGTTTTGTTGATTTATATGCTCTCGACTCTAGAGGACGCCTAGTCATAATAGAGTTGAAGAAAGATATTGCAGGATTAGATGCTGTAATCCAGTTGAAGCGGTATATGGATTATATTCGCAGAGACGTTCCCGATGCTAGAGGTATACTAGTCTCTCCTAGGCTAGCGAAAAACTGTCTAGAGACGCTACGTAGCTATGGATTGGAATATAAGCGTTTATCACTGGAGAAATGCCTTAAAGTATTAGAGGAGGAGAAAGGGTTAACTAGGTTTTTATAAACATTTCTACTACAGGTATTAGGCTTCGTAAATCGCTGGAGTATACTACGATATCCGCTTTTTCCGCTGTTTTCCAATCTTTAGGGTTAAACGCTATTCCTATGTTTGCTTCCTCGAACATTGGTATGTCTACTTCGCTATCTCCAATCGCTATACAGTTTTCTGTCTTTATTCCTATTTTATTACATATTTTCTTTAAAATTTCGCCTTTATCGTAGTAGCCTACATAAACTTCTACTTCTCCAGTTATAATTCCGTCTTTTACTATTAGCTTATTAGCTAGGGCATAATCTATTTCAAACATTCTTTTTAAACGGTCAGTCACAACGTCTAGTCCCGCGCTTAAAGCTATTATCGTTAATCTACAGTGTTTAAGAAATTTGAAAAATTCACTAGATCCACGTCTAATCGGTATCGAATCAACTATATTTTTTATAGTTTTCATATCTACGTTTTTCCATAAAGCAACGTCTAGCCTAGCCCATTCAACATAGTCTATTTCGCCTCGCCTATATTTTTCCGCGTTTATCTTAGCCGCTTCAAGAGTTCCAAGTCTTTCGTGAATATAGCGCCACACACTACTGATTTCCGTGATTACGCCATCCACATCCAAGGCGACGGCTTTTATACTCATAGCTCTTCACTTTCTCATCATGAAGATTAACGATAATAGAGCTTGAAGCTTTACGAAGTTGAAATCTTTAACTCCATGTTCAGTCTTTCTGACCAATCCTATCTCTTTCAGCTTAGCGATTAGTTTTTTAACGGTTATTCCCAGCTTGTTAGCTGCATCGCTGAGATTTTTTGCTTTTATAATTGTTTTTAAAAGTTCTATGTCTACTTCTCGTTTTTTGGATATTTGATATGCCGGACTTATCGTTTCTAGGAGAACGTCAACGAGAGTACTGAAGAATATATTGTAGATTTCCTCAGGAGTCGATAGTACGATAAAATCTTGAAGCTTAACTACATCGATGTTTAGATGTTCTGCCAGTATTCTGGCCGATTCATCAGAATATCCTCTACATATAATTAAAGGTTTATATCCTAAAATTAGGGCATTCGTATAAGCCTGCCTTATATCAGTTACAGAGATAGTCCCTGCTTTTACTTCGACCGCATATTTTTCGTCATTTTTTTCAGCTATTAAGTCTACTTCTGCTACATCTACTCCCTCAATTCTAACTCTATGATTCCTATCGAGTATATTGTAGCCTAAGCTTGTTAAGACATCTTCGGCTAAAACTTCTAGAGTTAAACTTCGAATTTTCGGCTTCATGTTACCGTTTATATTTTAAACTGTCGGGTTATTAAGTATCTTGAAGTTTATGAGACAAAGCATTAACCTAGCCGCTGTCTCCGACGCCCATCTGCCTAAATACTTGGACTTATTCAAATCTGCAGTATCGGCTTTCGATTTTTCGGATGTAGATCTGCTTATTTTAGCTGGAGATATGGTTTTTAAAGGAAAAATTGAGGAATATGGCGAAGTTTTATCTATAATAAAATCTCAGTATAATGGTCCAATTTATGCCGTATTCGGCAACGAAGAATATCAAGAGTTAGAAGAAGAGATACGCCGTAAATATCCTGAGATATTATGGTTAAACGACAGCTATGAACAGATTGAAGTAAAAGGAGCTAGAATCGGCTTAGTGGGAAGTAGAGGTGTCTTAGACAAACCTACATCATGGCAAGCTAAGCATATTCCAAATATTACCGCTGTATATGCGGAGAGGCTTATAAGAATTAGAGAATTATTGATAAAGGCCAAGAGGGAAAATAACTATGTAATTTTGATAACCCACTACGCTGTTATCTGTGACACTCTTAAAGGAGAAAAGCCGCAGATATGGAGGTATTTAGGCTCTGCTCGCTTGAAAACAATTATAAAAAAGATTAGGCCTACACTTGTAATACATGGGCATGCTCATAATAGCTCCGTCTTTTCAACGCGGATAGAAAGCACCTATGTTTATAATGTAGCTTTACCAGCTACTAAACGGGTTACGCGTATAGAAGTTAAAAAGATAGATCTTTCTCTGTTCTTCTAAGAATACAGCAAGGTTTAT
>QMRG01000113.1 GCA_003649235.1 Thermoprotei archaeon | reverse complement strand
TAATAACAATAAAATTTGATGAGCAAAAAGATATTTTGAACTACTAAACAAGGAATTTTTGAAAAAGTGGAGGTAAATAAAATGGCAGCTTGCAATTATAGCCGACGCGATTTTCTAAAGACTATAGGCTTGGGCTTTTTCCTAAGCCTGGGAAGCTGCCTCTTAAGCTTAGGCTTCTTAAGCTTCAGCTTTGAAATTGAAAACTTAAACTTCTTCTTTTCAGAAGACTTCTCTTCAGGCCTTTTTTCGGGCTCAACGGGTTTTGCCTCATCCCTCTCTACTCTGGAAATCCCCTCTTCGTCAAGTCTCTCACTTACCAGTAGCTCCCTTAGCTTCTTTCCTTCTTTCTCGAATAGCTTCATAGTTTCAGCTTAAACCTAGAACTTGTTTTAGAGCAAGCAGTCTCTCTTTTTCTGCCCGTAGCTTGTTTATGCGATTCTGCAATTCTTTAATCTCAGACTCTAACTGCGAAAGCCTAGAATCGATCTTGTCGATCCACTCAGTATCCCCGCCTAAACTTCTAACAATGTTTTTGAACTCTTCAACGCTCATTTTAGGTTGGGATGGGATAACTACTGGCTTCTCGACCATAGGCTTAAAATCTGTTTGAGGCTGTACGGGCTTATTATCTGACTCTAACTCTTCTTCAACTTTTATGCCTAAACCCTTCCTACGAATTGCCATAAAATCACCCATACTCGTATATTTTAACTGTTTTTGGCTTTGCGAGTCTGAAACCGAGCTTGAGGAGGCTGTCCTGGAATTTTGGGCTTATCTTAGACAGCACCTTCTCTGCATTACTGGGGTTTAGTATGGTGACAGCGGGCTCGTAGGGGAATACCAGAACTTCGCTTCCAGTTTTAGCCTCTAAATTCTCTCGATATTTTCTGGTAACGCTGGGAGGGTATATTCGGGGCTGGTTCAGAACATATACGATGTTTCCGTTTTCCGGAGGAGACTGTAGGCAAGCTGCAAAGCTTGAATGGTTCGGCTCTGCGACTTTAACCACTATGTCGCTGTTCAAGCTAAAGCCGTGATACCAAGAATCCTGAAATGCGGGCAAATCCACTATTACCAAATCGAAGAATTTTCCAAATCTCCTAAGCTCCAAGAAAAACTCTCTGAGATCTACGCGGGGGAGAACTCCGATGTTAGGAAGCATGTAGAATTCGCAGTAGTTAGTAATCTCGAATAATCCTATAGCGTCCCCGAGCCGGGTTTTGCCGTCAAAAACATCGCGTAGATATGGAGGCTCAGGATTTCCAAGCAGTAATCTACTAGCGCCTCCCTCGCTACTAGCATCTATTAGTAGAGTCCTAATTCCCGACTTACTCATTCCAAGTATAAGTAAGCTACTTAACGTTGTTTTCCCAGTTCCTCCCTTCCCACCGCTTGTAAATGTAGCTATCTTCATCTCATTAATAATTATTAAAACTATTATTTTAACATTATTAGATGCTCTGGGCGTTCATCGTAATAATAATTATTTAATAATATGTTTAATATATTATATCGTGGCTTGGGCATGTTGAAGCTTAGGAAAAGCGATAATCTGCTGTTTATAAGTAGGGATGATAGAGAGATTGCGCAACTTGTAAAGCAACACTTGAACGTTGAAGTAGTAGAGGTCGGGTGCAAGAGGGAGGATTTCAGCGACTATCTGCACTATCTCGAGGAGCTTTTCGGAGGTATTGCAACGCTGAAATTTAGACGTTTTAAAGTTAGAAAGCTTCCATGCTTAATCCTCGAAGGCCGGAAAGTGTTTGAAGGGCCTACACCTATTTCAAAGCTCTACGAACTGTTAGGATTTGAATCGAAACCTGTTTCTACTATTGTAGAAGAAGCTCAGTTATATGAAGTAGAAGCAAAGCCCGTAGAATCTAAATGCTACAAGTGTATATTCTTTAACGAGCGTAGAATCAGGTGTGTTATCTACGGCAATATTGATCCTTTAAACCCGCCCTGTTAAATTTTGGGAATCACAGTGATGCTACAACCTTAATCCACTTAACCCAATCAGTAATAATTATTATTTAATTTCGTTATTAAAATTATAGGTGATAAAATGTGCGCTGAGAAAATATACGACATATACCTAGAATTTAGCGTTATGGAGCTTTGGAAAAAGCTCCTACTTGTAGCCGTGATAGTAGCCGCTGTTATAGCCGCTTATCTGTTCTGGCCAAGACCACAGTCTAAACCAGAACTGATAGTTCTAACTTTGCATATCGAAGGCAAAGGCTCTATCGACTATAACGGCAAACTGCGAGACTATAAACCTTTTAACATAACTTTAACTGCTAAGCCTGAGGAGTACTGGCTTTTCAGGTATTGGATTTTGAATGGCACGGAGGTTATCGAGGATGAAGAACTCTACCTAGAAGTTAGAGCTAATTCTACTTTAAAGGCGGTTTTTGAGGAATTGCCAAAGTACAAGCTTACAGTCTTCTTGAGGGGAAACGGCACCTGCACTCTCGGAAACAGCACATGGTACACAAGGACAAAAATAGAGATAAACTGTACGCCAGCACAAGGATGGATATTAGCTAACGCCACTCTAGACGGCAAAAGTGTAGAACTGCCGGTAGAGTTAATTATGGATAAGGCTCATAGTCTAGAAGTTTTCTTCGAGAAAATAGTAAAGAAAGAAGTCAGGGGAAAGTATACTCTCAGAATAGTTAGCAACGCTGACAACGCGATTGCAATCGTAAACCACACTTCTTACCCATTGCCCTACACTATCGCGGTGAACGAGACCACCTTAATAACCGTAGAGGGCTTATGGAAGCTTCCCTACAACGGAACACACGCATGGTGGCTTGGCTGGTACAATCTAACAGGCGCTACGGAGAATGAGACTATCAGCGAGATATTCCCATACTACAAGTTTAACAAGACAATACTGGTTCTAAACGGAAACTATACAATAGAACTACACTACGTACGCGGACTAAAAAACCTACCATATGTATTGAAAGCATGGACGCTTAGAGAGCTAAGCCCAGACCTAACAAAGATATTTCCAAAATTTGGAGAGAAAATATGGGATTGTGATGTTAGCATAGAAGAAGGCTATATTAGATTCTATAATTTCCATAAATATAGCGGCTGGAGAAGCAGATTTTATATACTTTTGGAGTTCGACGATGGAGTTAATAATGCTACTATAATGGTTTGGGATAACTGGCCTTTCGTAGTTAAATCTGACGTTTATGGTGATGTCGTTATTCCTATGAGGCTAGAGGGTCAGCTGTTTTTAGAGCTCTGTGGATACGATTTTATGGCTTATAGTGGTGAAAAATACGTCTTTAGCGCTTGGCTTGAGCCGTATAGCGGCGTTTATGTTACGACTGATGAGCATGGTAGGGAGATAGTGCGGAATCTAACCTATGTCCCTGTCGTAGTCGGTTTGCCGAGAATACTCGAATGCTCTGGTATTCCAGATATTCCATATCCAGAACACGGCGAAATATGTAGCTGTCCAAGTCTTAAAGGACGACTAGGCACCCCATGGAATGTTACAATATTACCGAATACGGGTCACTATGCTGTATACTTAGCTATTTCATTTCCTGTCGTGGATCCTAGCTATGAGGTTTACGTTAGGGTTTTAGGGGTGGAACCGTGAAGAGGATAGGGATACTGCTTTTAGCTATTCTGTTAATTACTCTAATTCCAGCGACCCTTGTTAAAGCTCAAGAACAAGGCACTATAGGACCATTTAGACTTTACCGTCACTACGCGTGGGCTAGAAGAGAAGTAAATGTAAAGGAATTACCTTGGCTTGATTGGCTCAAGAAATCTTTGGTTAGTGAGGAGTTTGATACTAGCTATGAAGTGGATAGCGACGGCTATTACATGGCTGAGCTATCAACTTATAGAGGGCAAAAACCTCCTAGAAAATATCTGTGGAAGGGTTTCACCGTTGAGTATAAAATTCCTGAAGGCGCAGAGCGAGGTGATAAACTAAGGTTTCAATACTACTTTATTTCTTATCCTAAAGAAGTTAGGCTTACGGTTGAAAGAAACGGTGTAATCGTTCACGACGAAAAATTTGTTATAGAAAACGATGAGGCTCCCAACCCCCTCACTGGGAAAGGAGTTAAAGTTATAGAGATAAAGACAGTAGGAGGAGATGGAGGAGCGAAAGCAGGTGTTCAATTTAATACTTTAGTTACGAGTAGTGTACCCAGCGGATTGACGTATGAAAGCAATACACCGGGAAGATACAAGGCTACTTTCTGGCATTCTACTAGTGTAGGTGGAGAAAGCTACATAAAAGTCAGAGCGTTAAGCGCGGATAAAGATGGAGAAGTCTATTTACACGCTTGGGATCTTACATATGGCAAGATAATATATACTATAGCTGAGGAGCAGCCTCCTCCATCGAGCAAGAGTATTACGGTTAGGGCTAGGGCTGAGGGTATTGGCGGTGTTAGAGTTAGGTTTAAACATAGGGCTTATAGTGGTGGCCGTGTTTATGTGAAGAAGACTCCATATACTTTTAAGCCGGGTGATCCAGGTACTATTGTTTATGGGGATAAGCTTCACGTGGAGCTGTACTTTTATAAGAAAGTTACCATAAACGGTGTAACCTATTATCTGGATAGTGTATCTGGCGCTGAAAAGGAGGATAGCTGGTATGTAGCGGAGGTGTGGAGTGGTAATAAAGTTGTTATAGCTAGTTACAAACCTGGTGCGACGCTTAACGTGGACGCTAAGGTTGGTGATACTCCTGATGAAGCCAATATAGTGATTAACGATACCATTACTAAGACTACACCATTTACGC
>QMRG01000112.1 GCA_003649235.1 Thermoprotei archaeon | reverse complement strand
TCAGTTCATGAATGGCTCTTCATAGCCTTTCGGCTACGTACTCGGCAAATACATCATTCATTAAGGTAGGATATCTCAGAACTATATAAACATTACAAGTAGTCTTAAACTCGGGATAGATTTCTAATGATCACACTTCTAACCAGTTCTATCCGGTGATACCATTCTTCGAAATTCGCATTACTACATTTTCTTACTATGACTGGTGAAATATATCGAAATTTCCTGAATTCTTTAAAGAATCCAAAAATAACATATAAATCTTTGAGCTCTAATTTTGAAGATGAAATATAGCTCGTATCATGCCATATCCTCATAGTTATTTCACCTGTGCCATCGTATATTTTGTAATCTATCCATTTGGATCCTTCCTTTTTATCCAAAATTTCTGCTATAATTCTAATTTTTCGAATCTTAAGAACAAGGTCTCCTATTCCAATCTTTAGAAAAAGTCTATGCTCATCGAATTCTGATGGAGATTCAAGTAATTCTTTGATGTAGACTGGGAAAAAAACATTAGAAAAATTCAATACTTCACTCATTAGGATACCTTCAAGCTGTACATTTTCTTATTGTTAATCTCTACCGTTTCAATAAGACCGATCCATTCCATATATGAAAGCACTTCTTCAAATTCTCTTTCTTTGAATTCAACCCCATAATATTCTTTAAATTTATCTTTAATTTCCTTTATGCTCCAGGATTTTATTTCTGGATTTTCTTTCATTATACGTTTGATCAAGTTTGTTTTATCTTCATAATCGCACCAAGGATATAGTTGCCACTCCCATGATTTCAATTCTTCAACTATATAATCGGGAGTAAACTTTGACGTCGCTGGGATTATCTGCATAGCGGCGGTTTTAATAACGTCAGGCTTAGAATTTCTGCGGATGTGTTCGACTGCTATAATGAAGCTATCGCCAGTATCACAGATATCGTCAACCACTAAGACTTTTTTCCCTGACAAATTGTAGTTGAATGGATAAGCGATCTTAGCCTCTTTTTCCGCTTTTCCAGTTTCAAGCCAATGTTCAACTTTAATGCTTAATAGATCAGTTACGCCTAGATAATCACATAATAGCCTAGCTGGAACATATCCACCTCGCGCAATAGCGACTATCACGTCTGGTTTAAAGCCGTCATCTCTGATTTTTTTGGCTAATTTTTTACATAAATCTACTACATAATCCCATGTAATTTTACGAGCTGGCATTTTAACCAAGTCGACACCACCAATAGTTTATCTCTGATAGAAACCTATAAAGCTTATCGATAAATACAGAGAATGGGCAGAAAAGAATGAATCAGGAAAAAATAGCAAAAGCCGCATTATTAAATGGAGTAATAATAGTTAGAGAAAAAGAAGACGTATCATCTCTACAGAACAAAGGAGAGTATGGAACGCTTCTAAATGATGGAAGTTTAAGACTCTTTCCAGAAGAAGCTTTATACTTGGTAGAAAAAGGTAGAATAAAGATTTACAAAGAAAATAAAGAAGTTTCCAAAATAGAATTAATCAGTCTTTTTTCAAAGAGAGACCCTCTATTTTGGATTAAATACACCCTATACTATGACTTAAGGAAGAGAGGGTTTATAGTTAAAGAAGGATTCAGTAGTGTAACTATAGAATATCGTGTTCGAAAAGTGGGTGAAAATTCGAGTTTTATGAAATACTTGGTGATAGGATTACGTGAAGGACTTAAGGTAACCTTCGCAGAGTTAGAAAACATAGTAACACGGGCTCTTCGCTCGAGAAAAATACCCATAATGGCGATCATAGATAAAGAAGGTAACATATCTTATTACTCTGTATCTCCACTTACTTAAACAAGTCGTTCAATAACTACATATGTAGTAGTATCTTTTACACCGTCAATCTTTGATATTTGCTTTAGAAAATCGTCAAGAAGTGCTTGATTTATAACCACTAATAAATCTATATCTCCCGTTACTCTATACACTCTCTCTACAGGAAGAGTTTTTATACGGGTATACGCCTGTCCCCTAGCTCTAGGCTCTATCTTTATAGCTACAAACGCCTCAGCTGTACGTATTCCTAAGGCCTCGAGTGCTCTATCGGTTAAATCTATAAAACCTCGCCCTGTTCTAACGAAACCAGCTTCTTTGAGTTTTCTGAGGTGAACATTTAATGCTTGTCTCGTTATCCCTAACTTTTTGGCAAGTGCGCTTTGATTTTTTTCAACAGTAAAGACTTTAATTACCTTACTTTCCGCTAATAATGTACGCAGAATTTCGATTTGTTTCTCGGTTAGGTGTACGTTTGCTCTATTCAAGTTATTCCGCCCTTTGACATATGTAAAAATATCTATTTAATATATATATTGCCTAGTAGGAAGCAACCAATCTACTATCAGGCATTTATCAAAACTTAGTTGATGACAAAAATTAAATTAATAGGTAGAGAGAAAATGATGAATAGGTGTTGATATGGAGCTACCGATATGTTACTTCTGTGCTAGAACCAAAGTACTATGCCCTAAGGATCAGAAACGGCTAGAAATGGGAGAAATAGCCGAGCTTGACGTTGATATAGCACACGAATTAGTAATGTTGAAAGAAAAAAAGTATCCACAATTAGAAAAACTCTCATTTAGAAAAGCAATACGTATAAATGATAACACCTTTCTTCTCGTCAAAAACTCCTTCAATATAGAAAAACGAATACTATTTCAAATTGCAAAAATTCTATCTTCTAAAGGTTATGGGAGAGTTCGATTTGTTGAACAATTTCCTAGTATTAGAGATCTAATAGAACAGATACTTTACCCGGTAAGGATACAAGGTGTAGACATTATATGGCTTCCAGATGGTACTTCTGAATATAACGTAAGAATTAACAGAGTTTATTCACGTAGACTTCCCTTTCCAAAACCTCAGGCAGAAAAAATAATTGAACACTTTGCCGGGAAAAAAGTTAGAATATCATTTTCATAGATAGTTACGAGCAGAATAATGAAAATCACACAAACCTTAAGAAATAATAGATCCCTAATATTTCTATCATTGGGTGTTTTCTTTTTCGTAATCTATATATATGCTTTAGGAGTAGACCTACGCTACATACTCATTAAGATCCATGAAATTAATCTTTTATTCATACCACTAATCTTGCTTATTGATGTACTATTTATCTTAACCTATTCTATAGCTTGGTTTATCTTAATAAAAATTATCTGTCCCAAAATAAAACTAAAAGATTCTATACTAATAGTGATTGTAGGATGGTTTGGAGATATGCTCGTACCAGCAGCTTTTATAACAGGAGAAGCGCTTCGTTTGATATTATTAAAAAAACATTATGATCTGGATATGAGCCGGGCAGCGGCGACTGTAGTTATACACCGGTTATTAAATGCCTTGGCTTTTCTCTTTTATATAACGACAGGGCTTATAATGTTATCTATTTACCAGGGATCTGTAAACTCTGGGATCTACCGTCAAAGTCTTATGATAGTATTTCTATCCTCGCTAGGAATATTCCTAGTTCTCATTCTATTAGGGAAGATCCATATTCTACGAGAAGTTTTTAAGAAAATAGCTAAAGAAATTTTTATTTTTCTAAGAAAGAAAAACGTAGACATTGAAAAGAAAATTGATAATTTTTTTAATTCTTTTGAATTCTCTCTTAGGATAATGAAAAAATACAAAGCGGCTATATTGGGAAGCTTTCTGATACTATTACTTCAATGGTCACTAGGTGTAGCCATACCTTATCTATTCTTCATAGCAATAGAATATGATGTAAATTTCTGGACCTTATCCGTAGCATATCCTATTTACAGTCTTATGGACAATATCCCCTTAGGAATTCCGGCTAATGCTGGAGCTTTAGATATCGCCATGGTTTCCACATTTGTAGTGCTTGGAGTACCAAAAGAAACTGCTATATTAGTCACGCTATTAACTCGAAGCGTGATCGTAGTTTTCGAAGCGTTACTAACAGGTTCTATAAGTATAATTTATCTTTCTAGAATATTTAAAGAATTTTCATGGAAGAATTTAAAAGCTCTTTTCACAGAGCAATAAAAAAATCATACTTTTCATATGGTAAAAAATATGAAAAGCTTATATGTTGGACATGTACCCTCGATTTTAATGTGATAATATGGCGACGGTAGAAGAAATTTCTGTGAACTACTCGGAATTGCTTAAAGCTGATATAAAGGCTTTTGAAGAAATAGGGAAAGAACTCAGAAAACAACTCTTACCGAAACTACATGAGGATTATGAATTAGCATTAGAAATAGAGCCTAAATTGAAAGATGGTGAACACGAAATTACGCAGACCTTATCCTTATGTCCGAGCTGTCTGAGACTATTAAAGGCAGTAATATTCGAAAGAGAGGGAAAAGTATGGATACGAAAGGAATGCCCAGTGCATGGGGAAATTGAAGAAATTTACTGGGGAGACTACGAATTATATATGCGTTTTAAAAAGTGGCAGTTTGATGGTAAAGGAGTTAAAAATACTAATGTACCTCTTTTAACACTGTGCCCTTATAACTGTGGCTTATGTCCTCGTCATAAATCGCATACAGCATTATTAAATTTAGTTGCAACTAACCGCTGTGATTTAAGTTGCTGGTATTGCTTTTTCTTTGCAGCAAGGGCAGGCTATGTGTATGAACCGACTTTAAATCATATTAGGTATATGCTAAGAGAAGCTAGAAAACTCGCTCCAGTACCGCCTAAAGCTCTTCAGATAACGGGCGGAGAGCCTCTTTTACGCGATGATATAGTAGAAATCGTGAAGATAGCCAAAGAGGAAGGATTTAC
>QMRG01000111.1 GCA_003649235.1 Thermoprotei archaeon | reverse complement strand
GAAAGGTCTACGGTAGTTCCATTCTTAATGTTTTTCATAAAAGCTCCTTGTCCCTTCACGGCTCGATATACTATCATGTCATGTAGGTCGATTACTAGGCCATAGATGAAATTGTTTTTATGAGCTAGAGCTACGCTATAAGCATAGTATTTAAGCCCGCAGACGAAGTTCAGTGATCCGTCTAAGAGATCGCAGACACAAACCCATTCGGCTCCTTTAGCTGGTACATAACCAGAATCCTTCCCGAGTAGAGAAACAGGCTTATTGAGAGTTTTATGTATTAATCTTTGAGCCTCTTTTTCCCAGCGAGGTTTATATTCTTTTATTAGAACTCTGTAGCTTATCCTGTCTTCTCGTAGAGCTGTAGCTTCGTCTACTATTTTCTTCGCGTGTCTAACCAATACGGAGTCTAGAGAGTTGAAATTTTCATTCATTATTTTTCTATCCTCCAGTATGTGTGGACATATCCGATTTTTAAATTTTACTTAACATTTTCTATATTCAAGATTGTTATAGTCCTAGCCGCTAAGTCTTCTAAGTAGGCGTCTATGCCGCCAGCTCTTACAGACTTTCCTTTTTTAGTCTCTACTAGTATATTGTATATTCCCTCTTCTGGATCCATTACTATCTCTTTGGCTATACCTACAACTTTATGTTTCGATCCTTTTTTAGTATCATAACCATTGATCTCAACTCGTACTTTATACCCACTCTCTAAAAGACGTTTTATATCCATTAGAGCCAACCTGTGGCATGTATAGGTCTTAGGGAACTCTTTAAGGCTTAATTCATCGTTAATAGATTGAGAGGAAGTCCATCTATTTATGAAGTTGTGCATAAAGAGATCTATAAGGCTAGGTTCTTCAGTGAGCAATGCATAGCCTTTAATGTTTAATACGCTAAAGAGAGCATGTTGGACGTATAAACACGTGGATGAATCGGCTATGAGTATAAAGTCTCCTCTTTTGCTTAATCTAACCCTCCCGATCTTTACAGCTTTTTCTACAAGGTTATCGGATATCTTCAGAGGGAATAGAGAAACGAATATTTGAACTCCTCGCTCTTTTGCCTTATTCAATGGCTTTAATAGATTATTTAATAGGAAATGATTTGTAGAGAGGAGTATATCGATCTCGGCGCGTTCAATTATGTCTTTAGCAGTATCCGCTATATTCCTACCTCCTTTTATAACCCATATTGGAGGAACTATGAGCCGATAAGCCCGTTTTTTAATTTCCGAAAGTCTTTTTATAATCCGTTTACTCCTCTTTAAGGTATCCTGGAGAATCCTATTAAGCACTAATCGAGGCTCAACAGCCCTATAGACCCTAGGCCGTCCAGGTTGTTCTACTACAAAACCTTTCCGCTCAAGCTTCTCCAGTATTCCATAGAGCTGAGGCACATGAAGCCCCATGCTACGAGCCAGCATGCCTATAGTAGCTCCTTCAAAAGAAAGCAAGGTTACATAAGTCCTAGCTTCAACCCTTGTCAATCCAAAAGCTTCGAGATCCTCTAAGATTTCATCCTCAAACTCTACTTTTTGCCGATATATAGATATGGAGGAATCTGCCAATGATCCTTTAGATCGTCTTCTCGTGTTATCACTCTCCAATATTAGATTATCAATCTCTCACTTCTTTTATCAAATAAATGTGCCTTTGTAAAATCAAACGAGATCCATACCCTATCTCCCATTTCAACAGTGAATTCTGGCGGTGCTAGCGCCTTAATCCATAAATTATCTCTAGCTAGAGTTAATACGATTCTATCTCCCAGTGGTTCAGCTACATAAACTGTAAATTCCACGGCTCCTTCTCTCTCTTTTTTATAGACTCTTATATCTTGAGGACGGATACCGTAGATCACTTCTCCTACTTCTTGAACTGCTGTAATCCAATCTTCAGGCATTCTGAGTTTAAAAACACCAAAATCTAAGAATCCTTTTCCATCAATCGAACATTCAAGAAAATTCATTGGAGGACTGCCGATGAAACCCGCTACAAATAGATTAGCCGGCTTATTGTACAGGTCGTCTGGCGTACCAACTTGTTGAATTCTACCCTGGTTCATAACAACAATTCTATCCGCCATACTCATAGCCTCGACTTGATCATGAGTAACGTAGATAGTCGTACATTTGAACTCTTTTTGAAGTCTTTTAAGCTCAGCTCTCATATACACTCTCAGCTTCGCGTCTAAATTGGCAAGAGGTTCGTCTAATAGAAGGACTGAAGGCTCTATCATTAAAGCCCTAGCAAGAGCAACTCTCTGCTGTTGACCTCCACTAAGCTCGTGAGGTTTTCTATCTAGTAAATCTTTTATTCTAAGCAGCTCAGCAAGTTCATAGACTCTCTTTTTAACTTCTTCCTTGGGAAGTTTTCTAATGCGAGCTGGGAAAGCTATATTTTCAAATACGTTCATGTGTGGAAAAAGTGCATAGCTTTGAAAGACCATAGATACATTTCTATACTGGGGTGCTACATAGGTTGTTTTGCCGTCATCCACTAATTCATCTCCAAAATAGATACGTCCACTAGTTACTTTTTCAAGCCCTGCAATCAATCTAAGAGTAGTCGTTTTTCCACATCCTGATGGCCCCAGTAATACTATAAACTCTTTATCTCTAACTTTTAACGTTATCCTATCCACTGCTAGAACGTTTCCAAAACGCTTTGTCACCTCTTCTAGACGTATTTCAACCATCTATCTTACCTCCATTTTACCCAATCTAACCTGCATAAGGTATTTCCTAGTAAGATAATATATAACTAGAGATGGAATAGCATATACTATTGATAAAGCACAGAGCGGGCCATAATCTACGGCAAGACCTATCTCCCCAGGATTATGTACAAACACTGAAGCTATACCGAGAGATATAGGATACAAGTCCTCAGATCTAATTAGGATAAGTGGTATTGTGAAGCTACCCCAAGCACCGAGAAAACTTAAGAGCGCAACTACGGCTATTCCTGGACCCGCAACCGGTAGGACTACTCTCATTAAGGTTGTAAACCACCCACAACCGCATACCCAGGCCTGCTCTTCTAATTCTCTCGGTATGCTGTCGAAAAATCCCTTCAGTATCCAGATCTGAGTGGGAAGTATACTAGAAGCTATCACAACTGCTACACCAAAAAGGTTGTCTACGAAGCCGAACATTAGACAGAGTTTGAAGAGAGGTAGTATTTTAGCCATTGAGGGCATGAAGCCTATCAAGAGAATAAAAGTCATTAGAAGGCTCTTCCCTGGAAAGTCTAAACGTGATAAAGAATATGCGGCCATTGAAGCCATCGTGACGACTAGCAATAGGGCGACTGAAGCTATGAATAGACTGTTTTGAATCCATCTACTCATATAGAATGGATGAGCTGCTCCAGCTCTTCCCTTTATAGGCCCGCCTGTAAATATCATGATGAAATTGTCTAACGTGAATTCTTTTGGTAGTTCTAGGAAAGGTCCTCCTTCAGGATTAAAAGCTGTTAGGAACATCCAAACGAGAGGAGTTAAAATGTAGAGAAACATTACCGCTAAGACTACATAACCTACTACCTGAAGACTTGGTTCAGCTATTTTCTTTAGGATATCCTTCGCCATATCACGTCCCCCCCAATTTTAGCTGAGCTAAAGTCAATATGAACACAAGTATTGCTATCACAAAGCCCACGGCACATCCATAGCCCAGTTCAAAATAGGCGAAAGCCTTGTGATAAGCGTAGAGAGATAATAGCTCAGTTCTATAATGGGGTCCACCCTCAGTAAACATATAGACGTATGTGAAGTCGTCTATATCTTCTTTGAATATCAGGATCATAGACAGCATCACTGGGTATTTAATTAACGGAAGAGTTATCTTGGTGAATCTCTGCCATCTTGAAGCTCCATATATCTCGGCTACTTCATAGTATTCCTTGGGAATACTGGTTATTGCGGATGCAAGTACTAGCATGGCTAGAGCATAGCCGGCCCAGCTATTTATCATAATAACGCTCTCCATAGCTCTTTTATACACCCAGCTTTGTGGAGGCATTCCGAAGAGCATCAAAACTCTATTAAGTGTTCCATACCTGGTATCTAGCATGCTTATCCAAACATATGGATGTATAACTCCCGGGATTATGTAGGGGAGTAGAAATACGGCGGCCATTATAGTTTTGCCTTTAAAAGTTTTAGATGTTAAATAAAGTGCTGCTAGGAGGCCGAGAACGAAGCGTAGAACTAAAGAAGCAAGGCAATATTCAAACGTTACCTTCATCGATTGCCAGAAAATAGGATCGTTTAAAAGTTTAGCATAATTTTCTAATCCTATGAAACTAGGATGGATAAGCTTTTTACCTATTAGCGCCATATCCGTAAAACTAAACCATATCGTCCATATAGTAGGTATTAACTGAAAAATTATAAGAATTACTAAAGCCGGCAGTAGAAATGTAGCTAAAATTAGCTCCGCCAAATGAACTTTAATCCAACGGATTATTCTCATAATATCCCCAAATAAAGAAAAAATAAATAATATTTTAGACTTCTTTTACAGCTTCACTACCCAACTCTTTTGCCGCCTCCTCAGCGAATATCGCTAAGCATTCTTCCGGTGTTTTACCTTCAGCTACTAAGTAATCGACTACCACCCTCTTAAACGTATCCGTGTACTTCTTATAGCCACTATATACTGGCTTTGGCATTGAATGCTCTAAAACGGTTGTAGCCCACTTTAAGAATGGCTCTTCTGCATAGGAGCCTAGGACGGCATCGTCGCGCGTGACTATGTGGGCGGTTTCATAACCCCATTTAGCTATAAGTTCAGGCTTGCAAAGTTCTTTTACTAACTCCCAGGCTAGGTCTGGATATTCGGTTTTAGCG
>QMRG01000110.1 GCA_003649235.1 Thermoprotei archaeon | reverse complement strand
CACGGTTTTCCACGCAGTCAAGAACAGGTGTAGGACTATAGGAGACTTATTTGAGTCTATAGAGAGGGAGATAGACGGATTATTGATGGTGATTAATACGCATATAGAGGAAGCCTTGGATAGATTAAACACGTTAACATTCTGGCTATCCATAATCTTCGGATCCTTCGGCTTAGGACAGTTAGCCGTAGCTATAGCTCCTTGGTTTATGGGACCAATAGAATCCACCATAGTCTCCTCTATAGCTACGCTCCTCCCTATAATTCTAGGAGTATTCTTACATTTTGGAGGTGGGAAGGCTAGATGAAGCTGAGCCGAGATTCTGAAAAACTCCTATATCTCATAAGCTTATACACTAGGAGCGAGAGAGAAATGGAGAAATGGATTAAAAACTACGCGCTTTGGGCACTTATATACCATGGAATAGTCGAGAAGGTCTTCGAAGACTACGACTATACTCCAGTTACTGTCATATGGTATGGCACGCTTAGAATAGCTAATATAAGCATGGAAGCCGAAGCTGATATATTCAAACTGCGTAGAGAAGGTTTAATCAATAAATTGCGCCTAGCCACCAGCAAATATAGATACATAACTGCTTACAAAATCACGGAAAAAGGAGAAAAATACCTTCAGAATATAAAACCTGAAGTAAAAGCAGAGGTAGATAGAGTTTTTAATCCTCCCAGTGTCGGAATACCAGATATAACTATAGATGCTAAAGGAAATCCTATCCTAATCTATAAAAATGGAAAAAAGATTCTCGTGAAAATACTATATCCAGAAGACATGGCTTATTCTTCAGCTCCATCTTTTCTATAACCGCTATATTAAATATTGCTACAATTTAGCACGTTAAACTTTATTATTATTCAAAATAACTCCCTTTCACTACCGAGTTCTTATTTTACAAGCATTTTTAAAATTTCGACTATAAGCAGTAATATTATAGATAGAGTTAATGCAATAGTCCAATCTGCTAGAGAAGGATATGTTACATCGAAAGCTGGGTGTAGCGCTGGAACATATAAAACCATTAGCTGCATAAGTATCGACGATGCTATTGCCAGAATCAAGTACTTATTCTTAAATACTCCAACTCTCCATATTGGATATTTAAGCGATCGGCAAGACAAAGCCATCGTAAGCTCCATCATTATCATCGAAATAAACATCTGTGTTCTCGCTGAGATTAAATTTTCTCTTAGAACGTTAAGATCTAAATAGAAACTGCCCAACAGCATCAGAGTCATGATTAACGGAGTCGCTACCAGGAAGAGCAAGGCATCTTTTTTTGTGAAAATGCCTTCTTTAGGATCACGGGGAGGCCTTTTCATTATATCAGGATCTGCAGGATCTATTCCTAAAGCTAAAGCTGGCAATCCATCGGTTACTAAGTTTATCCACAGGTATTGTATAGCAGTGAAAGGCAGAGGTAGAGCGGCAAGTGAGGCGAAAAGAGGGATTATGATCTCTGCTATATTGCATCTAAGTAAATAAACAAGGTATTTCTTAATGTTTTCATAGATCTCTCTTCCTTGCTCGACGGCGGCTACTATAGTAGCGAAGTTGTCGTCTGCCAAAATCATATCGGCAGCTTCTTTAGCTACTTCGGTCCCCGTGATTCCCATCGCTATTCCTATATCAGCAGATTTCAAAGCTGGTGCATCGTTTACCCCGTCACCGGTCATAGCGACTATATGTCCTTTCTTCTTCAATGCTCTAATTATCTTCATCTTGTGCTCTGGAGATACTCTAGCATAGACGACGACTTTCTCCACTATCCGCTCTAATTCCTCATCGCTCATTTTCTCCAATTCGACGCCTGTAAGCGCTAAATCGTCTTCTTTAAACATTCCAAGCTCTTTAGCTATAGCGATCGCTGTGAGCTTATGATCGCCCGTTATCATCACAGTTTTTATCCCAGCATCTTTGCAGAGGTTGATAGCTTCTTTAACCTCTGGACGAGGAGGATCCATCATCCCAACTAATCCTAGGAAAATAAATCCTCTCTCAAACTCTTCTCCCAACAGTTTATCGACGTTTTCTCTGCTAGTCTCTTTATAGGCTATCGCTAGATTTCTTAGACCGTTAGATGCTAATTCGTTATTTATAGCTAATATTTTCTTTCTCATGTTTTCATCTAAAGTCATTATCTTACCGTTGATCCTCGCTTTATCGCAGAGATTTAACACTACTTCAGGAGCTCCTTTCATAAAAGCTAAAACTTTTAAATCCGGCGTGCTGTGGATAGTAGTCATACGCTTCCTTTCGGATGAAAATGGTATCTCGTTTACTCTAGGATATTTTTTAAGCTCATCCTCGGCAATGCCTGCTTTAACAGCTGCAACTATTAAAGCACCTTCAGTAGGGTCTCCTCTTATAATCCACCTATTATTTTGTCTAACAAGTTTAGCGTCATTGCAGAGCGCAGAGGCTAAAAGTAGCATTCTAAGCTCTTCATCCATGTTTTCTAAGATTTCTCCATTTAACACAAATTCTCCTTTAGGCTCGTAGCCAGAACCAGTAACGTCGATGAGTTTATCATTGACATAGATTTTACGTACAGTCATTTCTCCCTTAGTCATTGTACCAGTTTTATCTGAACAAATTATAGTTGTACTACCCAAAGTTTCCACTGCTGGAAGCCGTCTCACGATAGCTTTTCTCTTAGCCATGCGGTACATACCCACAGCTAAGGCGCCGGTAACAACTGCTGGCAAGGCTTCAGGCACTGCTGCAACAGCGAGGCTAATAGCCCACATAGTCATCTCTAATAGCTCGTAATGCCAGATGAAGAACCCTACGGCGGCTACGAAGCCAGCTACTGACAAACACATTATAGCGAGTATTCTACCTATTTCAACCATCCTCCTTTCTAAAGGAGTTTCCTCCTTCTCTGTTTCCTGTACACTAGCGGCTATCTTGCCGAGTTCCGTGTTCATGCCTGTGGCTACAACTATAGCCTTGCCTCTACCATAGGTAACTACAGTACCCGCGTAAACCATGTTTTTACGGTCACTTAAGGGAGTATCCTCTGACAATGGCTCTACCACCTTAGCTATGGTTACCGATTCTCCAGTCAGAGGGGCTTCATCTACTTTTAGATTATGAGATTCTATGATTCTAGCGTCAGCGGGGACTTTATCACCCGCGTTTAAAACAAGGATATCGCCAGGGACAATCTCTCTAGCTGGTATTTCTATTTCCTCGCCATTCCTAACTACTGTAGCCGTTGGAGCCGTTAGCTTCTTTAAAGCTTCTAGAGCTTTCTCAGCTCTGTATTCCTGTACGAAGCCGAGGATAGCGCTAGCCACTACTATAGCTAAGATTACTATCGAATCCGTCACTTCTCCAATTGCTATCGATAACGCAGCTGCTAGAATGAGTATGATGACTAGGATATTCTTGAATTGGTCGATAAATATCTTTATTCTACCTCTCTTCTTTTCTTTTTTCAATTCGTTAGGACCGTAAATTTCCAGTCTTTTCTCAGCTTCTTCTACGCTTAAGCCTAAAGGATTACTCTTCAATATTTCCAATACTTCGTTTACAGCAAGGGCGTGCCATTTTACCTCTGAGCTCATACTCAATCTCATCGATAAACTGGAAGGTCTTAATTTAATATTTTGCAAGGAGGTCGAGAACTTGATATAATGACGGCACTATGTAATCGGGTAACACGGGAGCATCTTCTTTTCCGATACGATGCCTAACTATTAACACTGTTTTCATGCCGACAAGTCTAGAGCCAGCTATGTCGGCGAATGGATTGTTACCCACCATGATTGCCTTTTCTGGAGAAGATTTTACTCTTTCCAATGCCTCATGGAAGATATCCGGATGAGGTTTTCGTAATCCTATTTCGTAAGAGAAGAGGGCTATGTCGAAAAAACGATCAAGCTTAAAGTGTTTAAATACTAGTTTATTGCTCGGCAGAGCATTCGATATTAAAACTAGCTTGTAGCCGTTTTCTCTCAACTTCTCTAATACGTCGAGGACATCTGGAAATAACTTCACGTATTTTAGTTTAGGACTGAAATAGACATCGATGAGATGGTCTATATCTGGACGGTTCATACCTAGTTTTCCTAGAAGCCGTGTGATAAGTCTTTCTACATTTACCTCTCTGAATTTAAGCCGTACTTTCTCTTCTTCGATCCAGATTTTATCATGTATTTCAACAAAATGTTCGTACTCGATTTTTCTCTCTAATCTTAATTCGGAATAGAGATTCCTGACGCCGTCTTCTCTGAGCGCCTTATCCTCTTTCAACTCTTCCACTAAAGTATTTCCCAAGTCAAAGCAAACAGTATCGACCATGAATCCACCGAAATAATCCAAAAACGGTTACATTTAAGAATTATTAATTATTAGATTAGCTTCGACACCTTATCTATCAATTTCTCATATTTCTTTTTATCATCTATTCTAATATAGCTCAGCGGCGGTTTAAAACCGTCGATTATGGCCTTAAGTTCTTCCAATCCTAACTTACGTCTAAGCTTTCTGTATTCGATAATCTCAATAACCAGTATGGGCTTCTTCCCGACAACATACTTTAAGTCTTCCTTACCGCACCCCTCAAGCTCTCCTGCTAGGATTAGAGTTTTTACCTTTTCAGAAGGTAAAACTCTAATATTTCCAATCTTTATAACGCCAGTTACTGCTTTTACTGGAGCTGATTCATAAATGATAATATCAGAATAAGGTTTCAAGTTTCCAACTTTTCTCCTAAGCTCGTACTTCTTTACTCCCTTGTATATCTGTTCTGCAAATTGAGGTTTTATAGATAACAGGTATATAGCCATAGAGACCGGGTGTAAATAAAAATTATGAAATTTAAAAACCTATTAGATGCCAGCTTATCAGCAAAACTGCCGGAATCAGTAAGTTATCAACATCGGATGGACTGAATGCTTCAACTATGGTAGCTATAACGCCGAGAATCAGCATTTTAACTATAAT
>QMRG01000109.1 GCA_003649235.1 Thermoprotei archaeon | reverse complement strand
TTAATAAAAAATCTTAGAGACAAGAATTTCAAAGCAGCAAGAAGGAAGTGGTTAGAATATTCCTCAATCGCTGTAACGATCGAGTTGACCAAGGAAACATCTAGAAGAGTAGGATTTGATATTTATGAAGAAGAATTTGGATACGCTATTGAGTCAGATGGAATAACAGTATACGATGGATCATATACTGGCCAAGCCATAGTACATATTTTGAGAACCTTCAAGAACAGCTTAGAGAGGTTATTTGATGCTGAAGTACTTAAAAGAATAAGAGTTGATATAAATGAGGATAATTACGTTTGCTTATCCAGCTTTACTGAGGAAAGAAAAGAATTACCAGTTCTACTGAAGACCATGGCGTCATTATACATTTATCTACTGGATTATTTAGTGGGGTCTAGCTTGTGAGGCTACGATTTAAATGGATATTAGAGAAGAGAATAGCGATTTCCTCAATACCTAGGTTGATTAAAGATATTGAAGTATGGAAAGAGGAAGGAGTAAAAGCAGTATTAATCCTCGTTGAAGATCATGAACTTTACCATTTTGGAGGAACTAAAAATTACCTCGAACTTCTGAAAAGAAAGAATTTCGACGTATATCACCTACCGATAAGAGATTTTGACATCCCGACAATAGATCAGTGTTTAAACGCGGTAAAGTGGGTGGATGAAAAACTCGATGAGAAAAAACCTGTAGTAATACATTGCTATGGAGGACTTGGGAGGAGCGGCACTATAGCAGCTTGCGTACTCGTTTATAGGTACGGTTTTCGACCTGAAACTGCTATACAGGTCATTAGGAATATCATGCCAAGAAGTTTAGAGTCTCCTCGGCAAACATTTTTCGTTTATGAATTCTATGATAGCCTTAGAAATGAGAGTTATTCGTCGTTTTGCTGAAGAGCTCGACGTAACATCTTCATTTTTCGGCTTAAATAATTTATGTATACATTGTCTGATGTAAGTAGGGTTCTTGCCTCTCTTAGATTCAAAAGCTTTACAAGCTTGTCTTTATACACTCCCTTGGAAAACATCATGCCTCTTTCTCTAACTTCTACGTTTATAATGCCATCATCCTCTAATTTTTCTAAAACTTTTTCAAGCATTTTTTCAGTAGGCAAATAATCCATGACATGACCATGGATTTTCATTATATCCGGTATTATTTCGCTCATCCATAGCACGCCATTAAAAATCGTTAATACTCTTATCACATCGAGCTGCAATTTTCCAAATTCATCTTCTCTCGTTTTCAATTTTTCGATTTTTTCCTTTAAATTCATGAAGACTACCATGGTTATATCGTGAAGCGAAGCTATAAACCTTAGCATTTCCTGATCGGCAATAATATTTATGTTCGCCTTTCAGCAACATTTATCCCAATAGGTGAAAGCATGAAGAAAACTTCAAGAATTCCAGGCTTTTATAAGCTCACTATAGATGAGCGTTTAAAAAAAGTCGTCGAATTTGCCAATTTAACAGATGAAGAAGTAAATTTACTTAAGAAAGTTGGAAACTTGGATCTAAGCATCGCCGATAGAATGATTGAAAATGTTATAGGCACTATGGCTTACCCCTTTGCAGTCGCCGTAAACTTTCTAATAAACGGTAAAGACTATTTAGTCCCCATGGTTTTAGAAGAGCCCTCTGTAGTAGCAGCTGCGAGCAACGCGGCAAGATTCATGAGGAGAGACGGGGGAATACACGTCGAAAATACAGGACCAATAATGATCGGTCAAGTACAAGTCGTAGGTGTAAAAGACCCTTGGTATCAGAGAATGGCAATACTTGAGCATAAAGAGGAGATATTAGAAATAGCTAATGAACAAGATCCAATCCTAGTAAGATTAGGCGGAGGAGCTAAAGATCTCGAAGTGAGAGTTATCGACTCGCCAATAGGACCGATGGTTATTGTACATCTAATAGTGGACGTAAAAGACGCTATGGGAGCGAATGTTGTTAACACGATGGCAGAGGCCGTAGCACCAACTATAGAAAGGATAACAGGTGGAAAAGTATACCTCAGAATAGTTTCCAACTTAGCTGATAAGAGGCTTGTAAGAGCTAGAGTTAAAATCTATAAAGAGGATATTGGAGGAGAGGAAGTCGTGGATGGAATAGTTGCCGCCTGGGCTTTTGCCGCTGCTGACCCATATAGAGCTGCTACTCATAATAAGGGAATTATGAATGGAGTTATAGCAGTAGCCTTGGCAACTGCGCAAGATCATAGAGCTATAGAAGCTGGGGCTCATGCATATGCTGCTCGTAATGGGCGCTATGAGCCTCTCTCTAAGTGGGAGAAGGATAAAGATGGAAATCTTGTAGGAACTCTTGAAATGCCTATGGCGGTAGGTATTGTAGGAGGAGCTACTAAAGCCCATCCGGTAGCTAGGGTAGCTCTTAAAATACTCGGAGTAAAGTCTGCGGATGAGCTAGCTAAAGTTATGGGAGCAGTTGGCTTAGCTCAAAACTTTGCTGCATTGAGAGCATTGGCAACTGAAGGTATTCAGAGAGGACATATGAGACTTCACGCTAGAAATATCGCTATTTCCGTAGGTGCTAAGGGGGAATTAATAGATAAAATAGTGGAGATTATGGTTAGGGAAGGAAAGATAAACTATGATAGAGCTAAGGAACTCCTAGAAGAGCTGAGTAGAAAGAGTAAGTAAAGTGGGAATTAATCTTTAAACCAGCTTCTAAACGTAGTGTTATTAATCAAAATTTTACTTCTTTTATTCCCTCTAATTCGAAATACAGTATTTCAGCTTTGTCGAATTTCAGATATTTTACTCCATCTTCTTCTGCAATATTGTAGGAAAGCACAATTTTAGTAGGGGCCTCAGAAATGCCAGCTCTATTAAGAAAATCGACTAACTTTGAGGCTATATTTTTCCATTCAGATATGCTCTTCTCCTTGTCGATTCCCTTTTCTTTACTTAGTCTACCTACAACGGCATAAAATGCTCTTCTTAGGTTATACATAGCACTTCTCGCGCTGGGAGAAATGGGTGTTTGTATGGTGTTCTCTCGACCTACTATGTCAATAACTCTTATAGTATCTCGTATTCCTCTTACTAATCTTTGTAAATACATACGAGAACCTTCAGGCACTGTACCTTCTTCGATGCCGGATTCAATAGTTTTAATTAGTTCATTTAAAGCCTCTAGAATATCCTCCATACTATCCCCTTTAATATTTACTCCAATAATCTAAATAAATTTTTCAATCAGTGAATTTAGGAGCAAAATCTTTTCTTAAGTTGTGGAATGCCCCCTTCGAAGCTGTAGACCCTGAAGCCTTTCTCTCTGAGATCTTTAGCGAGCTCAAAGCTTATCTCTCCTGATTCGCAATATAAAATAATAACTTTTTCTTTTGGAATAGAATCTAAAGCGATATCTTCTATATAAACGGCGTTTTCAGGATGCCAAGCATTGTATTCTTTACGACTCCTCACGTCTACTAGTATAGCTTCATCTGGGATAAAATTTATAACAACGTTTTCTCGTGGTAGGAAATCTACCGGCTTAATCTTGTAAACTTCGTATATTTCTCTTTCATTAACGACTTTTATTATTAAGTCAGGGGAGATTTTTTCCTCTTCCTTCTTTACCTCTTCGAGACGTGCCCGTGTCGCTGCGCGTCCTCTCACAATTGCACAGTATTCTCTTACCTTGGAAGATTCTTCATAAGTCCCTATTTTCCTAGCCAAATCCATAATCTCTTGTTTGTCAAAACCTATTAAAGGACGTAGAACTGGCATTTTTAGTATTTCTTCTTCTACAGTTAGATTCCAGAGCGTTTGGGAAGATACCTGTCCTAAACTCTCGCCTGTAACTAGTGCACTGGCTTTTACCTCCTCAGCAATGCTCTGAGCAGCTCTATACATGAATCTGCGAAGAATGACTTGCTTAAGAGGAGACTTTACTTTCTTCATAATTTGAGCGACTAAAGGCCTGAAATCGACTATATGAACTTTTGGAGAATATCCACTACACCAGTTTTCGACTAATACTTTAAGCACTCGCATAGCCCTATAAACAGCATCGACTCCGCCTAAATTAAAGTAGACAAAATCTAAGGCAACGCCTCTCTTCCAAGCGAACCATGAGGCTACAGGCGAGTCAAATCCGCCGGAAAAAAGTGATATAGCCTTACCGTTAACGCCTATAGGGAGACCTCCAGGACCAGGAATTATACGGTTATACAGGTATGCATTTTGGTCTCTTATCTCAACAAAAACTTCAACTTCCGGATTTTTTAAATCTACACCTTTTGAGTATTTATAAAGCCGAGCCCCTATAATACGAGCAGCATCCATTGAAGTAAACTGATGCTTTCCTGCTCGTTTTACTCTTACAGCAAAAGTACGCCCAATCACTAAATCTTTAAATTCTCGTTCGACTTTTTCGGCTAAATCATCTAGCTTCTCGAAAATAACATGTTTTATCGGAGAGAAACTATAAATTCCGAAAACTCTTTTCAGAATGTCCTCTAACTCCTCAGGTCCTTCTATAAATAATCTTGCCTGTCCACGGGTAATTTTAATATTTTTAACATTCTTCCTCCTAGTCATATCAACTATATTTCTAACTAACCTTCGCTCAAAACTAGCCCTGGTTCGCTCTGACTTTAAAACAATTTCACCGCTAAATCTTACTAAGTAGTACTTTATCATTCCTCGTCTTACAAAACAACGAGCACTTATAAAATAACTGCTACTCTAAGCCATACAGGAGCTTAATATTGTCTACAAGTATTTTGTCGGCGAGAGTCTCCGATAAATACCCATTGCTTATAAGGCGATTAAATGTTCTGTAAATGGACCAAGGAGCGATAACTGCTCCAGGTCTTTTAGGATCATCGAGGTAATCGCTTTCTACAACAAAAGATGAGCTATATTTTAATGCTTTTATCAAATCTCGGCTTCTAGCGGGAACCGAGGCGTATAAGCCTTTTTCAACGGCTTTACTCACATATTCGCTTTTTATATGGTGTAAAACCACTTTTTTAGC
>QMRG01000108.1 GCA_003649235.1 Thermoprotei archaeon | reverse complement strand
ATTTCTGCCGGGATTATACAGCTTATCTATAGTTTCTTTCAAGATTTTCCAATCTCCATTTTTATAAGCTTCTCGCAGATCTACGATTCTAGTAGTCTCTAATATTGGTTTTATCTTCTCTAAATTCCACAGTAATTTTAAACCTTTAACGTTTTGGAGATTCTTGAAAAGCTTTGATAATATCGTCCCAGAACTCGATAAATCAGAGCCGTAGAGTATTAGAGTATCTATGCTAGGCCTTTCCCCTAACGTGTGAAGAAGGTAGTTTATACCGTAGCTTGTATAGAGAGTTCCTATAGCATGGACTTTGTCTCTATAGAATTTTATTTTATCAAGTATAACCTCTTTCTTAGTCCACAAGGATACTATGGCTATATTGGATTTTTCATTGAGGAAGACGACATCTTTCACAGGCACATGATAGAGTAAGCTTGTAATGTTTAATCTGTTACCTATTGATAGTTGAAAATAATATTTAGGCATTATCGGAATATACAGGTTTACTACAAACTTTTAGCAATAATACGAGAAACTAGTCTTTGATAATACAAAAATACTTCCTCGAACATGCTATTAATATATGCTTGAAAAAATATGGACTTGGGATAATTGCCGAGATAAGATAAAGTCTTTAAGCGGGAGACTCGGTTTTTCCAAATCCTCTACTCTAGAATTCCTTAAATTGAGGCTATCTTTAGAAGACGGCAGGATATTTGATGAAATCAGAAATGAATACTATAAAAATGTAGAACCAATATACTGCGTGCTAACCGGCTACGCCGATGCCAAGCCCATTTCTGAAAGCGGAAAATTGATATCTTTCAGTAAACTCCCGGGCGGAGATCTCTACCGTAGCGTGTTTCTGGAAAGAGTAGCTAAGCCTATTGAACATTTATTCAACTCTAATCCCGAACTACTCTATGAAACAGCTAAGATTTTTAATGCTTCCAGACTCGATTTCGGAGATTGCTCTGTAAAGATAAACGCTCTTCCTTTAATCCCTATAGTCTATGTGATATGGGGTGAAGATGAAGAATTTCCAGCTTCCGTGAATATTCTTTTTGACTCAACCGTAAAGAATTATCTCACAACAGAGCAAACTGTTTTGCTTAGCGAGTTGACTTCTATAAGACTTAAACATGCCTACAAATATATAGTAGTGAAATAGCTGCCTTAAGCTTTAAAAGAAATAAATCGAAAATCTATTAAGATGTTACTTGGAAAGATTTTTCCGTTTTCTCCTAGTATAAAGCACTATTAGAAACTCTCCTAGAGCTACTAGGAGTAGAAGTATTAAGCCGTTTTTTAAAGTTTTAATATAATTAGATTCGTTCCAGTTAATTTTAACTACTGTATCTTCTTCGACAATTAGACAATCTGAAGTTTTCTCAGCTATAAGCTCTGTAGCGAAGATTCCACTTCCAACAGTTACTACTCCTCTATCTATAGTCCAGCAGGATTTCCTGCCTTTTAATACTTTTAATGTTCTCTTGGGGAGGTTGTTTATATAGACTTTTACATTTTTGAATTCTGGATCTACGGTAAGAGTTACCATTTCGTAGACTACTTCAACCGTTATCTCATTACTATCTTCAACTTCTACTTCAATAGTAATCCTATCATCTTTTTTGCTATAGCTACGTCCCTCGCAAACCAGTGTATAGTAGCTAGATTTTAGCGGAATTCTAAGAATAACTATATCTCCTTGTTTTACTGTTAAAGTATCGCCTTCTGCTTCTAGAATTATTTTTTCCAACGGATACTTACTCAACAAGTAGATGTATTCTCTCTTAGAATCTCCTGTTCTCTCAATAATCTTCAATAAAATAGCATTTCCATTTACCGAATCTTCCAAAGCCAAAATATTTGCAGGAAAAATCAGCATTACAACCACTAAAGCTATCAATAGCAAGGAAAGTGGCCGCATAGTCGATTAAAAATATGATAAAAAATATTTTAATATAACCGTAAAGATAAAGCCGTTTAATAGGCTTGACTAGTATAAATCCTCAAAGAGAATAGAGCCCTATGCTTTTGAAACTTAGTTTAACAGATTGTAGAACGAGAATCGTTTAAGGTGAGAAGTTATTCTGTTACTAGATTTATCTTTTAGCTTTCTCAATTACATACCTGATAATTCTCTTCGCGATATTAACTTTGGTTACTGATTGTAGTCCACGCCATCCAGGTTGGCTATTAATTTCTGTTATGAAGTATCCTTGAGGACTTTTGAGCACGTCTACGCCAGCGACTTCGCAGTTTAGGACTTTACAGGCTTTCAGCGCGAGTTCTTCCAGCTCTTCTCCCGGTTTAAATGCTCTAGGTCTAGCCCCTTGAGCTATATTTGTTTTCCAGCTTTCGCTCTCCCTGTACATAGCGGCGACAACTTCATCTCCCACTACAAACATTCTGATGTCTCTCTGTCCATGCTGGATGAACTCTTGAAGGTAAATTACCGAATGGTAGAATTGAAGTGAGCGAAATATTCTAATAGCCGTATCTGGGTTGCTTACTCTTGTTATCCCTATCCCTCTAGAGCCGAAGATAGGCTTTATCACGACGTCTCCTCCAAGCTCGTAGAAAGCCATCAACGCATCCTCGGCATTTTCTGCTACCGCTGTCTTGGGTACTGGAAGCCCGTGTTTCTCGAGCAGAAAGAGAGAATAGAACTTATCAATGCATTTCTCTATAGCTGAGGGATGATTTATGACTATTTTACCCTCTCTTACCAATCTGTGAAGCGAATCAAGTCTATAGATAGCCTCTTCTAGAGAACATCTGCCAATAGGCCTGACTATCATGGCGAGCAAATCGTAAAGGTTTACTCCTTCAACTTCCGACTTTAAACCGTAACCTATACGATTTAAAACTCTGGATAACCTCAGGAATACAGGTTCATGCCCGTAGTAGATTATAGCTTCCCGCAGCTGCTGACTAGGCCATGACTCAGGATTCCGGGAGAAAATTCCTATTTTAGCCAAAACGCTCCCCTATTGATTATACTTAAATAAAAGATAAGTCTTATGAACTTCAAACTTCATTTATAAAAGGAGATGATTTATGAGAAACATAAAGAACTTCATTCTCGTAGTCGTTGATAGTCTTAGACAGGATCATGTAAGTTTCTACAATAAGGGTAGGCCTATATTCGAGGGGATAAAGGCTTGTGAAACTCCTAACATAGACCGTTTTGCCCGGAAAAGCATAGTTTTCACTAATGCGTATCCTTGCGGCCTCCCCACAATACCTGTTAGAACAGAACTAGTAACTGGCCAGTTTACGCTTCCCCATAGGCCGTGGCGCCCTCTCCTCCCTTCCCCTCTCGATATAACGATAGCTGAAATTCTAGCTAAAGAAGGATTTGTAAATGGCTTCATCACCGATACTTACCACTTCTTTAAGCCTGACATGAATTTCCATAGAGGCTTTCACTCGTTTAGATGGATTAGAGGACAGGAATACGATGCGTACGTTTCTTCCCCACCTAAGAGGAAAATTGAGAATTATGTAAACGAGAATTATCCTGAGGAATGGAGGAAATTAGTCGCGAAATGTTTAGCGAATACGGATCATTTCGAGAAAGAAGAAGATTATTTCCCAGCTAAAGTCGTATTGGAGGCTATAAACTGGCTTGAGAAGAATAGAGTACATAATAGAGTGTTTTTATGGATTGACTGTTTTGATCCTCATGAACCATGGGATCCACCGCCGAGGTTCGATATATATACAGATTCAAGCTATAGAGGCCCGCGGCTTATACTCCCAATGGGTGGATTTGCCTCTAGCTGGGCTAGCGAAGAGGAAATAAAGTATATCAGAGGATTATATGCCGGAGAGGTGTCTTTTGTAGACCACTGGCTCGGCGTACTTTTTAAACGACTTGAAGAGTTAGGCTATTTCGACGATTCCTTAATAATATTAACTGCCGATCATGGCCATCCCTTAGCGGATCACGGTAAATTCCTAAAAGGACCTGATAGGATGTACAGTGAACTGCTTAAAGTGCCCTTTATGGTGTATTATCCTGATTGCGAGCATAGAATCATTGATGCCTTAATTCAGTTTCCAGACATACCGCCTACCGTCCTAGAGCTTTTAGGGTTAGGGAATAATGCTAGGACGATGCAGGGGAAGAGCTTCGCTGGAGTATTGAAAGGTGAAAATAATGAACATAGAGAGGCAGTAATTATAGGTTATCATGAAGGAGAGGATAGATGTGTTAGAACAAAAGAGTGGAGCTATATCCATAGGCCTGAAGGACAACCAGATGAGTTATACAACCTAATTGAAGATCCTCGAGAAAAAATGAATTTGATCGATGAGCGTAAAGACGTGGCTTTAAAAATGGCTTCGCTATTCGGCAAATACTTCTACAAGACTTCTATAAAAGTGGTAAAAGGATTACAGGGCAGATATGAAGTTTCGTAAAAAATTAGAGTTTCCAGGATTTCTTTAACACTTTCACGTTTACCTCGCCGCTAGTGAACATATTTCCGGTTTTCACGTTGTACATAGTTATCTTTGCAGGTGCGAATAGGCCTGGGTCTATTTTATAAAAGTCGTAGTCGGCTTCTTTGAATATTTCGAAGAAAGGCTTCCCATAACTGGGCGATTTAGAAGACGGTGTTTTCTCGACAAAATCTTTTAACTCGTCTTCGTTTTCGAAGTCTACCACGTAGAACGTCTCCCCGGCATATATGAGCGCGTCGTTGGTCCTGCCCATCATTATCGTAGGGTCGGGGTGTACAGGAGCTATCGGGCAGACACCGGCAGCGTTTATTATCTTATCTAAGGGGAAATGTAGCATATGTAGCCTATGAATACCGGTCTCCGCTATCCTACAGCTTATCTGGATAGAACCAGCTAGGCTACTGGTAGAGACTACTAGTACGTATAGGTTGC
This sequence comes from Thermoprotei archaeon, assembly GCA_003649235.1. Lineage (GTDB taxonomy): Archaea > Thermoproteota > Thermoprotei > Thermofilales > B69-G16 > B69-G16. The sequence continues at coordinate 254 of QMRG01000108.1, read as the reverse complement.
TCGGCGCGACTCCACATTTTTCAGCTATAATGTTCAAAACTTCAGTATTTGGAAGCTTAGAAGCTTCTAAGACAAGTACCGCCTCGTCGGAGTCGTCTTCGTATCCGATCTCTTTATACAGTCTTTTAGGTTTCTTTGCCAAGGCTCTGGCAGGGCCTGACCCCATCGCGAAGTATTTTCCGTGGCTTATCCTCCACCCGGCATACTGAGAAGCCATGCAGGCCAGTACCGGGTGTTCTATAAACTGATCTATT
>QMRG01000107.1 GCA_003649235.1 Thermoprotei archaeon | reverse complement strand
GGAATCTCAATACTCCTCAAGCGTACTCCCAAAGACGTAATAATAATGCCAGGTAATAAATATTGAACCAAGTAACCAACTACCCTAGATTCATCTTTTTACTTGCCTTTCTATTCTCATTAATGAGATTCAAAGCGCTCCCCAGAGCGTGGCGAATGGTTCTGTGATCCATTTGAAGACTTTCTATTCTCATTAACGAGATTCGAAAGTCAGAAATTAGGAGCCTGATAGCTGAGGCTGAAAGGTCTTTCTATTCTCATTAACGAGATTCCTAGTGATATTGGTCTTGGTAGCGTACATCTTGATGTCCTTTCTATTCTCATTAACGAGATTCATTTTAGTACTAGTTTGAAACCAAACAAACTACCCACAAACACTACTTTCTATTCTCATTAACGAGATTCTGATGACTATTATTATACTTCTGAGAAGGTGAAGGAAGTAAAGGAGACCTTTCTATTCTCATTAACGAGATTCCTTATTACCCCTCTGGGTTGCAAATAGGTGAGGGTTATAGTAATGATTATTACTTTCTATTCTCATTAACGAGATTCTCATAGGTCTTCTTAAGCAATTGGCCGTTGATTTGGACTGCGCTTTCTATTCTCATTAACGAGATTCACAGACTATGCCAAAGGAATTCTAACGGATGAAGACCTTGATCTTTCTATTCTCATTAACGAGATTCTGTGCACATAAGTCCTTGGATGGATACACATTTTTCCCATCATGCTTTCTATTCTCATTAACGAGATTCGGAGTCATAGTTCCCGTGTACTTACCGCGAACATTACACCACATCTTACCTTTCTATTCTCATTAACGAGATTCAGAGGGAAGCATTGAAAAGGCATTAGTGTATTTGAACCAGATGCTTTCTATTCTCATTAACGAGATTCGATAGTGTCGAAGTTGAGAAGCATTTTCGTGGATTTTGAGAATCTTTGCACCATCTTTCTATTCTCATTAACGAGATTCGTGCTAAATGTTCTTAGTGAGCAAGTGAGCAAGCAAAAAGCTTTCTATTCTCATTAACGAGATTCCATGTACGATGCCTATAACATCTCCCTTAAGTCGATTCATAAATCCTTTCTATTCTCATTAACGAGATTCTTCAAACGATAAAGCATCTCAAATCCCATAGTCAATGATGGCTTTCTATTCTCATTAACGAGATTCCTATAGCGTATACGTCGTATGTGACATCGCCAGTTTTTATTGACTTTCTATTCTCATTAACGAGATTCACATTATGATGTACGCCGTGAGCAGTAGGATTATTGCGATTCCCTTTCTATTCTCATTAACGAGATTCACAGGATGTAATCATATATGACGAATGCATATCACGGATTATGGTCTTTCTATTCTCATTAACGAGATTCCGTGGTGCGAGTGGAATAACGTGAAGTGTAAGGCTGAGTGGATTCTTTCTATTCTCATTAACGAGATTCCCAAAAGAAGAAGTCCAAGGACAACAAACACCACCACAGCCATCACTCTTTCTATTCTCATTAACGAGATTCGTAATAATAGAGCTGGCTCAGAGCCCATATAACGAATTTATGACTTTCTATTCTCATTAACGAGATTCATATCCCCGTAAATATAACTTTTATCGGTGTTGAAATATGGTACTTTCTATTCTCATTAACGAGATTCCGCAAGGACTCCACAGGGTTCTGGGGAGGGAGTCCTCATAGTGCTTTCTATTCTCATTAACGAGATTCAGGAGGAAGATGAAGAGCTATAAAAATCAGCGCCTGAGCTTTCTATTCTCATTAACGAGATTCAAAAACCAACTGAAAAGGAAGAAACAAAGAATGAGCAACAGGTGCTTTCTATTCTCATTAACGAGATTCGCTGATAGGCAGTCCGTTTGCAGTAGTAGTGCCCGCAGTCCCTGTCTTTCTATTCTCATTAACGAGATTCGAAAGAGCCTTACTTAACGATGGGCGCCACGCATTACCTTACTCTTTCTATTCTCATTAACGAGATTCTTGAGTACAATCTGCCTGAATGGAACAGAGTTAAGATACTGCCCCTTTCTATTCTCATTAACGAGATTCCAGTGTTCTTCGGCGATAGAGGTAGCGTAGTCTACCCACTTTCTATTCTCATTAACGAGATTCTCTGGACGGTTTATCCTTGACGATATCGACTCATGGATTAATCTTTCTATTCTCATTAACGAGATTCGAGTTAATGCATACTCCACTCCATTTATCTTAACGGTACCCAACTTTCTATTCTCATTAACGAGATTCATCTTCTGTTGGGGCATGAGCTGTGTCAATTGCCTCTCTTTCTATTCTCATTAACGAGATTCAGAAAGGTCGATGAGGCCCATCTCCCTCAATTCCTCCAAGTAGTACTTGACCACCGCTTTCTATTCTCATTAACGAGATTCATGCACTTCAAGAAGGCTGTAGGAATACTCCGTTGGTATCCTTTCTATTCTCATTAACGAGATTCCAAATGCAAGGAGGGTCGAGGATGTCGGCTGAGCAGAAGATCCTTTCTATTCTCATTAACGAGATTCACCCAGATGACCACTATGTTCACCGTCTTTCCAGAGCCTGCTCTTTCTATTCTCATTAACGAGATTCTAGGTTTCGCTTAGCTATGTTCTCCTTTAGAACTTCATTAACCTTACTGAATCTCTTTCTATTCTCATTAACGAGATTCAGTCCCGTATTGCGAAGGTTATTGAGGATCATCCCTATGGGCTTTCTATTCTCATTAACGAGATTCTTGATTCAATTTCCTTATATTCGCTATGTTCGTGGTATGACTGCCTTTCTATTCTCATTAACGAGATTCCTAGTGCCAGTACTAGCCTCCTATTATGTTTATCAGCATTACTATCTTTCTATTCTCATTAACGAGATTCAAGGAGTATTTAAAGATTCGCCTATACAGTAATTAAATAATATAATCTTTCTATTCTCATTAACGAGATTCAGAGGGTGGAGACGAAGGTAGGCGAGCCAGTAGAGTTCACCGCTCTTTCTATTCTCATTAACGAGATTCTTATACTCATCATAGTACTTCTTGTGAACCACTACGTCGCTTTCTATTCTCATTAACGAGATTCTGCGGAAACGAGGCCGCCCAGAAGGCGTAGATGGGTTAGTCCTAGACCCTTTCTATTCTCATTAACGAGATTCCGTGGCTTAGGGAGGATCCAAAGAGGGTAGCATTATACTACCTTTCTATTCTCATTAACGAGATTCAGCCTATCGAAACTAGTACTAAAACTAGCGTGGGACAAGGTGCTTTCTATTCTCATTAACGAGATTCCACACTTCCGCTTCTTCATCCCCTACCTAATTAATTGCTACTTTCTATTCTCATTAACGAGATTCCCCAGCCTACATGAAGTTCAGGCTGTACGCATACGAGATACCAGCTTTCTATTCTCATTAACGAGATTCACGTTATGCTGAGATGGTGCATGAGCACCGTTCAGAACGTGCTAGCTTTCTATTCTCATTAACGAGATTCAGTTGGATACCTTTGGGTTGGCTTACTCTCGACAAGATAGAAGCTTTCTATTCTCATTAACGAGATTCACGTTTTTACTAAGAAAGTAAATATAGAGACGAAGACGATAGTATCACTTTCTATTCTCATTAACGAGATTCCTACAGTAGTTCGTGAGGAGAGACAGGAGGTTCCTGTAAGCAGGGCTTTCTATTCTCATTAACGAGATTCTGTTGCGATATTCTGGGATGAAAATAAAAATGACTGGATAACTACTTTCTATTCTCATTAACGAGATTCGGATGTGTAAATGAGACGGATATAAGTACTGTGAATTTCGCATGTGCTTTCTATTCTCATTAACGAGATTCGTGGACATACCCATACACCTGAGAGCTGAATGGGAAGGTACTTTCTATTCTCATTAACGAGATTCACATACTACTGAGACACACATGGGAAAATACAAAAGATTGACCACTTTCTATTCTCATTAACGAGATTCCACCAGTAAGTCCTGATGCAATAGCCTCAAGTCCATTGGCTTTCTATTCTCATTAACGAGATTCGATTACAAGAGGAGATGGCAGCTAGGATTAGACTGTACGAGGCTTTCTATTCTCATTAACGAGATTCTGCTGCCAAGATAGATTATGTCAAGAAGACGTATGAGAGCTTTCTATTCTCATTAACGAGATTCGTTATCGAATAAGGAGGTGAGGGAGCTGATACGCCTGTATAAACTTTCTATTCTCATTAACGAGATTCTATACCTTACGCTGGTTCGTCATGCGATCGAGAAGAATACTTTCTATTCTCATTAACGAGATTCCCACGTATAGCTGAGCAATCTGTAAGCATGGCATTAAGAAGGATCTCTTTCTATTCTCATTAACGAGATTCATATAGAATTAGATAGTGAGAATTATGGTGATTAGTATAATTGGAACTTTCTATTCTCATTAACGAGATTCTATTTCTTATCAAGTATAAGCTAACTCACACCATAAGCTAGATACTTTCTATTCTCATTAACGAGATTCCCCACTCACCTATACCCCCTATTCGCTCAGAATTTTTACAAACTTTCTATTCTCATTAACGAGATTCTTGTAATTGACATCTTATTTAAGATGGTCTTAAAGGAAGTCGAGCTTTCTATTCTCATTAACGAGATTCCTATTCTTCAAAAAATTCTATGAGCTTATCGAGGAGCTAGCTTTCTATTCTCATTAACGAGATTCACGAGAGTATGAAAGAGATGGAAGCAGGAATTAGATTTCTAACTTTCTATTCTCATTAACGAGATTCTAAAGTAATCATCTTCAACTTTGTCTAACTCTCTATTAAACTTTCTATTCTCATTAACGAGATTCCTACATGCATCTAGGATGACTAGGACATCCCACTCGTATGAACTTTCTATTCTCATTAACGAGATTCACAAGTACATAGCTAAGCGTATCCTAGGGATTTTGCGTGAACTTTCTATTCTCATTAACGAGATTCCTATGGTGAGGCACTTTCGGAATTAATGAAAATTGGATATACCTTTCTATTCTCATTAACGAGATTCCGGTTCATGAACTTCTTTGTTTAGTATATAAAGGCTCTGCTTATAAGGCTTGTTATCATCAGAAGTCGTTGTTTAAAATATTATGCAGGTTTCTATTT
>QMRG01000106.1 GCA_003649235.1 Thermoprotei archaeon | reverse complement strand
ATCCGCCTCTAATATTGGATAAGATAGGAGTTTTAGCGTAGATATCTATAGCTATTCCACGAATAGTGTTTATCGCTACTAGCCCATCCGCTCCTGCCGATAAAGTAGCCTCGGCCAGTTCTACATACCGGTGGTGGAGAGACAATTTTACAAAAACAGGTTTTCCGCCTGCAACGGCTTTGACGCGTTTGACAATTTCCTTTACAAGTTTAATGTCATCGCCTATTTCGAGTCCTACTCCTTTGACATGTGGACAGGAAATGTTAAGCTCTAGTGCGTCGACACCCATACTGACGCCGGCTTTTGCAGTATACTCGAAATCTTCTGGCGTGTTTCCACCTATGCTCAATATTACAGGTATTTCAAGCGATTTTTTCATTTTCTTAAGCTCCTCTTTGAAATAGTCTATTCCAGGGTTTGAGAGACCAATAGCGTTAAGATAACCATGTTCCAACTCTACAAAAACTGGATTAGAGTATCCCTTACGAGGTTTTCTAGTTATCGTTTTCGTAGTATATGCGCCAGCTCCTGCCGACTCGACGCGTCTAGCTAGGCTAGCGGAGACTCCTAGAATACCTGAAGCCAGGACAGTCGGATTTCTAAGGCTAAGACTGGAGAGTTTTATTGAAAGATTGAGAGACAAGCCTGCCACCTCCAGCTTCTCTAAGAAATTCGCCTCCACTATACACTAGTTCGCCTCTCAAATATACATCCCATGTTTTCGTGCGTAACTTCCAACCTTCAAACGGAGAATATTTAGCCTTAGACTCGAAGTCTTCACTCTTAATCACCCACTCTTCTCCGATTTTAACTATGGCAAAATCTGCGCTCCAACCTATACGGATTTCTCCCTTCCTGAGTCCGAATAGCCGAGCTGGACGTGAAGAATATAAATCGATAGTGTCTAGTTCCATACGTCCTTCGATAATCTCTTTCAACAATAAATGTAGCGTAGTTTCCAATCCCGGAAAACCTGGAGGTACATCCTCAAAGTTGGGGTTTAGCTTTTCCTTTAGAGCGTGAGGCGCATGGTCGCTGGCTATAGCATCTGCGAACATGCTTTCAACTGTCCTGTAGATTACTGCCCTATCCGCCTCGCTTCTCAGCGGCGGATTAACCTTTGCTATCTTCGCCCATTTTCCCTTATAAAGCTTGGAGTTTAATAGCATGTGGTGTGGCGTAACGTCAAATGTTATTTTTAAAGTTCTAAGCTTAGCCTTCAAGATTTCCCTAACGCTCATTGCAGTTGAAACATGAGTAAAATGGATCCATACTTTCATCTCTGCTGCATATTTCAACATACGCTTTACAGCTGAAATCTCCGCTTCCGGCGGTCTGACGTTAGAATAATCCATGCTCACCACGGAGAGTAATAGGGCCGGATCCTCAGGATGGATCACCACTATCTTATCAAGGTTACGGGCTATTTGGAAAACTTCCCTCAATTCCTCTTTTGCATAATCCTCGGGATATATTTTAAATCCGACATAGAGGTCTTTACAGTCATTGATAGATGAAGGATCGTCAGGAAGCCCCATGTATAGCCCGAAGTCTACAAGAGACTTAGAAGAAGCTAAACGGATTTTTTCTTTAAGCCTTTCACAACTATTTATGCGTGGCTTATTGTTGGGCATATCAAAGACAGTTGTAACTCCACCTTTTATAGCGGCTCTAGAGCCTGAAGCCCAATCTTCCTTATATTCTAACCCTGGCTCCCTCATGTGGACGTGAATATCCACCATGCCTGGAAGAATCAAGTATTTGTCTCCATAGGAAATCCTTCTCTCGGCGATGGGAGCAAGGGAAGGCTTGGAAATCGATACTATTTTGCCTTGGTCAACGCCTATTGACGCTCTAACTAAAGAACCTCTTAAATACACGTTGCCCTCTATGACTAAATCTACTTTAAGCGAGTCTAATTTTTCTCCCATCGAAGTCCCTCCACCATTTGCCTAGATCCGATATCTTTCTTAGAACCTCGGAAGAGAAGACAGGACCATCTTTGCATACTCTTAAACCTAGCGGATCTAGAACACAGGCTCCACATACACCCACAGCGCATTTCATAAGCCTTTCAAGCGAGGCTTCAACTCTAACTCCTACTGCATCGCATATCTTCAATACTTCTAGGAGAAGCATTTCCGGACCGCAAGTATATACAGTCTCATAGTTGTGTGCAGCTAGGAGATTCGCCAGGTAGTGCGTTGGAAGCCCCTTGGCTCCGGCTCCCCCATTTTCAGTAACCACATAGACATTCCTACAGATTTTTTTAAACTCGTTTATAAAAAAGAGATGCTTTTCAGTTTCAAAGCCGAGAAGAGCATCACATTGCGCACCTTTAGACACTCCGATTCTAGCTAGGTAGTATAGAGGCGCTGAGCCTGTCCCGCCGCCTACGACCAGGAATTCGCTGGATGTTCTAGGGAGTGTAAAGCCTCTGCCATATGGTCCTCTCAGATAGACTCTATCTCCTTCTTTCAGTTTCTCGTGAATATACGTTGTTACTTTTCCGCGTTTAGCTATTGCCAGCTTTATCATACCTTCGCGGTAATAAGCTATGCTTAAAGGTATCTCACCCACACGTGGAATCCACATCATCACGAACTGTCCGGGTGTGGGCGGTTCGAATTCTTCTACTTGAAGCTCGTATATCTTAACTTTGACCGATGCCTGATATGTCTTTGCTATTCTAGCCGGAATATACATCTAAGTCGCCGCTAGCTGTTTTATCACGTCTCTCTCAGTCATTATTTCATCGCAGTATTTACAGACGAGTTTTAGAGGTCTTTTTGAGATGACTTTAAAGACGCTAGATACAGGTTCATTACTCTTATTGGTTATACAGTTGGGATTTATACATTTAAGAATATTAATGATTTCGTCAGGAATCTCGACTCGTCTCTTAGTTACTACTTCGTAGTTTCTCACTATGTTTATAGTAGCTGTAGGCGCTATCAGCGCTATCTTGTCCACCTCACTTGGCTTCAAAAATTTCCCTTCAATCTTAACTATATCCTTCTTACCCAGCTTTCTGCTTTCCACATTCATGACTACGGCTATTGTGAAGCCTTCTTCACCTGTCAAGCCGAGAATTTTAAAAACTGTCAAAGCTTTGCCTGCTGGTATATGGTCTATCACCGTTCCTTCTCGGATTTTCCTAACCAAAAGTTCTTTTTCCATTTCAACCCCTCGTTATAAGTTTTAAGAGAGCCATACGCACAGGAACTCCTAGAGCCGCCTGCTCGAAGTATTTCGCATGTTTCGTCTTGTCAACTTTCAAATCTATTTCACCAACTTTAGGAAGTGGGTGTAAAATTATCAAATCATCTTTGGCTTCCTTCAGTGTTTCCAGTGTTATCCTATAACTCCCTCGAACCTTCTCATACTCCGCTGGATCGGGAAAACGTTCCTTCTGTATCCGCGTAACGTATAGCACGTCCAACTCAGAAATACAGTCTTCAAGTTTAGATGTTTCTATAAAATTCACCTTTGCCTGCTTTAAATATTCCATAACTTCCGGCCTAATCCTAAGTTCGGGTGGAGAAATTAGATATAGTGCTTTAGGCTTGAAGAGAGTCAAACCGAGGATGAGTGAAGTCGCTGCTCGACCATACTTCAAGTCGCCCATTACAGCTACGTTAAGCCCGTCGATACCTCCTTTAAACGTATGTATAGAATAGAGATCTATCATGGCCTGTGTAGGGTGGTGTTTCCTGCCGTCTCCCGCGTTTATTACTGGCGATTCTGCAATCTCTGCGGCAAACTTCGCCGTACCCTCTATTCTATGTCTAATCACTATTATATCCACGTAGGAGTCTAGCATTTTGACAGTATCTGCAATATTCTCTCCTTTAGCGATTGAACTTCTCTCGATCTCTCCTAAGTCTATATATGACCCCCCTAACCTCAGGATAGCTGTCTGGAAGCTGAGTCTCGTACGAGTACTAGGCTCGAAAAAAGCTGTAGCTAATACAGCTCCTTTCAGTTCTTCTGAATACTTAAATGGATTAGCTTTAATATCATCAGCAACCTTAAACAAAGTTTCAAGATCCTCCCTATTAAAATCAAGTATGGAGAGAACATCTCTACCTTTAAACCCCACTCTCACCACCTCCTAATAAATCTTTTAATGTAACAAGGGCATAAAGCCTAACCCCGGCCTCATAGAGAGCTTCTCTAGCTCCTTCTAACCTGTCGACAACTACTAAAGATTCTTCGACTACTAACCCTGCAGACCTCAACACTTTTACTGCGTGTAGAATACTGGCTCCTGTGGTGGCAACATCGTCTAAGACTAGAACCTTTGCTCCTGGCTCGAAATCTCCTTCGATTATTTTCCCAGTACCGTGCTCTTTTTTCTCTTTTCTCACGTATATTAGCCTTTTCTCCATCTCATATGCTACTGCCGTGGCTAGAGGAAGCCCCCCAACAGCGATTCCACAGATGAAATCGAAATTTAGCCTGCTAGCGACTCTAGCCATAGCCTGCGTTACCTCTTTGAAAGCCTGGGGATATGAAGGTAGCTTCCTCAAATCTACATAGACTCTACTCATCCTTCCCGACGATAGGATAAACTCTCCTATTTGCACTGCGCCTATGCGTTTAAGAATATCCGCCACGTTCATGCCTCCATCACCTGAGCCTTAGCGATATCAACTGCCGCCTGTCTCGGCTCACGGCTCATAGTTATAGCCCTGCCTACTATTTCAAAATCTGCACCTGCTCTAAGAGCAGAACCCGGATATGCGCCTTGAGCCCCTATGCCCGGCGATAGTATGAGCATTTTCGTCCCAAGCATTGCTCTAGCATTCCTAATGCTGTTCCGCCTAGTCGCTCCTATTATTATCCCATCGACTCTGAGGGATAAAGCGTATTCTAGTAGTGTCTGGAATAATTCATCGAAAAGCCTGCAACCTCGATGACTCATATATACGACACCGAATATCTGATGTTTAAGCCTTCGGGCTTTATCTACTACTGACTCGTAGCCCATCGGGAAGAGGTGAATTATAGAGCCTTTAAAGCCTAGCGCTGAAAGTTGCTCTATTTCCTCCGAGACAACCGTCGGTATATCTGCCAGCTTGAAATCAGCTAAGAAATATAATTCATCTTCAAACCGTTGTACAAGTTTGGAAACTCCCTCAACTCCTATCCTAAAGAAGGCAGGCAGTCCTATCTTCACTCCTGCAACTATATCGCTGACTTCCTCTAGGATATAGTTCCACCATTTAAAGGGGTCTCGGCCGGGTGGATAAAAGTCCAGAGCTACTATTATTCTAGACTT
>QMRG01000105.1 GCA_003649235.1 Thermoprotei archaeon | reverse complement strand
GAGCAGAATCTTAATCCAAGCCCTTCCTCGACAGGATTGTACTCGCAGTATCTAGTTACTCCATACCATTGGAAAGCCATGCCATATTCAGCTGTTTTCTCTAAGAAAATCTCTAAAGCTTCTCTCATCTCCTCAATGCTAGGCTCGAACCAGTCTTTAACCTCTAATCCCCGTCCAGAATATATAAGCCTGTTAGCAGAGACATTTTCAACTCCTAATTCATGTAGAAAATCCACATACTCTTCTATATGACCTATATTGTACTTGTTTAAAGTAGTGTTTACATCTAAATAGACGCCTGCATCTAAAGTATTCTTAATTCCCTTAACCGTTTCCTCCCAACTACCTTTAACACCGGTTATCTTGTCGTGAACCTCTGGTTGATTGCTTTCCAGAGTTACCTGCACATAGTCCAGTCCCGCCTTCACGAGTCTATCTAGGAAACTTCGATCACTTAATCTTCTTCCATTAGTTACGAGTCCCGTAACCAATCCTAGTTCTTCAGCTTTTCTGACCATATCTGGAAGATCATTTCTTAAAGTAGGCTCGCCTCCCGTAAACAACACGTTTGGCACTCCTACTCTATAAAGTTTTTCCAGAATCTTAAACCAGGCTTTTAAAGGAAGTTCTTTCTTTTCATGCTCTGGAGATGAGCTGTAGCAGTGTATACAGCGGTTATTACATGCATAAGTAATAGCTAGATCGGCTCTAAAAGGAGCGGAGGTCCTAACAGTGAAGGGGTCTACTCTCTTAAACCCTAAATACGTTATCGGGCATGCCTCACCTTTGATGAAGCTGTTTATCTTATACTCTATCTCTTCGTAATCTTTTAAGATCCTCTCGTGGGTAACTCCCTTAAACTTCTTCATAGCCAAATTCACGACTTTTTTGGGAGGGATCTTTTTTAGCATACACTCGACGTAGAAAACAGCAGTTCTATTCAGGTAGACTACACGAGATGCATTTATTATTAAAACACCTAAACCGCTAGGATCTTTCCTCAAATGAAGCTTTAAACCTTTATCCTTATCTATATAAGTTATAAATTCCGTCTTTTTAGACACGAGTATTCGAAGTCTAAACCTAATATAAAAGTGTCGACATCAACGTTATACCATGATAGTTACCTACCAGTCTTAATCGTATGCTATTCATATCCTCGTCTCTTTAACAAAGTTTATATTTTATCGTAATTGGATAACTTGTAGTAATAAGAAAATGATATCTATGTCCTCTCTGGAAGATATATTGTTAAGGTTGGAAGCTATTTCGCTGTTGAGAAGGTTGAAAAGATATCATAGATATAAAGAGCTCGGTAGTTATTTCGGCCTTGATATACCATTATTAAGCAAATATGTTAAAGGAAGGCTTTTACCTGGAAAATGGAGAGCACAGGAAATAATTCAAAAAACACTAGAAATAATCAACGTAGAGAATGAGATTAAAAATGCTATGAATCAGGGAATCTGTAATTATCTCGAATTAATGAACCTATCGGCTTCTTCTCCGGATCTTCTACTCTATATTGCTATTCAAGCCTATAGATTCTATAAAAACACCGATATAACTAAAGTACTATCTATTGAAGGAAGCGGTTTAATAATAGCCTCATTGGTCGCAACTTTATTGAATAAAGGCTTAGTATACGCTCTTAGAGATCACTATATTGAAGGTGCTATAATAGAACCCTACTCTGCTCACACAAGCTTCGCACAAATTAAATATATGAAATTCATAGCCTTACCGAGGAAATCTTTGAGCTCTAACGATAAAGTTTTAATCGTAGATGATACGATTTGGAGTGGAGCTACAGTTAGAGCACTATTAAATATCGTCAGAAAGCTAAATTCAAAAGTAGTAGGTGTTTTTTGTATAGGAGTGTTTTCAAAGAAAATTGTAGAGAAAATAGAAGAGGATTACGGGGTAAAAATCTCATACCTAGTATAAATATCAATCTATATATTTTAGAATTTTTCAATTCTTTTTAAATTAATCTTCTTAACACAAGTTAAATAAGACGGATTTATGTAGATAGTGTAGGGGATGTTTATGTGGATTAAGGAAATTTTTAAAGTTGAGAAACCTGTAATTGGAATGGTTCACTTAGCGCCTCTTCCAGGTTCTCCACATTATAATCTTAACTTAGATAAAATTCTTGAAAGAGCGTTAAGAGATGCGGAAGCTTTAGTGAAAGGAGGAGTTGATGGAATCTTAATCTCTAATGAAGGAGATGCTCCCTATCTATTTCAAGTAGGTCCTGAAACCGTAGCATCTATGACTTATCTAGTAACTAAGATAACTTCAGAATATTCAATACCATTTGGAGTAGATGTGTTATGGGATCCGTACGCGACGATAGCTGTAGCTAAAGCTACGGGAGCTAAATTCTTTAGAACAATTCTAGTAGGAGTACATGCTAGTGATTTGGGATTAATAAATACCGAGTGTGCTAAAGTTTTAAGATATAAAAGAGCTATAGATGCAGCTCATATCAAAACGTTCGTATATCTAAATCCTGAATTTGGAACATCGCTATCTCAGAGACCTTTAGAACTAGTAGCTAAAGCCGTGGCTTTCATGTCGATCGCCGACGCACTCTGCATATCGGGACCTATGACTGGAATGCCGACGAGAGTGGAGGATTTAAAAATAGTAAAGAAAGCCGTGCCTCACATGCCGGTCATAATAAATACTGGAGCTAACAAGTTTAATATTAGAGAATTACTGCCTCACGCTGATGGAGTAATAGTAGGAACTAGCTTGAAGAAAGATGGTATAACCTGGAACCCTGTAGATATAAACAGAGTAAAGGAGTTTATGGAAGTTGTTAACACATTGAGGTGAGTATCATGGTTGATTTAGAATTACTGAAAAAGCTTACAGAAATCCCTGCGCCTTCAGGGCATGAAGATAGAATGATTCATTTTTTAAAAGATTACATGTCTAACTATGCTGACAAAGTAGAAATTGACAGTATAGGAAATGTCATAGCTGTCATAGAGGGAGAAGATGCTAAGGCTCCACGTATAATGGTTTCGGCCCATATGGATGAGATAGGATTGGTAATTAGAAGAATTGAAGATAATGGTTTCATACGTTTTGAAAGATTAGGAGGAGTTGAACCAAAAACTCTCTTCTCTAGAGAAGTTCAGATAGTTACTGAGAGAGGTCTCGTGGATGGCATAATCGGAGTAAGAGCACATCATTTGGCAGCATATCAGAAAGAGATAGAACCTGTAAGTAAGATGTATATCGATATAGGTGTCCAAAGTAGAGAAGAAGCTATCAAATTAGGCGTTAAAGTGGGAGATCCTGTAGTTTTTAAACCTAATTTCAAGATATTAAACGGCAAGCATGTTTCAAGTAAGGCGATGGATAATAGAGTTGGACTACTTATCCTTCTTGAAACTTTAAAGGCTTTAAGCAGGGAAAGACCTAGGGCAACGATATTTTTTGTCGGTACGGTACTAGAGGAATTCAATGTTAGAGGCGTATTACCAGCGGCGTTTAAAATCTCACCTTATGCTGTTTTCTGCCTAGAAATAGGAGTAGCTACAGACACTCCGGATCTTAAAGATTTAGGGCCGGATCTACGCTTAGGTAGAGGTCCAGCGATTTCTCTATTCTCATTTCATGGTCGAGGAACTCTTGGCGGGTTGATTCCTCATCCACAATTAGTCAAGTTTATCGAGAAAGTCGCAAATGAAGTAAATATACCTTGTCAACGTTCAACGTTTTTCGGCGGGCTTTCCGAAGCATCATTCCTGCCAGTATTAAAAGAAGGTATACCTGCGGTAGATATAGGAGTACCTTGCAGGTATACTCATAGTCCTAATGAAGTAGTTGCGATAAGCGATATAGAGGCTACCAAGAAATTGATGGTTAACATTCTGAAAAATATAGATGAAAGATTTAAATTAGAAAGAGGAATTCTATAAGCCTGCCAATCTATAATATATTAAAATTTTCTACTTTTTACGTTGCTTTTAAATATGTAACATTGTAAACTTTAATGATGGATATTGACCTGCTACCATCGCCTGATTTAAAATGTAGAAACTATGAAGAACTTCTATCTAAACTCGCAGAAATACTTCTCAAAAAAGGTTATGTGAAAAAGTCTTATCCTAAAGCATTGATAGAGAGGGAGAAGCGTTTCCCAACAGGTTTAGAGCTTAAAGAGGGAGTTAACATCGCAATACCACATGCAGACGCTGAACATGTAAAAAAATCAGCTATATTAATCGCTAAGTTAAGTAAACCAGTTATATTCAGTCACATGGTAGAATCTGAGAAGAAGATACCGGTTGACGTGGTATTTCTTTTAGCCATAGATGATCCTCACCGCTTAATTAAGTTATTGAGAGAATTAGCAACGATGTTCCAAGATCCAGATGCTTTAAAGAAGATAAAAACAGCTTCAAGTTCTAAGGAGATAATTAAATTTCTTAAAGAGAGATTTAAATTAAACAATGAATAATCTATTTTGTGGGAAGGAAATTAAAAATAGTACTTAAAACCGGTATAAATCTAAAAGATGCTTTCCTCCTTAGTAAGAAATTTTTCCTAAAACGTGGATATAGGCTTTCTAAGGAGAAAACAAATAAGCTCTTGATCTTGGAGGGAGGCAGCAAGTTTTGGACTTTAATGGCTACCTATAGATGGGAGAAAGCTTTGAAAACCGCGGTTATTAGGTTTAAAAGTAGATACGGGCAAGTTGAGATAATACTCGAATACGATGTCTCCAGTCTTTCAGGCATATTTTTCCCTGAAAGAAGCGCTAGAAAGGAAATTGATCAGTTTAAAAATATGTTAAATGCCGAGTTAATAGAAGTTAAGAGAATTCGAGAATAACGAGTACATCGTGAGCTAAGCTTATTAAACTACCGCTTTTATCGCATAAAATTTAAATATATGACCTTGTAAGACTTAAATAAAGATTATTAGAAAAGCATATTAATAGGGGGGTTATAGTTGGAGATAATTGCGATTTTTGAAGCGTTTAGAGAATTACTAGGCACATTAGGCCAAGCAATATGGCTACCGATATTCCTTTTCATTATTGCTATCATATTCAAAGCTAAACCAGGAAGTGCTTTTAGAGCCGCCATAATTATAGGCATTGGATGGATAGGCTTCGGACTGGTAATGAACCTGTTCTTCGACGCAATGGTACCAGTGGCTAAAGCTATGGTAGATAGAACTGGAATACAGTTTGAAGCTATAGATGTCGGATGGCCGATAATGGCCGCTATAGCCTATGGAACACTAGTTGGAGCATTAGTCATACCTATTGGAATAGTGGTAAATCTGATACTTCTAGGCTTAGGTTTAACAAAGACATTGGATGTCGATATCTGGAATTTCTGGCATTGGGCTTTCGTTGGAGGAACTGTAATGACCTTAACGGGAGATCTAACGTTCTCTCTATTAGCCGCAGTAGCCTATGAAGTATTCTGCCTGAAAGTGGCGGATTGGACGGTAAAGCCTTTATGGAAGCTGTTCCCCGGCTATAAAGGCTATTCCATACCTCAAGGCGGAGG
>QMRG01000104.1 GCA_003649235.1 Thermoprotei archaeon | reverse complement strand
ACCACGTTAAGGAGGTGTTAAAGAAGTGAGCGCCGCCCAACCTAATGGTCAGCAGAACGGCTTCCAGCGTCCAGCCCAATGCGATCCAAACGACTACGCCTGCATCGCGCTCCAATACGATGAGCTGTACAAGTATGCCGTAGGAACCGAGGGATGCGTGGACGAAGCCTGCACCAAGCGCGGCAAAAGACCTGCCGAACTCCTAGCCCCGCTCTTCAAAGCATGCTTCGAAGAATCTGGCGGCGACTTCGAGAAATTCGAGGCATGCGTAACCGATTTGGCAACCCTTATGGAAAGCTCAAGCCGCAAAGCGCAGGCATTTAGAACCTAGCCCTTTTTGGGTAAGTACGGTTTATTTTTCTGAACAAATATCCCTCCATTCCGGGTTGGCAAATGGAGACTAGCGTTTGGCAGTCTGCGGTTGCTCTCCTCACCTCCGCCCTCATACTCCTACCCATCTCCTGGGAGTATGCGTATATCACGTTCACGGTCGGCTTATCGACAGCGACCTCCGTAGCGCTCATGACTCATAAGAAGAGGCGCTACCTCCGCCCACTAGTCATGACCAGGAGGCGGATTGGGACGATCCTCTTCCTGACCACGATTTTCCTCTCGATAGCTATCTCCATCGCCTTCAGCGAGCTGGCCGGTCCGATAATGACATCGCTCACGATTTCAGCCTTTATGCCTGTATCCACGCTTCCTAAACTGACTGAAGCCATCTACGATAGCCCTGAGATGAGGTTCCGGCCCAAAGTCTTGTCCGAGTTTCTGGCCGCGGTTGCCGTCGGCGGCCTCATAACGATGGTCTACCTCGGCATAAACATCCTAGGAGTAATCCTCCTGCTGGGTGGGTGAGCATGCCGTCTCCCTCCTTCATCTACAGGGACATCTACCTAGACGGCTTACGCGAATTGTTTGAGCTGATACTCCTGCCAAAAGATACGAGAAGATTCCTTTCGGCGAGCCTGCTGATGAAGAACTCGGTGATAGAGCTAACGGGAACCTACGGGGTAGCGAAGAGCACCTTCGCGCTATCCGTTATGAAGATGTTCTTCAGCGACCTCTGGCACCAGCCAGTCAAGCCGATAGCCAAGCTCAGAGAAACTCTGACCGAGTTCGACGTGTTCTGGTATGTTGACATAGCCGCAATGCAGAGAGGAGACGAAGAGAAAGAAGTTAGGCCGAGGCCGATAGTAACAGCCCCATTCAAGTTCATCAACGAAATCAGGAGGGGATCACCAAAAGTCTACCAAACATTGCTATCGCTCCTCGCTGAAGGCGAACTCGAATACAAGGGAAGAGTCTACAAAAGCAGGGACTACATCTGCATCTGCGACTCGAACCCCAAGGATACTGCCTCAGTAGACATGCCCAAGGCTCTAATAGACAGGATAGACGCCCGCATATTCTTCAACGCCCCAGGAATCGAAGGAGCATTCAAAATGCTGAGAAGCAAATTCGATGGCGGAAGCATAAGATACTCAAGTATCATTGAGCGGGTTCAGGAAATGCTAACCTCAGAAGATATGATGCGGATATGGAGAGATGTTGAGCGAGTCAAGGTTCCAGGCCACGTGTTAGCGTTCCTAGCATTATTCTATGGAGCGCTCCAATGCGCGAAGCAGTACGAGATACCGACCATCGGTCAAAGCACCTCAATCGATATAGACAGGACAACTATAGAACCCCACTTCAGGCTTCATTGCGATAAATGCCCATACAATGGAAGCCTCTGCTCTAGGCTGGAGGACGTTTGGGGGGTCCGCTGGCTCCAGAGCACCGTCAAAGCTACGAGAGCCCTAGCATGGATAGACGGGAGACCCGCAGTCAGCCTAGCCGATGTACTATTCGCCATGCCCTATACTCTGAACCACAGGCTCATCCTAAAGGATCCGGGAAGCTACCCAAACACCTTCACGTTTATCAGGCTGTATTTGCCAAATATGCTTAGGACGGTGAAGGAGAATTGGACGAAGGCAATAGAACTGTGGGCCCGGTATGCGAAAGGGGACCAGGAAGCTCTATCCTCATTGAAGAACCTCAGCCAAAGAGACAACGCCATAAAGAGGCTCGTCGTAGAGCTAGAGAAACACGCAAAAAGCCCGTATCCCGTGCTCCGTCAAAGCGCGTAATCACATATGGAACAGAAGCCCGGAGAATATTCCTCGAAGAGACCAGAAAATATGGACTGCAACTAGACTTCGAAATAGTCCCTTCTCCACAAACCATATTCGTATGGGGCTCCCTGAAGCTCAGCCAGCGATCCCTATACAACCCGCCAGAATACGTTAGAATGATTATCAAGCATAAGCTAGGTTATCGAGTATACTTCCCCGGAACATATGAATGGGAGAAAATCGCGATACTAATCGCCGCTGGCCACGAGATGAAAGCCCCACAAGCATTCGCCTACCTATGCGCAGATTTCTTCACAGCCCAATCAATCCTACAAGAACTCAAGAAGCCGATCGAAAAAGCGGTCTACGTCAGAGCCGTGCTGAAAGACTCCTACGCAGTTGACGATAAATCCATATGGCTCCTCAAAGCCCTAGTATTCCAAGGGCTCTTCTCAGGTAAACTAACAATAGCAGATGCCCAAAAGCTCAAGACGCCTGAACGATACTACCAAGCCGCCCGCCAAATACTAGACATACTGAACAGTAGCGCGTCAATCGTAAACAAGCTTGACAGACTCGCCGAAGTCCTTAAGCCATTCCTAGACGAATGCTATGCCAGAGCCTCCGACCTTTCGAAGATGGGGGAAATATTTCCAGTCAGCGAATTCGAGAGCGATAAACCCCTGCCAATCCTCGCAAGCCTTTCAAGCGAGCTGATAAACTTGGCCCTCCACGGATTATATGGAAAAGGGAACAGAGACACGATAACGTTCGCCCCAGACCCAGTTATAATCCAGGCCGCTAGGCTCAGCCTCTACAACGAGTTCCTCGCCTCAACCAAGCGTTCAGGGCAAA
Organism: Thermoprotei archaeon; assembly: GCA_003649235.1. Taxonomy (GTDB): domain Archaea; phylum Thermoproteota; class Thermoprotei; order Thermofilales; family B69-G16; genus B69-G16. Next base: position 2,635 of record QMRG01000104.1, on the reverse strand, counting down.
TCGACTCTGGAAGATACTATGGCACCTGGAGCATAGGAGACGACCCATCCCAGCTCCTGATAAGAGACACGCTGAGAACCTTCGGCATAGTAGCCCCGCCCCTGTTCAGCCTGAAATGGACAGATGGAGAGAAAGGTCCAACATCATCCTGCAACCACGCCGGAATAGCCCTCGACGTTTCCACCAGCATGCTAAGCCCAGCATCCAAAGCCGCCAGAGCGAAGGAAGCTGCATACGGTCTAGTCGAAGAAGCAAGAAAGCGGGGAACCGAGATATCAGTTTGCTACTTCAACTCATCCACCCTCCTTAAAACCTACCACAAAGACTACAACAAAGCCCAAGAAGACATAGCATCCGTCATAGTCAATGGGGAAACCGACCTAGTTAAGCCGATAGCCGAGCTAGCCCGAGCCGGAGTGGAAACAATGCTCATAGTAACCGACGCAGAAGTAACCGATGAACGCGACCAGGAAGTCGTCCTAGCCACCCTCGACGAAGCCTCCCAAAACTCAAACATCCACATATTCATAATCGGAGAACGAAAACAAAACTGGATAATAGGAAAAAAGTGGGAAACATATCAAATTAAACCCGGCGAAAACTTCACCGAAAAAGCAATCCACATATTATAATATACTAGATTTTCCCAGAACTCCCTCGAAAAACTTGAAAATACTCAAAAAATTGTATTGGGTGAAGAAAAATGAACGAAATCGTTAGAAAAATTTTGGAGCTACTGAACTACGCGATGACAGTCATGGGGATAAGCTTCACAATGCTGAGCATATGGATGACTATATTTAAGATAGGGAGAAACCCGCTGACCGCCCTAGCGATAGGTATGGCCTTCTTCGCAGGCGCATATGTTATCCAGAAGCTGGCCTACAAGACCTGCCCTAGATGCGGAAGCATCCTAATAGAGAACGGTAGATGCCAGGTCTGCGACTATGAATTAAGTCGGGAACGCTAACTGAACCATCTTTTGGGCCTCGCGCCTCTTAACCTCAGCAGCCCTCTTCCTAGCGCAAGCTTCACAATAGCTCCAATTCACCCTATGGATATCCCTATCTTTCGTAGGCTTAACCTGTATGACCTTCCCGCAGTCCGCGCAGAGAATCAGGATCGGCAATCCTTCCTCATTAATTTTTCTGCAATGGCCAGTATTTAATCATTGCCTGATACTCGAGTATCACCCTAGATTGGCACCTGAAATAAAGTGTGAGATAAAGTTGGCGGCCAACAAATGAAAAATTAGTCGAGGTTATCGCTTGCGCCTTCTTCTGCCGCTGTTATTCCTGCTGATGTTTTGCATTATGTTTCGATCCAGCATGTTCATTATCTCGAACTTCGCTTCCAGCTCCTTTATCCGCTGGAGGATGTATTCGAGGTCTTCGATGGATACGCCGGCCTGGCTCTCAGACTCCTCTAGGAATGTCAGCTCGTGCAACGCCCTCCGATACTGCTCTCTCAGGACATCTGGCTTGTCGGCCTGCTTATCATAGACCATCTCGACCCCGAACATGCTGTGAATATCATGGCCCATCATCGCCTCAACGTATATCCTATCAACCCCGGCGTTCCTCAACGCGGTTCTGAAATACTTCCTAAACAAGTGGGTATGATACTTGTAGCGCTTCTTTCCGCGGGCGTCTACTCCGATCGTCTCGGTTAGCCCGGCGTTGTCGAATATCCTCCTCATCATGAAGATTGCCCTAGTCCTCCTCAGGGGGCCGGTGCAGGTGGAGTTTGCGAAGAGCGGGCTATCCGGGGTAATCACCTCGCCCTTCCCCTTCCTCTCCTCGAGATACCTAACGATCCAGTCCCTGCACTCCCGGGTGATGAAAGTCGTGGCCTTGACCCCGGTCTTCCTCCTCACGTACTGGATCATATAGCAGTCCTGCTCGAACCAGAGGTTCTCGATATCCCCGACCCTAAGCGCCAAAGCATCCCCGAAGCTTATGCCCGAGGTGGCGAGCAAGAGGACGAAAGCCCTATCCCTATTACTCTTACACGACTCGATTAGGATCCTGCGGATCAAAGGCTTCGTAAGCTCGCCCTCACGCCTAGCGTAAACGTTCTTCGACAACCCCTTACCGAAAATCCTCCGCTTCAACCTATTAACGTAATTCCAGTTAACCCGATCGATCACGTTATAGTAATCAAGGAAACCCCTCAAGCCAACCAGATACCGCTTAACCGTAACCCCCGTGCAACCTCTCTGCTTCAAAGCCATGAGAAACCTCTCCCAAAGCTCCCTAGAATCACCACCATTCTTCAATCGCTCAACAAGCTCGCTCGGACTAATCCCGTTAACCCTACAGAAGAAAGCCAAAGCCTTCAAAGGACCATAAACAGCCCAATGATTACCATCAACCCTACCCCCACCAACACCCTCAACACACCTCCTACCCAACGGATCACCCAAAATCTCAGAATAACCCCCACGAACACCCCGCCCCACAACAACCACCAATATAAAAGAAAACCCCTAGGTCCTAATACGCCTTACCCGGGTCAGCGCTCAAGATCCCAATCATCGCTCAGCCTGGTCAGACACATCATTCCCTGATGAGTCAGACTTTTTCTTTGCTTTTATTCTTTTCTTTCTTCTCTTCCTCGCCATCATCTTGTATTT
>QMRG01000103.1 GCA_003649235.1 Thermoprotei archaeon | reverse complement strand
TTTAAAAAACATTGAATTACTTACCTTTCAAGACCTGATAGTATATTACAGTTGGTTTGAAAAGCTCTCTAAACTCCTTCACTAAAGTGATAAAGTCTAACATAGCCGCAATAGGTTCATCTCTCACAGTTTCAATCTCTATGCTATATATTGTTAGCCTTACGATTTTGAAAGGTATACCTTTATAGACATAGAAACCACCAACTTGTGTAAAGTAAGACCTGCTAGGCTGTACACGACAATGTTCAAAATCTATCCTGAATCTAATCCTTGTATGTCTATCAATCTTAACATTAAAGTACCTCTCGTAAAGATACTTGTAGTCTTCAAAACCATGTATTCTTTCAACGATTTTTTCAATGATTTCAGACATTTACTTTTCCACCTCATGAAAAACTTATTGTTAATGAGGTTTTAACAAACACCCTAATAATATGCTACTTCACCACCTTAATTCTAAGAAGCTTTATATAGGGGTAGTGTTTCTTTAGAATAGCAACAGCTATTTTCACTAGGCTTACAACTTCCTTCTCTGTCACCTTGCAATCTGTTCCGTATTGTCTACAGAATTCCTCCAGCTGATCTTCATTAACCTCGATATCTATTCGGATACTGTACCTCATACTTCTCTACCCATTAATTCACGTATTATTATTCCGTAGGGTAGAAGGCCTTTGATGTAGTTCTCCATAGGGTTCTTGGGCTTTATGTAGAACCCTATACCGAAATACACGAAGTTGTTAATCTCGACAAAATCTTCTCTGGGCTCTGATATGCTCTCAGCGTTGCTGTCCAGCCACTCAAACATCCTATCTATTCTTGTAAACAAGACGATCTTCAGCTTCTCGTTACGCGGGATCTTGAAATCAGAGATGTACCGTTCCAGCTTCTTGGAAATCTCGTTGACCCTATCCATAAACTTGTTGAAGCAGGACTTGCACAGGTCTATGGATACAAACCCGTCTTCTGGAGAACCCTTTTTAATAATTCCAAGGGGAAGTTTTCTAAAAGGCTCAACAATATCTTCAGTACTGCTTGATATTTCAAAGGGTGTTAACACCTCAAATATTAACTTTTTAATAACCTTTTTGCAGATGCAACATACCAGATCTAGGTTTTCAGTATAAATGACAGGGAACCTTCTTCTGAACACATTATCACCTTCATTAAAATGATCTGTTTAGGGAATTAATAATAAACAGGCTTTCTGCTCAGCTCGAAGCACAGCTGTGCTTACCATGAACGCAACGACTAGCCAACTCGATCGTTAACATGATGTCTAGGAGATGGTTAGCAACTCTGCGGCCGTACCCTGTTAAAACTATGTGTTTTCTAAACGGGAACTCCTTCATCTCTTCAACATCTACTAAACCGCTTCTACGAAGCTTCTTTAAAGCGTTGACAACAGTTGTTGCTGAACCCCCAACACTCTTAACGATTTCCCTAACGGTTGCTCTCTCAACAAATAGTAGAAAAATAAGTATCTTCTGCTCAGCAATAGTCAGGAGATTCACACTACCACCTCTTCACCAACATTGCTACCATGCTTCAACTCGTTTAGGATCTCTCTATACGGTACCAAGATCTTGTAGATTATTCCTGAGGGGTATTTAGCAACAGCGTAGAACTCTAGACCAAAGACCTTTTCTTTACTATCTTCGATATAGCCTTCACAAGGTTCTGATATGTATATTATGAACTGCTGTATCCATTCTATCAAACTCTTTATATCTCTGAAGGTAACCTGAGCAACATTTTTTGTAACATATACCTTGAACCCAGTTGAATACTTTTTAAGCTCTTTCTTTATCTCTTCAACCTTCTTAACAAACTTCGGGTAGCATTCTCTACATAGAGTTATCAGCTTAACCTTCTGATAATGCGGGTTAACCTGCGTAACAGTATCGTTTACAAAACTATAGTTTTCAAGAACATCAATCATGCAGTCCTTAGCACCGCAGATATCACATTCATACACAACGCGATAAGCTAGAACCTTTCCACATAGGCTACAGGTGATGGCCGGTTCCCTAGAAACCTGAACCCATTTATGAACATGCTTCCTTTTCCTAAACACTAATCTAAGAACTATTCTTTTGATTCTCGACAACATGTATCTTCACCTGTTAAACTATAGACCCTCATCTAAATCTATCATTAGAGAGAGTATTAATCAGCAGGGTTGCAGAGAAGGTTTTTAAAAGAGTTGAGCAGAGACCCCAGAGCAGATCCTATATATATTATATATAGATATTTAGAAAAGATCAGTTTCAGGATTATTCATCTGTTTCCTTGAATATCACGTCTGGTTCCAGAACAATTGTTTTACCCCTCTTCCCGTATTTCTTCAGCTTGATGTAGAGATCCACGTTTAGATCAGGTACATTGTAGAGCTTCATTAAAAGCCTTAGACCTTCGCGTATCACCTCGGATCTAGATGAGAAATAGCCTTTGTCTACCAACCAATCAGCCTTTACAATAAGCTCAAGAGGTAACTTCACAGACACTATATACATCCTACTTCTATCCATGTTCTTAAACCTAGATCTCTTAGGTCTAGACATTTCAGGTTTCACCAATGTATTACTCTAGTATTACACCGATTTAACAAGTAGGGTTACAGAAACTCGTTAAAGAGTTGAGAAGATAGGTGTGAGTAGATCCTATATATATTATATATAGAGAGGTGTGCGGTGTGGAAGGTTGCTGATTATTAGCTTTGGAATGATCAGGTTTCTTGAAGGTGTTTTGATATGTTCATCTACCTACTACCTTCACTTCCAAAGACAAGGTTCTTCTATGGTTTGATGATGGATAGGTGTGAGTGCGCTAAGCTTCTATGCTTAACAGATGTTTGCAGACAGTCTATGTACCTTCCAAATCTTGTACTCAACGCACTACCTGTTGCTAATGTTAGGAAACCTAGTAGAAATGAGAAGGGTGAACTCCTCGTTAGAATGAAGAAACGCGTACAGATCTACGGAACAGTACCCATAACTAAAATAAGGTATAGGATAAGGAAGCTCTGTGAGCATGATATAATTGAAATTGGTGGTAAGGTTGATGTTAGCACAGCTGTGAACGACTGTCTACTGCGTGAAAACACCAAAATCCCGTTCTACGTAATGAGCAGCACAGCGATATACCCAATGAACAAAACACCGAGAAATCTACGCGTTTCAAAATACATAGATTTCAGACACTTCATCATGTTCCTCACGTAGCATCATCTAGCACCTCAATTGTTACTCTAACTCTCTTCCCATGAAGTTTCCCTAGCACATCTTCGAGTAAAGTACCAAGTAGTGACAATCTGTCTGTCTCAATAGCTGTGCAGAAGATATAGTTGTTAGCATCTTTACATTCGAAACCCGCGTTTTCCACAACCTTGGCCTTATCAGCGTTGGTTAATAGAACTGCGTGGGTTTCCCAATCAGCTATGTAGAACAGCTTACCTACAAACTCTAGCTTTTCCACAACAACTCACCCCATGTTATGATATTCGTTGACAAGTTATGAGTGTTTACATGCTGATAGATCAACTTTATAACCATGCGCACTCCTTCGCTGTAAGCACAGCTGTGGCAACAAAACTTTTTAACTACCAAAACAATATATAATACGGTGGTGGAAAAATGTCCAGTCAGATACAAGTCAAATACTCAAAACCCCACGAGCTTTTCATATCCCTTTTCAAATCTGCTTATCAGTACTACTCTAAAGACAAGAAATTCTACAGCTTTGATGGAAAGAACTTCATACCGTATAACCGTGACGTAACACCACACATTATAGTTGAGAAACTTGATATTCAGGAAAAAGCTGTTTCTGGAACTAAAATCATAGCTGGGAAAGAGATATATCGTGATATTAGGTTCAAAGTTCAATACACAATTGATTATAAAACAACTGTTGTTAACAAAGATTTCGAGGTTCAGATGTATACTGTTCTACTTCCAATAGAAATTTTAGATGAGCGAAGGATATGGGCAATGCTCTATAGAGAAGTTAGGAGAGTTAAGGACAATGCTGAGCAGGAAGGATTCGAAGTATTTCCACATTACTACAAAGCTAGGAGATCAAAGCATAACAAAGCAATGATAATCTTTGTTAGAAAAGAAGACCTAGAAAAAATAGACAAGGAAATAGAAAAGCTACTGAAACAAGACAAGGACTATCTAAACAAGGAGTTGGAAGAGTTAGACAAACTAGTGGAAGACCTCGATAAACTAACAGAGAAGAAGGAGGAGCCTAGAAAGAATGTTGAGGTGCAGAGCGAAGTAACTGTTGAGCTAAAACCTGAAGAGGTTGAGAAGTTTATAGCTAAGCAGGGCCTTGTTAAGCAGTTACTAGTAACCTTCACACTTCCAACAGAGTACAGGGGTTCAAAGACGACGTATGTGAAGAATGGACAAGGACAGATACAGGAAATAAAGACGTTATCAGTAGACCCCACAAAGTTCAGGAGCCTAAGGAGAAAGTTCTATGCGATACTGGAAAGCTGTGCAGTAAGAACAACTATGGGGTGGATACTGACAAAGGAGAGCTACCTGAAAGACCTAAACATGATAATTGATGAACTCAACAAGTTAGCAATGACTGGTAGAACTATTTGGATAATAGAAGTTTATCTACCCAAGGACTACGTGATACAGCAGGTTGAGACCTACATAAAAGAAAGAAAAATGAACATTGAGAAGCTAAAGGAGAAGCTAACAACCCAAGCACTAAAGAAAGCTGAGATTAAGCGGATAAAGCAGGAGATAGAGAAGTGGGAAAACATAATCAAGGAGATAGAGAAGTTCAAGGAACAGCTTCTCTCGGCTCAGTAATCTTCTAACATCTCTTTTTCGCATTTCCTTATGCATTCTAATATTTTCTTTTTATCCTTTACAATCTTGCTACAGTAGTCTATGCACTTCTCCTTTATTCCGTATACTGTGTTTCCCATTGATGTTTTCACAGCTGTGTTGTTGGTTGCTCAGCTCTTAAACTTTACCATGAACCACTTTCCTTTACCGTTTGCTGTTCTACCTATTTCTTTAAACCCCGATTTTTTGAATACCGCACCGCTCCAACGGATATCGTCCTGCATAGCGATCGAGAACACAGCATCGCTGTTGATATGCTTCAGGTACTGCAACAGGCACTTCATAGCCTCTACAGCAACATCACCATACTTATCCCTGCACTCCTCAACCATGCACATACGCCTGATGAACCAGCTGTTGAATGGGTTGACCTTGTTCCTGATAGCAACTGATGGGTTGTTGAACCGGTGGATTATGAAGAGGTAGCACCAATCACCATCTTTAACATAGACAAGGTCTCTGCGGTCAGGCGTGTATGGTGCACCCCCTATATACCCATAGATGTTGTACCTATCCATTAATTTCCTGAAGCGCTTCCTATCCTTCAACTTGATGATTTTGTATAGGGCACCTTCTTCACATTGGTAGATGCAGAGCATATTCACACCCATGTAGAGAATAGACAACGACGCTTATATCCTATATAGTTACTATATAGGTACTGCTCACCCAGCGGGATTATTTATAACTCTATTCTACCCACAGCTGTGCTCCAAGAAAAGTTTATATACTAAAACGGTGATATTTATGTTGGTGGAAAAATGTCCGCGTATCCGATACCTG
>QMRG01000102.1 GCA_003649235.1 Thermoprotei archaeon | reverse complement strand
CTTCGATTTCGTAATAGTCTGATACAGGATCGCCATATCCAGGTTCAACAAGATTTCCGTCCTCATCGATACTTCCTGATGCATCAACTAGGTGAATAAGACCATCAGATTGTGAAGCAACGCTTAAGAACTGATTTCCTAATCCCTTTCCCATCCAGGCTCCCTTTATTAGACCGGGAAGATCGATCAGAACAATAGGTGCAAAGCGCCACCCATTTATGCAGACAGAATTTCGAGGATTGTCCTTAACTCCAAACTCTCTACATACGCATGGTTGAGAGACATGAGCTGTACCTATGTTTGGAGCCTTTGTTGTAAATGGATATGGAGCTACTTCAGCTGTTAAAAGAGTAGCAGCATTAAAGAAAGTAGTTTTTCCGGTATTAGTTTTCCCTATTATGCCTATCCTTATCATGACCCCTTTTAGACCCCCTAAAATATCTCTGAAAAGCTAGATTTAAGTTCGAAGATCCCATGTTAATAGGAGATCATAGTTAATGTTTCCCTGGAGACTAAAATATATTCCTGAACAAGTTATGCTCCGCATTATGTGTACGGGCAATGGATTAATTTTAGAAATAAATGATCTAAAAGTTGCTATAGATAGGGTAAATTTTGGTTCGTATGATTTTCATTTTATAACACATGCACATACCGATCACTTGCCAAGACAGATTCGAGGAAAACTTATAACATCTCAAGAGACCAAGGAGTTGATTAAAGTGAGAAATAAAGGAGTTAAAGAAAATCTTCATGAAGTTTCCTTTCTTGAACCTGTCAATTCGGGGCATATATTAGGGTCTAGAGCTTTGTTAGTTAAGGAAAACAAGTTACTATATACAAGCGATGTAAATCCACGTGATAGGTTATTTATGAAAGGATTCAAACCCATACAGGTTGATACTCTGATAATTGAGGGAACTTACGGAAAAAAGAATTTCGTCTTTGGAGAAACTGGAAAGCTCATCGATGAAATTCTCAGTTATACTTTCAAATTACTATCAGAAGGAAGAAATATAGTGGCTCTCGGATATTCGCTAGGAAAAGGGCAAATTCTAACTAGATTGTTTAGTTGGTGTAGTGATCTGATAGTTGATAACGAAGTAGCTCATTTTAATGAGGTATATGAGAGATTCGGAGTGTATCTTGGCAAATATTTAAGATATACGGAGGCTTCAAGAGAAGGATTATTTAAAGAGAGATCGTGGGTATTCGTAACTCATAGAGAAGGACTAGCTAAGAGAATAGCTAAGCAATACGAAGCAAAGATTATTAGATTTACTGGATGGGTATGCCAGAGCAGAAATAAGAGGCAAAGTAGAGAGATATATGGGTTTCCACTTAGTGATCATGCTGATTTTTACGATTTAGTAAACATCGTTAGAGAAACACAACCATCAAGAGTTTATATAGCTTATGGTTTTTCTAATGAATTAGCAGCTTATCTAAGAGAATTAGGTTTTGATGCTCATCTCTTACCGCGTAATCAAAAGATAGAGCTTTAATATGAATGGGAAAGAAAATTACCGAATTACAAGAGTATTTTGTGTCCTATTTTATAAGAATACGAAATATTTAGGCGTTAATGGCTAAAAAGTTTAGTTTTTCTCAGTTTGTACTAAAAATTACCTACTAACGAGAAATAGCTTGGATTAGGTTTAAATAAACCATCTTGGGTGATATGTTAGGGGATGAAAGTAGCCGTAATTGGGGCAGGTCCAGCAGGACTCTTTGCAGCATTTGAGCTATCTAAGTGCAATGGTATTGAGGTTACCATATTTGAGAAGGGTAAAAACATAGATGAGAGGATAAGAGATAATGCTAAAGACTACATTCATGGAGTTGGAGGGGCTGGACTATTTTCTGATGGAAAATTGAATTTTAGTCCAACTATTGGAGGGAATTTGCTTGAATTCGTCCCAGAAGACGAAGCATATCGACTTTTAGACTATATTGAGGGGATTTTTACTAAATTTGGCGTTAGAGTCAATGAATATGATAAAGAGAGGATAGATGAGCTTGTGAAAAGAGCTATAAGGGCAGGAATTAGATTTATACCGATAAGACAGGCACATATAGGTTCGGACGAATTACCAAATGTATTGAAAAGACTAGTAAATGAGATAGAGAGAAGAGGAGTCATTATTAGAACTCAAACAGAAGTTATTGACATAGATCCCATTGATAGTAACTTTAGACTTAAGATAAAGGAGAAAGGGGAAGTAAAAAGTGAGGAATTCGATAGAGTTCTTATAGCTGTAGGTAGAGCAGGTTTCTCTTGGTTTGAGAAGATAGCCAAGAAGCTTGGAATAAAAGCAAAATACGAAGCCGTCGATATTGGCGTTAGAGTAGAAGTACCAGCCTGTGTAATGGATGATGTTGTTGCTGTTAGTTGGGATCCTAAGTTCCATATCTACACGAGAACCTATGATGACTTTGTTAGAACATTCTGTACTTGTCCGTACGGATTTGTAGTATCTGAAAAACATGATGATTACGTTTTAGTAAACGGGTATTCTAACAGGATAATTAAAACCAATAATACTAATTTCGCACTATTAGTTAGAGTAAAGCTTACAGAGCCTGTTGAAAATGCAAACTCTTATGGAGAAAGTATAGCTAAGCTTGCAACTACTATAGGCGGAGGAAAACCGATAATTCAGAGACTAGCAGACTTAAGAAGAGGAAGACGGAGCACTTGGTCACGAATAGATCGTAGTTATGTGATTCCTACACTAAAAGATGCTACTCCAGGAGATATAGGAATGGCTCTTCCACATAGGATAGTAACTGATATATTGGAGGCGTTAGATAAACTTGACAAAGTAATTCCAGGCATAGCTAACGGATCTACGATATTATATGCTCCTGAGATAAAATTCTATGCAACAAAAGTATTAACTAACAAATATCTTGAGAGTAGCACTAGAGGCATATATGTAGCAGGAGATGGCGCAGGGGTTAGTAGGGGCATAATAGGTGCTGCTGCTACTGGAATTCTAGCCGCAAGAGGGATAACATCAGAAGTTAACCGCTAATGTTATGAACTAATCTTAGATGAAGCTGTAGATTATATTCGTGAATAAGTTTTCCACATATAGGGCACCTTTGAAGCTTAGATCCTCCTTTTACCTTCTCTAAATCTAAATTGAACTTATTTATCCAATATTTGATTGTTTTAGGAGTCACTCCCAGTGATTTTGCGATTTCTTTAGGAGAATTTCCTTCTTTAATCATTTTGAATAACTTTCTTTTTAATTCAGGATTTTTGGCCAGTTTCCATGATTTTTGTCCTTTGTAATCAAGTTTAAGTTTCTTTATCCAATATTTGATGGTCGGAGGAGTTACATTTAACCTTCTGGCGATTTCATAGGTATTCTTACCTTCTCTAATAAGCTCTTCTATCTTAGAAACGTTAATTTTGGGTTTTCTAGACAATTACACTCACCTGTCTCGAAAACTAGAAGTCGTAAAAAAGATGAAAATAACTATTGTTAAATCTTTGCTTTTGACGAAATTATACTTTACAATTTACTAAATTTCGTCTGAAAGAATAGAAGCGGGGATCGCAGTAATTTAGATGAGGAGTAGACTGACGATTACGAGTAACAGGATAATTGGGACATCTATTGTTATAAAGCGTTTAAGACGTGCATACGAGTCTCCGATTACAGATTTCAGTATATGATACTTACTTCCTAAAATGTTTAGGTCTCTTACTATGATAGAGATTAAGCGAAATCTTACTCGTGACATATTCCTGATAGATTCCTTAACTAAATCTTCCGCTATGTTAGCTATAATCTCATGTTTAGTAACGGATCCAAGAGGATAGTATCCCGTTTCTTTAAATGTAGCAACTAAATAATGAGTGTCTGTTGTAGCTATAGCGGTGTAGACTCTATTGTATTTGCCGCTTAAAACTTCTCGAATTCTTTTTGCAAGAAACGTAGAAAGTTCTCTGACCATATTGTTACTATCGAAGGATAGAATGATCAGAATTTCTCCTCCTATCTCGAGAGAAAGACAAGAGATACCTCCGGGTCCTAATTCCCTCTTTATAGTGTCTATAGTACATTCTTGGAGGCTCTTGTGAGAGAAACCCGCAGATACTGGATATACCTCTTTATCTAATACCTTAATTGAATCTAGAATAGCTTTAATTATCATATATGCTCTCTTTTCACCAGGATATACCGGAGTTCCTTTCTCAGAAAATGAGTTATGCAGATCTACTATGATTATTCTTTCTCCTCCCTTATACTGTTCATTTAGTTCTTTTTCGATCTCAAATGAAATATCCTCAGATTCTCCGTTGGTTTGGGAAACCAGAGAAATTATAAGATCCTGTAATTGGATGGATGTCACAGAACAGCTATCTGATATTACGTTTGAAGGTCTACTACAGTTTTTAATGATTTTACCCATTTGTATGCTCTTTTTAATCGCTTTTTTAACCTTATCTACATCATCTTGACTCACTAGATCGTATTCATGAGTTGTAGCTCCGTGCAACAATACTACAGGCGAGTTTGTGTAAGAACTTAGCGAATCTATGAGTTCATAAGATATATTGCTACTTCCGATATTTCGAAATGGTCCTGGATGAATTGGGGAGATTATCACAGAACCTTTAACTCTATTACTCTCATCTAATGCTTGAATTATTGTTATTGGCAAATCTACAGTTTCTGCAATCTTTTTGAGTTCGGATTCCAATATATTGCTACTTCCTAAAATCCAATTAGCAGCAAAGCCTTTAAAGAGTTTTATAGTATCTGTTTTTCCCAATTTAGTTCTTATTCTCTTAAGAAAGAAAAGAAAGAGAAGGAAGAAGATTAATGTTAGAAAAGCGAACTTTAAGAAACCGCTTACAGTTAGAAAACCAAGGAAGATGAACGGAAGGATAAGAAATAACGGATGGAAAAAGGAGGAAAGAAAAACTGTTGAAAGATTCAATTGAGAAAGCCCATAGAAGACTACCAACCTCATAGAAAGGGGAGTTAACAGACTGAAGATTATAACTTCCTCCATGTCTAAAAGTGGAGTGATGTAATGAAGAGAGACCGTTATAATCAGTAAAATAAGCGATAGAAGATTAGAGAAGAAGACTAATGCTAAGATTCTTCTTAAATCCAGGATTTTCATTTGCGGATCTCTTTTAGAAAGCAAGTTTGACATAAGGGACGATAAAAACGACATAAGTATAAAAGAAAGAGAAAGAAGAAGCGCTAATTTCAGGTTAATCCTTAAGAGTAAGCAGTATGGGATACTTAATAAAACAGACGATAATATTGCTAGAAATACTACCATACGAAAACTTGGAAGTGTGAATAAACGAGAATAGACATGTTCAACGGAATATTTTCTTTTACTCATTTTCTTTCCTCATCTAAGTTCATCATCATTTCGTATGCATGTCGACCAAAACCATAATAGTTTCTTAATAAGCGTCTTATCTTGAAACCCTTTTTCTCGTACAAATTTATGGCAACTATATTGTCTTTACTGACCTCTAAGAAGATTCTTTTCGCATGTGCTTTCTTTAGCTCCTCTAAAACTCTATCCAGTAGTTTACTACCTATTCCCATTCCTCGGAATTTTCTATCAACAGCTATGGAAATTATATGCCCGATATCCCCAGAGGTTCTAGCTACAATATATCCTACAACTTGATTATCCATTATCGCCACAAAAAAGAAGTTTTCATACACTATGAGG
>QMRG01000101.1 GCA_003649235.1 Thermoprotei archaeon | reverse complement strand
TTTCAGCTGTATAGACTTCGCTAACGTAGCTATCTAAACCGTGATATCTCAAATTTTCCCATACTTTTTCCTTAGGAGATTTACGCCCCGTAACTACTATCACTTTTACTCCCATTTCGTTTAGAAAGGATAGACAATCTTTGGCGCCTTTAATGATCATATCATCTTCGAAGGATTCTTCATCGTATATCCGGAGAAAAGTATCCCAAAATTCATCTATTGAAAATTGAGGAGGGACTAACGAGTCTAGATCGTCTTTCTTATATTTTTCAATGAAAAAATTCCACTCAATCTCCGGTAACCCGTATTTCCTAAGTGTCTTATTGAAAACTCTATAAAAACGATGTAGCGTATCTATCAGTGTTTGATCGAGATCAAATATCGCCAATTTTATCCTCATATCCTCAATGTCTACGTATCTCTGTTAAATAAAATTTTGTTGAGAATAACTTTAATTAACATACTCAAGGTATACTAATAGAGTGTGAGAGAGTGGGCGAATCTAGACTTAAGCTTTTGGCTTCTCTTAAAGCTAGAATAGAAAAAAGAATTTCTGAGTTAGAACAAGAACTTTCCGAACTTAAGGTTTTGATCCATTTTATAGATGAAGTATTATCGAAAGAGAGTTTTGTACCGGCATCGGAGCTTAAGAGGGTAGAGGTAGAGGAGCGCCCCGTTGTAGAACATGAAGTTTTAGAAAAACCTATTGCTGAACACACTTTCACCGCCAGGACTGGGGAAAAGTTGGCTAAAATGATCGTATATAAAAATTATCTAGTAGTTAAGCCATTGATTAAACTTCACGTATCAACTCCTCCCTTCAGACATTTTCTCCTTAACAGGCTACTATTAGAGATGAGAAGTAGCGATGAGGAAAAGGTACAAGAAGGACTTCTTGATCCGGATCTCGTGATCGATTATGAAATAAAAACAGAAGACGATGTTTTAAAAGAGTTAATTATACGCAATTACAGGGAGCGGCGACGATTAGACGAGCTTCGCGGTGCTATAAGATGGACGCTTGCTAGAATGTATGAGAAAGAATATCCTAGCTAGCTGTTTTCTTCTGCGACTTATACATTTCAATCAGTTCTTTGGTTGTAGTAGCCTGTTCTGCCTTTTTATCAAATCTATAGCGGCCGGTAAACCTGGGAAATCTAATAGCCAATCCGGCTTCTTCTCTAATCTTTCCAAAAGCACAGGTGTGGAGGGGGCTTAGCGTGATTTCAGCTCCTATGATCTCCAATACAACAGCTGGGACAAACCACACATCTGCCTCTAGTTTAGATAATACTCGTGGATGTCTATGATCTATTTTATACTGTGCTAGTAGCTCAGGAAGCTTTGCCAGATCTTCGTCTGTGAAGCCACTACCAACTTTACAAACAGTTTCGAATACGTCTTTCTCCGGATTATAGGCGGCCATGAGAAGCGCGCCGTAGGTCCCTGCCCTCTTTCCCTTCCCATAGAAGGCTCCGACTACGACGAGATCGACGGTATCCGTCATCTCATATCTATAATCTCTTTTATATTTAATCCAGAGCCATCCTCTAGCGCCCATCTGATATATAGAGTCAGAAGATACGGATTTACACATGATGCCTTCGCATCCGTCGCTTATAGCTTGTTCGAAGAATTTATCAAGCTCTAAGGGATCGTCTACGATACGGGCTTCTGCTAGGGATATATAGTCAGTTTCTTCAACTACTTCTTCTAGTTTCTTTCTCCTCTCGAGATATGGTTTAGAGATATACTCTACGCCGTTAAGGTATAATAGGTCGAAGAGGAAGAAGTGTACAGGATACATTTCCATGGCTTCCTCAACTCCGTATTTTCTCCTCCTATGCATCAGCTCTTGGAAAGGCAGCATTTCTCCAGTATCAGGATTGACGGCTACGCATTCGCCTTCTACTATAGCTTCCTTAGCTTTAACGTGTTTCCTGACCATATCCACTACGTCTGGATAGTGATGGGTTATATTCTCTAAGCGTCGACTGAATAAGGCTACTTCGTCTCCATTTTTATGTGCTTGAATTCTCTCACCGTCGTATTTGTATTCGACAACGCATTTGCCGCCCAGCTTACCGAGTATCTCCTTAGGATTATTTAGCCGCTCTGCAAGCATGGGTTGTATAGGTATTCCAACTTTTATTTTAATCATTTTTACTCCTTCAATACCTTCTAAGGCCAGTTTTTTAGCTATGTAGCCTAAATCTGGGTGAACGTTGTAAGCTCTCTCTATGACGTCTCTCGCCGACTTTGACCCGGTGAAGGCTATGGCTAAGGCGTCAAGTATGGTCATATCGGCTATTCCCAGTCTAAGTCTGCCAGTCACAGTTCTCAATATATATTTAGCTTCTTTAGGAGATGCATCTTTCAATATGCTGGCCAGCAGGGAGATTTTAAGGTCTTGAGAGCCTTCGCCAGTAGCCTTTGCAATTTTTTCAAGTTTTTCATAGACAACTGAAACCGTAAGCTTTCTAGCAACTTCTACTCCTTCGAAAAAATGCGTTATAGATACCGGTTTATACTTAGTTAGCATTTTCTCAGCTACTAAGCCTATATCTCCCAGTTTTTTATACTCTTGCTCTATCACCTTTATGCTAACTCCAATCGCCGTAGCAAGCGCGCGCATAGCCATCTTCTCCGCTATTCCGAGCTCAATACCTATATAATCTGGGTAGAGCTTTCCCTGAGTTAGATAGACAACTTTATCAATCACTTCTGGCGGCGTTTTACTGAACAATACCACCAGGTAATCAGTCATCGCCGTTCTACTGGTAGTAGCTTCTATCTTCTCATAAGTATCTGCTAGAAATGAGTATTCTAGATCCATTTTCTCCCAAAATAGAAGTTTAGAAATGGACGATTTAACTGTTTCTTTTTTAAATAAAGCCTATAAAATTTTTACCTTAGAGCCGAGAGCTTGACCTGGAAGGGGTTTCCTAAATCTGGCTAAGAGACGCCCTTTACGTCCATGTATTCTGACTATTTTCCCCGTAAACGTCTTTTTATTTGATAGATTCCATACAACTTTTCTCCCTATAAAAGATGCTGCTTTGCCTGCTGTGTCGACGTTCGGGATTTCGAGTATCACATACCATTCTCGCTGACTTCCTCCTCCTCTTTGAAATGACAAGATGTAAGCTTCCATAGGAACCCCCTAAAACCTATATGTACGAAAAATTTAAAATTTTCTTAGAAATCTCTCACCATGTGCATGGAGGATTTGAAGGATCTTCTACAATTCTCCCTAACATGGCACATCTCTTCGTTTCTTCATTGTAGAATATACATGTAGAGCATGTTCTTTTAGTTTTTTTAGTTTCCGGCTTAGAAACCGGAGGCGGGGGAGGTACTACCTCAACTTCAGGTTTTAAAATTTTCTCTTTTTCTAATTTCTCCTCCTCAACTATCTCCACGGGTTTCTCCAGCGAAATAGGAGGTTGCTCCTCTAACCTCAGCTCTGATTCTTCAACTGGAGCTGGAAGCTCGATTTCTGAAGGTAGTTCTGGCGGTACGTAGCGTTCAACCCTACTTACGGGAAGTTCTTCAACAGGTTTTAATTCTTCGATAGGCTTAGGGGGTTGTATAGGCTTTCTCTCTTCTAGAGTTATGCCTTCATCGACTAGTATTTCATAGAGTTCCTGCCGAGAAGGATATCTACCCTCCAGAACCTTCCGATCATCTATCACTATCGCAGGTACATTTTTTATTCCGTATTTTCTGAAAGTCAAAGTCGATATTCCGCCGAAAAGCTCTTCCATAGTCTCTAGAAAACTTGGAAAATCTTCAGGTTTATTTATATGGATAAGATGGACTTTAAGATCGATTTTATCTTTTAAAGGCTTTGTTAACTCTCTTAAATCGTCTAGCAACTGTTTAGATCTATTATCTCTGCATATGAACAGTTGTATTGTCCGCAATTTTTACACCTTAACCTCATCTATTCTATCGCTTATACCTATAATTAGTTTTACGTTTACGCTTCTACGTTAAGCCAAGTTTACGCTCTATTATCTCTCCTTCAGGCTCCAGTTCAGCAAATATCTGTGCCTCAAAAGTGTATACTCTAGTTCCAGGCATCATCCATGCACGAGTGGGAAGTCCGGCTTTAATACAGGCTTGGTCCAGGAACTTTTCTTCAGACCATTCATACTCTACGGCAACTTGTGGCAGAAGAAGCCCTTTGAAAAATCCTCTCTCGATTATTAACCCGTGAGTCCCAATTTTTATATGGCGTGGGAGATCTTTAGGATCACTGACGTTTAAAAGCTTAGGCTTTGTTAACACGCTCACCTCGAATATTACACTTGAAAGCTCGTTTTCCATTAGAGGGGGGAAACGTGGATCATGGAATGCAGCGTCTAAAGCTGCTTTAATAGTGGCTTCAACCAGGGGTAGTACAGGCTCTGGATAGCCTATACACCCTCTTAAAACTCTCTTCCTCATGCCGTCGGGTTGTACTACTATTTTCTCAAGCGTTACAAATACTCCTCTTTTCTCATACAGGATTGGGGGAGTATCGTCCGGAGGCACTACTTCTTCATAACTTTTGAAATATTCTTCAACAGCTTTCCTAGCCAGCTTAACTAAAAATTTCCCTTCTTCTATAGATAATTTGTCGATAATTAATCACCTCGAATACTGTCTAGTATTTTCTTCATCGATTTAAAATGTTTTCCCATCCAGTACACAGCTCCACACTTATTACATACGAAGAAAATATCGTAATTTTCCCAAACCCTGCGAGGAACCATATCTTTAACCTGTTCTTTCGATGTTTTATACAATAAGCCGTTACATTTTGGACATCTAGTTTCATCGATGTTTATTGAAAGTCTTATGTTGAGCTCGTCTCTCAGCTCTTTCAATATTTCTCTATTAGAAACTCCTGTTACTAAGATAGCTTTTACTCCTTCTTCCAATGCTTTATAGTAGAGCTTTCTATCTTTAGTAATAAGCTTAGCACTATGCTTCCTAGCTAAACTTATAAGACTATCATCCTCGCTGTTAGCGTCGTAATAAACGCTATATCCTAAGACTCTTAACCATTTCGCCGTTTTTCCCAGCATGGAATCTACAACGAAGTCATAGGTCATCTTGACCTAGCCATTAAAATATTTACAGTATATAGCAATAAGTTTTTATCATCAATCGCCCTATAAACTCCTCCATTTTTCAATATAGCGACATGTCCATACTGTGAAAGAATAGCGATTAACTTACTTCTTCCTATATTCTCGATATCTACTGCCGATTTTCTACTAGGGTTTAATTCTGATACAGAGGCGTGAAGAAAATAGCCATCGTCGCCGATTTTTATTTTCTCTAGTATCTCTTTAGTTGAGAGCTCTTTTAATAAATCTAAGATTTCGATAACTCCTCTATACCTGCTACGCGAATATACGAAGACGTAGGAAGAACCCGTTTTAAGCAGAGATTTGAGAATAGTTTTTAATGATTTATTAGCGTATACTAAGAGACATTTCCCCGGATAGAAAAATACACTATTTATATCGTTACAGATAAGGTTCTCACTAAAATGTTTGAACACGTTTTCAGGTCTTATATAGCCCGTTACTTTTCCTCCACTGCCAGTTATTATTATATTTCCTTTCCACAGAAAACGTCTAAGATTTTTAACAACATAGGATAATCTCCTACTTTCCGACGCATATTTAGGTTTAAAAGCAAAGTTTAGAATAGGGTTATTTAAAACTTCAGCTAAGTTTCCTTCATTCTCCAGTATGGCTCTAATAATGCTGTGAGCTGTTAAAAC
>QMRG01000100.1 GCA_003649235.1 Thermoprotei archaeon | reverse complement strand
TATGATGCTTCAAGTGTCCAAGCTAGGGTATATGTGAAAAAAGGAGTACTTATTTCGGGAGATAATAGTAGTCTTGGCGTAAGGAATGAGCTGATAATAGTGGATTCTGAAAATATTTTAAGTATTACAATACCTGGCTCTGAGGTTACGCTACCGCCAGTAAATGTTATAGCGAATGGAGATTTTTCAAATGATTATGAGTCTTGGACTTATTCTCCAGAGAAAAATTGGCCCTTACTTTTTAACGAAATATATGGCGCTGCAGTCTACTGGCGACAAATTAACAAGGATGGTCGGCTTTCCCAAACATTTACGGTTAGAGATGATTATTTTCTTAAAGAAGCAGTATTAAAATTCCGATGGAGAGTTTTAACCGGATGCTTTGGAAGAGTTACAGTAACTATCGATGATATTGAGGTTTATGATGGTAGTGGTTTCAGCGGTGATGATGTTGAAATTTCCATCGATACAAGCATTTTAACCCCTGGTTCTCATACTATAACCTTTAACGTTTACACTGGCAGGCAATTTTGCACTTTACTTATTGATGATGTAAAGTTGTTTTTAACCTATACGTATATGGAAGGAGGAGTTAATAATGTCATATTATATGGTATCATGATCGAAGTCGATTTCGATTTGACAAATCCTAGAATATACAATTATACTTGTAGATTGTCTGCTAAAGCTAATCAATCGCTTATTTTGGAAGTATATGTTTTTGATGAAAACAGTAATGTATGGACTTTAGACAATAAGCTCCTTGCTGAGAAGGATAAATGGTTTGGTCTGGCTTTAAATGTTCCTAAAGTAAGATTATATGCTGAGTCTCAAACTCCATTCAAATTAGAATTTGATTATCTTTATGTAGAAACAGTAGAGTTGAATCCGACAGGGTTTACTTTATTTTTAAAAAATACTGGGAGTTCTACGCTTGAAGTTATAGCTTGTTGGTTGAAGAATGAAACCATGAGCGCCGTACGTTATGAAGTAGACAGAATTATACTGCCAGGAGAAGAAATAGGAATCGATATTCCCATAGTATTAAGTAGAGGATCCACCTATGAGGTTAGAGTGATTACGAAGAATAATGTGTTCAAATTCCAGTTTACTCCTTAGATGAAATCTTCTAATCGATAGAGAGGGAGTCTTTGGGTATAGCGCTGGATAATAGCCTATTGGCTACGTATATCGGAGCGTTAGCTCTTAAGGCTATGGCTATGGAGTCGGAGGGGCGAGCATCTACGTATATATGTTTATCTGATTCCCTTAAGACTATGGTAGCCGTAAAAATGTTATTAATTAAAGCGTCTATTGTTATTCTCTCTATTACAACTCCCAATGCCCCAAGTATGGAGACTATTAGGTCATGAGTCATTGGCCTTTCTGGGACGTAGCCTTCTAATGCTGCTTGGATGGCCGAGGCTTCCGCTACTCCAATCATTATAGGAAGTATATAACCGTTCCAGTCTTCTCCTTCTAGAAGTACTACATATGCCCTCCTAGGGGCAGGGACTTCATATACTCCTATCACATCGGCTTTAGAGTACTCTTCTTTCTTTATTTCCATGATATCGATATTGATTAGTACAACCCTCATTAGTAAATCTTCCGTCTAGGATATGATTTTAGAAATTGACGATTCTCCGGAGATATGTTTCGAAAGTTTCTACGAGCCTTAGTTCAATAAAAATGGCTTAACACTTTAATAATCATCTTTTCTAGTTTATGGAGGGAAATATTTGAAGGTAAAGGCTAGATGTGTGTCATGTCTCGTGGAGGTAAGAGAACGGGAATTAGAGAAGCTCTTTAGTGACCCAGGCATCAAAATGGAGTATATGGTTAAGATCTTAAACCGCTACTCTGAAATTTTAAAAGAAAAACCTAAGACTCCTGCAGAGGTAAGCACTTCTCTTTTTAGATATTTAAAAGAATTAACCGGTATTGAAGATCCTTATAAGGATGATAAGGAATACGCGAATACAATAGCTCTAAAAGTATATCATGAATTGAAGAGACAGATGGAAAAAATGAGCCCGGAGCTCAGGCTAGAATTGGCAGTGAAGGCTTCTCTCGTAGGAAATGCTTTAGATTTAGGAGTTAAAGATTACGACTTTGATCCTCATTCTATTTACGATGAGATACAATCTTTAAAACTTGAAATAGATGATAGTTGGATATTCAATAATGTAAAGGGATTGAGAATAGCATTTTTATTGGATAATTCTGGAGAAGCTGTGTTAGATAGACTTTTAGCCGAAGAATTGGAGAATAGGGGGGCTATTACAACTGCTATTGTAAAGGGAGGCGCCTTTCAAAACGATGTGACTGTGAAAGAAGCAGAGAAGATAGGCTTGTCCAAGTCTTTTAGCGAAGTTATAAGTACGGGTACTGATGGCGCTAGCGTGTTTCTAGACGAGATATCCGAGAAATGCAGAACTGCTCTTTTAAAAGCCGATTTAATAGTTGCTAAGGGTATGGCTCATTTCGAGTATATTGGCGAAGTGAAAGATGAAATAGGTAAGAAGATAGTCTTTATGTTAAAGACTAAGTGTAAGCCTATAGCTGAAACCTTAAAAGTTCCTTTAAACTCCTACGTCGTTAAAGTTACCTGAGGAAAAATTTACGCCTTTTATCTTTCTTATGCTCGCTAAAGATTTTATCATCAAGTTTAATAGAAATTAGGTATCCCTTATTTTTTGAAACTATCTTTACCATGCGTAAAACGTCTCTAAGCAGCATAACCGGGTTTTTCTCTATAAGCTCTGAGAGTTTCCTCTTATCACCAACATACTTATAGTATTTGAATAACTCTCCCCTGATTATACTTTCTGCTATAGTATTTGTTAAGCAATACTCTCCGCTCCTTATCAGCGATCCTATTACTAAATCCTGAAGTTCTTTTCTAATTTCCAGATTTGCCCAGAGATCTAAAGTCTCGGCGTCAATCTTCTTCTTCATCTTAAACTCTTGCTCATCTTTAAAAACTACTTTTACTCGTTGCCTCCACTTTAAAAGCCAAGCTTCAAGCCATTCTTCTAGTTCTTTTTTAAAAAATTCTGGTCGTTCAAGTCTCGATTTCAGTTCTTGATAAATATAATAATCGGCATCCTCCACCCCGAGCAAGTCGAGCTCTACTTTAAGATAGTTCTTATAATCTTCAACGGCTATCGATGTCATTATACTTTTCTCTGCCTTGCTTATATCCCGTAGTTTCTCCTCTAGCAGTTTCTCGATAGTTTTCCTGAGTACGTAGTCTTCGACGCGGAGCAGTTTCCATTCCATTTGATCGATCCGTATTCTATGATTTATTCTCGCTTATTAAAATCATTCGGACTAGGTAGGTAAGTTTTTAAGCCGCCTATAACTCTACTAAAGTAGATGATGATGCGACGGTCTCTGGATTGATGACGTATCTTTTCGCGTCTGATCGCTTTTTAAGTATTCCTCAAGTATTCTGAAAACTTTCTCTACAACCTCTACGGCATTTCTGCCTACAATGTATACTACCGGTTCTATCCCTACGCCGCCCAAGTCTATAATAGCATCAGGAATTTTTGAAAGCTTTGAGATACTATCAGCGAACCTTTTGATGTACTCCTCTCTATTTTTACACCCATGAAACTCTGTAGACGTAAAGTTTGAACTATGTATAATATCTCTTATCTCTTCGTCATATTTTATGCATATCATAGACCTCTTTTCTTTATCAATCTCCATTACTTTTAAAAGAAGAGAAGCTAGAAACTTCGATGCATTAAATTCCGGAGGTGCCACCGCGAAGGGCTTTCCCCTATACACGGTTATCCTGCCAGGCACTCCAGCTATATCAGCTGTGCTTTTAGCATTTGGTAAAGCCATTACAATGTTAGTTCTAACCTCTGGGATCAGCATTGAAAATTCATGCCTTGACTCTAGCATATAGATCGCTATTCTAAGGTTATCGAGGATTTTAGATCTTTCATCTGCAACTTTTCTACCTTTTGCCGCTATTTGAAAACAAGCTCTACAGTTTTTTAGGGCAGGAATGAAGCTTCTATGTAGTTGACAAAGATCGCCGCCAAGCCTCATTTCTATACATTTACCACAAA
The DNA here is from genome assembly GCA_003649235.1 of Thermoprotei archaeon. GTDB lineage: Archaea > Thermoproteota > Thermoprotei > Thermofilales > B69-G16 > B69-G16. The sequence continues at coordinate 1,785 of QMRG01000100.1, read as the reverse complement.
TAATCTCTATAGCCTCTTCATAGCTAAGGTCTTTTTTTAATATTCTCCTGGTGAGAATGCCTGCTACGTCATCTATAATTTCCGAATTTATCTGGGATGTCTCTAACAGTCTGGAATACTTAGCTGCGGCCGTAGGCGAGATAGCTAAAACTTTAGCGGCTTCGCTTATATTCCATCCATGTTTTTCAACCAGAAGCTTAACAACTTTCGCTCTTAACTGTGGCAAATAGTATTTTATAGCGTATTCGCACGCGGGTCTCAATTTTAATCCCTCATTCCGCAAATCGGACAATTAGGGTTTCTTCTAACTTTTATCCTCTCAATATTTTGTATTATACCATCATAAAATAATAATGTGCCAATTAATGATTTCCCCCAACCAGTTAAAAGTTTTAAAGCTTCAACCGCCTGGATCATCGCTATTAAAGCCACGACCGCTCCTATGACGGGTATTCTCTCCTCTTCTTTAGGTGGTTGAGGAAAGAGACATCTCAGGCAGGGCCCCTCGCCGGGTTTTATCACAAAGACTTGTCCTTGAAATTCTCTAACTCCAGCATGTATAAGAGGAATTTTATTTTTAACGCATTCGTCGTTTAATAAGAACCGTGTCTTCCAGTTATCTAGAGCATCTAAAACTAGCGTAGATCCTTCAACTATTCTATGTATGTTATTCTCATTAACCTCTATGTTAAGCGTTTCTATAGTAATCTCAGGATTTAATTTTTTAAGTTTTTCTAGAGCGGATAGAGTTTTTTCCCTACCTATATCGGGAGTCCAGTGCAGTATCTGTCTATTCAGATTACTGAGCTCAACTTTCTCTTTATCTACAAGCCTTAGAAATCCAACACCAGCAGCGGTTAAATAAAGTGCTAGAGCACAACCTAGGCCTCCTAAACCTACTATCGTGACTTTGCTATTTTTAAGCTTCTCCTGAGATTTGACTCCGAAAATCCTTAATTGCCTATCGTAGCGTTCTAATTCCTTCCCAGCAAGACAAGTCATGTTTTAGAAATATCGCACAGTGTAAAATCTCTTACGGATTTTAGTGAAACATTATCTAGATCTTAAAGCCTTTATAATTTCCTAACACTTTGTTAAATCAGCACGCCTTCTTTTGGCGAAGGCAGTTTCTTTAAATCATAGACTATATAGTATGCTAGGAGAACGTAGATAAACGGTATAGTTAAAACTCCGAGCACGCTGACTATCCAGGAAACGACGAAAGCAACTATAATTCCTATGATCACCTCTATTCTTAGAGAGAAGGATTCCATCATGGCATTAGCTGATTCTTTGAGAGAATCTACTACTCCAAAGCCCATGATTGCGTAGATCGGCGAGGCTAAGAAGAGGAAACCAGTAGCGATACTCACTATCGCCGTAAACAATATTGAAAGAATGGCTAGAGGAGGATAAATGAAGAGTAGTACTAACGTGGGTAGTAATGATAATCCTATGATAGAGAATTCGGCTAGATCGATGAGTACTAGCTTAACCAGGTTATCTTTGGCAACTCTGAAACTCTTACTCAAATTAGTATAGCCTTTAGTTACGGCGTCTAGGCTCATATCCGCCATCATGCCTTTAGCGATTGCATAAGCAATTATCATAACTAATGCTATTATAGCTATTAGTCCTAAGATCATCAAAATCAACATAACATTCATCAGGCTTATCTTTGAGAGAAATTTTTCGATATTTACTTGTGGTATGGAAAGTCCTCTAATAGAGGATATCATGAACGAAGCTCCTAACATCGATAGGTAGCCCAGTATATATGCTACG
>QMRG01000099.1 GCA_003649235.1 Thermoprotei archaeon | reverse complement strand
TCGACCACGAAGTACTTCTCAAATAGAATACACATAATGTACGCGGGGAAAATAGTCGAAGGCGGACCTTCAAAAGAGGTTATCCATAACCCTCAACACCCCTACACTAAATATTTGATAAACGCATTGCCCGACCCAGATCCGAATAACAGATTTGTTAAAAGAGATGTGCCGCCCGGCGAGCCTCCGAGCTTGATAAATCCGCCTCCAGGATGTAGATTCCATCCCCGATGCCCACTATCAATTAAGGATTTGTGCGATGTCAAGGAACCGGGATACACGTATATAAATGAACATCATTTCGTTAAGTGCTGGTATTATGAAAAAGGAGGCTAATGATTACTATTGGAGGCTAATGCTGTTCTCAGGCATATTGATGATAGTCAGTTTCATTATTACTTTTCTTATGGTCATCAGGATTATTCCTGAACCATATTATAGTCTATCCTTTTTAACCTATGCCATGTCCTTCTTCGGTTTATACTTGTTTTTATACGTGTATTATCAATACGTAGCAGCTGAGAAAGAAGATTCTCTAATCGATGAAATATAGTTTTTGCTAAGAAAATCGCTCCTTAGCTTTTCAATAATGGTATTGGCTAACCCTTAAACCATTTAAAAAGGATTATTTTAAAAGTTCTATTTCAAATTTTGAAAGTGGGGAATATTCTTCATTGATTCTCTTTTTTAATTTAGATATGGTATTTACAGGCGTGGGATCGGTATTGTGTAGTAGAGCTAGGAAATAGGATGTTGTATCAACGATATACAGTAGTGATAGCTGATTAGCTAATCTACCCTCTCCTTTACCATAGATCTCTCCATAGGATATTCCTGAATCATTTAATATCTCTTTAAAGTAGTCTATTCGGATCTTTAATCTTCTACTTTCTTCTCTACCTCTTAGAATTATTGGATAGTAATTTGATACTTGTACTCCTTCCCAACCCATTATCTCGTTATGAAATATTTCTGGAATTTCCGCGGCAAAGGCATGATACTTAGCGTTCTCATTTATCTGCGTTTTAAAGCGGAAAGCAACCGAATAATATGGACGATAACTATAAATTAGGGGAATCCGGCCAGTTATCTCTCTTGCTAAGCTTTGAGCCTTCTCCGCCATTTCACCATTATCTTTAAGCTCCTCTCTCATAGCCTTTAGAATTCGAATAGACTCTTCAAACTCTTCCTTATTAAATCCTTTTACGCCGACTTTGTTTAGAACGACTAACATTGAAATGTATAAATAAGCTATTGCCGTCCTTGGAGGCCTCTTGCCTGGAATCTTAATAAAGGGGATTTTCTTTTTCTCTGCAATTTTCTCTAGAAATCCATTCGATGATACGATGATTATCTTACATTTTTTATCTAAAAGGCTTTTCATTGCAGATATAGTCTCTTCAGTGTTTCCAGAATGGCTTGAAATTATGGCAATCGTATTCTCATCTACAAAAGATGGCGCCTCAAACCATCTTATCACATATATTGGGATTTGAGCTCTATCAAACAAGTATTCCTTAACAAGGTCTCCTCCTATAGCTGAACCACCCATCCCGGCTATTATAACATCTCTGAGATCCAGGTCGTAGGTTATCTCTTTTACCTGTTCTTCGGCAAGGTTATAAGCCTTTATCAAGTCTTCTGGAAATCCCATTATTAAATTCCACATTCCACTTTTATCAACGCATTCTCTTAATCTATTCCAATCTGTAAACGTCATAGATGTTCAGTTTAATAGCGTGTCAAAATTTATAAATTATATTCCTTTAGCAAGCTTTTAAACTCTAGCGCGTTCTCTCCCATATATACATTGTTAAAGAGGATATAGGTTTCTTCAACTCCTTGATCTTCAAGTTTTAAAACCCTCTCTAGTAATTGCCTAAGCTCTTGAAGCGAATACCTGTACTTGTAATTTATTCTAGACCCCTCATATCTCCCGTGAAGCCGGAAGTAGGCTATGCCGTTAACAGTATTAGATGGATTCCGCAAGAATAAGTCGCATACATCAATAACTCTGAATTTTTTACAGAATTTTTCTATGCTTTTAACACTCCATCTGCGTAGTTCCACACCTATAAGAAAATCTTCCCTGTCTATTTTATTAAAAAACTTTTCCGCATTCTCCCAGTTTTCCGGAATGTCTCTGAAACTAGCTGGCAGCTGAATAACTAACACTCTAGCCTTCAATACGCGAGCATACTCTAGCATTTTCTCCCAGTATTCAAATACCTCCTTTGTCGGTCTTAGGTAACCCACCTTACCAGATAAATTTTTGTAATTTTCTATGCTGCTTCGCTTCCATGTAGGGCTTTTTACATCATGAGTTATTCCCTGAAAGACTTTAATATTAAAAATGAAGCTTTCAGGTGCTAAATTTCTCCATTTTTCAAGTGTAGCAGTTTTCTGCAATTTATAAAATATTTTTTGTATTTCAATAGTATCGTACTCGCTGAAGTATTTTTTCATACCTTTCGCGAAGCCGCAACATCCCACATAGACTTTCATAATCTTCTTAATATACTACCTTGGTAATCTTTAAAGTATTCGATAGGGTGATTGATTGTTTAAAATAGCCGAGGAGAGAGTAAAGCCTATAGCCGAAGCTTTAAAGGAAAATGTAGATTTTATAAATTTACTGGAAGAGAGAGATCAACAATACCTAGCTGTCAGAAAAATTCTCTCTTCTTTAAATGATCTAAAAAAAGCGTGTTTTATAGTAGTCGGAGTAGCTTCGGTCAGTTATATGCTAGCTTCAAAAGGAGAAGAACATTGGCGTGCCTTATCGGATTACGTCGAAAAGAAAAAAACATTGAGCCCTGGCGATATTTTGGAAGGCTTTGTAGAAGAAAGCAAGAGCTTAGCCAGGTTTAGAACTTCAAGGTTGAAGAGGATTAGCTTGCTAATAGGAGCCTCATCTGAGTTTGAAGCTGGATTTGATGAATTTATAAGAGATTTAAATAGGTTTAGAAGTTTTATGGCTTGCGTTTTAAAAGCTGGTTTAGAAAACAAAACTATAGTTTTTTCTGTTAAAATGTTTTACTACGTTCTTAAAGCCGCCGGCTTTAAAGTCTCTATTCCCTCCAAAATCCCCATACCCGTGGATTGTAGAGTAGCATTAGTATCTTTGACCAGCGGGTTAATCAAGCACCCATTAGGATACTCCTCAGCGGCTGTTAACGAGTTGAGAACACGCCATCCTAAACTCGTCAGAAATGCTTGGAGCAGGGTTTGCGAACTTGCTCGAGTTCCTCCTCTAAGAGTGGACGCTCTCTTATGGATAGTAGGCGGCTTTTTAGAACAGGCAGGATTTGAGTATGAACAGGCTTTAAAGCTTATAGAGAATTGGTTAAGAATCAGGTTAAGCGTTAAATGGAGAAATTTAATTAAAGAGTTGGCTTATCAAGTGATCGAAACTCGAGATATCCACTTCTTATAGCGCTCCACTTCAAACGGATTTCTATTAAAGTTGAATATCTCGTCTACGCATATCCTCTTCGATAAGAATTTTAGCTTCTCATCGGCGTTCCACCTTATATATACTATAGCGCAGCTAAGTTTTTTAGAGATTTTTAAAAGAGAAAAATTCATTAAAACTGCTTTAAGCCTCTGCGCGTCTACTTCTACTTTAGCCTCGACAACTGCTTTAAGCCCGGTTTTCCTATCCAATATGGCCAGGTCTTGCGCTATACTATACTCGAATTCCTCCTCCCATACTGGTATTTTTTCGTTCCATAAAATTTCATACTCACCTTTCAAGGTTTGAGACGTTATATCGTAGAGGTACTCCTCCAAGGCATAAGCTCTAAATTGTCCGATGCTTTGAGGCATCCTTCCAAGCCCTTTCTTCAAAGCCCAGGCATATTTCTCCTCTATAGCCTCTATAAAATCTACTAGATCTCTCACGTCTAGACTTTTTTTCCACTTAAAGTAGAGCTCTTCCAGCTCTAAACCCGCCTCCACGACTCTAGGGTTTCGGCTATTCTTCATAAGTTGAATATAGTCTATAGCTTTAGTCCTCCTCAAATCTCATACCTCGAATTCTAGGAGCCTGTCTTTTAAAGTATCAAAGACTTTTATCAACCATTTAAGTTTATTTTCTTTAATCACCGGTTTAACCTCTACTAGAGAAGCTCTTGATTTAAGCTTTATCAGTTCATTTTCTGCTTTAGACCAGGAAGAGATCCTCTCGAATCCGTGTATATCAGCTAGGGCTTTTACAGTTTTCTCTATAAGCGTTCTACACTTTACGCTATTCAACTCGCTCCTTCTGGCTTCAACAAGTTCCATAAAGGTTTTTCCAATGATTTCTCCGAGCTCTAACTCTTTTATAGAGTTATAGATCTCTACGTTGCTTATAGGAATCCTACCCTTATTTTCAGCGGCTCTCCACCTAACCGCGTGCCTAATAGCGTGGTAGAGGTGAGAGGCGGAATCATTGTACATGCCCATTAAGTACGACTCTACTCCCAAGCCTAAAGCTGCTATACTAGACTTCTTCAATATATCGAGCGTCTTCTCGGTCACTCTAAAGTTTAGATCTTCGATTACCTTTACATCTCCATATATTACACGTCCATCCTCGATTATGTAGTAGGCTAGAGGATAACCTTCTATCGAAAGCTCGGCTAACTGTTCTTTAGTCAAGAAAACAGCGTCGACGTGAAAGTTTAGGTCTAAGAACAAGTCGAGTCTATCCCGAGCTGGTATTATTTCCTTAGTGATTACGGCTACGTCTACATCGCTCACATTGCCAGCAAAATCGTCTGGTCTGGTCACCGAGCCATAGGCGATTATGGCTATTATATTTTCGCCGAAGCGTGCTAAGAGTCTGCTGCGTACTAGGTCATAAATTATCTGCAACAGCGTTCCCCATAAATATTGGTTGGCGAATCCTATAAATCGTTGACCATGAAAAGTTTGTTACTGACAAATGTGGAATTCGTATCTGATAAAGAAGGAGATTCCATACTGATAGAAAATGGAAGGATAATATCTATAGGATGGGAGGAAGTATTGAAATATCGCGCTCAAGCTACGGCTAAAGTTATCAATTGTAAAGGTTTCTTCGCCATTCCAGGCTTAACGGATTCCCATGTGCATTTACTATCTTACGGACTCTATAAAAGTAGATTAGACCTATCTAATGCCGCTAGCATAGAAGACATTAAGAAAACTATAGCTGAAAAAGTTAAGAGATTAGGACCCGGGAAATGGATTATAGGACGGGGATGGGATCAAGAAAAGTTGCTCGAGAAGCGAATGCCTAATCGATGGGATTTAGACGAAGTAGCTCCTGCAAACCCTGTATTGCTTTATAGAGTTTGCGGACACGTGGCCGTAGTTAATAGTTATGCTCTTAAAATAGCTGGTATAGATGATGAGGCAAAACCCCCTCTAGAAGATTATCTTGGCAGAGAAGACGGTAGAGTCAACGGAGTGTTATATGAAAAAGCTATAGAGCTCGTAGAGAAGAAAGTAGGGAAACCTTCTATCAGGGAAGCTATTGAAGCAATTGTCGACGTGTTGGAAGAAGCGGCGAGCTACGGTTTGGTAGAGCTACACGCGATGTCTGTCGATGAATACGAATATAGAGTTTTGAGTTTTATGAGCAAGATGGACATGCTAAAGCTTAGAATTAAAGCTTATCTAGAGCTAAACGTTGAAAATGCAAATTGTGGAAGACAAGGCGAAAAACTCGAAATTTGTGGTTTCAAAGTATTAGCAGATGGAAGTTTCGGAGCCCGAACTGCTTACCTTAGAGCCCCGTATAGTGATGCCCTCAATGTGCGGGGGAAACTATTGGTCGACTTAGATAAATTAACTGCAATTTTCGAATATGCTAGGGGAAAAAGAGGAAAAATAGCCGTACATGCCATAGG
>QMRG01000098.1 GCA_003649235.1 Thermoprotei archaeon | reverse complement strand
CTAGGACATATTGAGGAGGCTATTAAGGAAAGCATTGAAAGCGGCATACACGTATGGGATTACTTATGCTTTATACCAGTCAAAGATTATATAGACACGGTGTTTACCTGCGATAAACATTTCATAACAATAGGTAAAAAATATAAAGTAAAAATTCTCAACCCACTAGACACCTGGATCACACTATGAACCAAAGTTACGCGGATACTTCCTAGAAATACACATAAACAACCAAATATACGCAATACCATCCAAATACCCACCAAGACTAAAAATAACACAATGATTCTTTCGTAAAGTTTAATCCCTTATTTTTGAATTTTCTCGTAAATGAGAAGAATTTATTCCTATATATCATGGGTATTTTTAAAGAACAGTATAATTTATAAGCCTGTATCTTCTCGAATTGTGAATAATATTTCCATTTCTATACCATCATATATTTCAAGGAATTTTAACGACTAAACTACTCTATTACCTCTATCTTATCTTTATATACGACAACAGTCTTTCCTCGAAAATCCTTGATAATATCCAAGACAGTTTCAAGAGTTTTAATAATCTCCATCGGTATCGGAGGATGAATCTTTAAAACTATAATTCCATAAAATTTCTCCGGCGGGTAAAGTAGCGGATTTGCGAAATTACTATCCCTAGTTATAAGTGTAGCTTTTTCTCTCACAGCTAAGCGGATAACTTGGATATCAGATATAGATCGAGGCACATATTCAACTTTACAGCCTTTAGATCGAAGATATCTATAAACCGATCGCGGTATATTTTCATCTAGTATGAATTTCGATAACACGATAACTTCTCCTCAAAACAGTTGCAGCATACCTAAGCGCTTCTCTAATCATTTCCTCGCTCAATTGAGGATACTCTTCAAGAATATTCTCAACACTAAAACCAGAGGCTAAAAGCTCAAGAACATCAGATACCAGTACCCTAGTACCACGAAAAACAGGCTTACCATGACAAATCCTAGAATCCACAACAATATACCTAAACTCATCCACAACTACCACCTCTCCACTCTTCTATACTTTAACTCTCCACTCCAATCTACGAACCTCCCCACGAACAACTTTCCTAAACACATCAAGCGAAACACCAACCTATTAAATAATATAGCCATAGTAAACTTTAAGGATTTTTATAAAATTCAAAATACTGTCTCCTTCTCGGCATCACATAGGAAATACTATTAGAGACCTTCGGCTCATTTTAATCAGAATAAATACAACTTATCATAACAACAAAAATTAATCGAGGGGATACCTGGTGATTGAAACTAAAGATGAAAAAGAAGAAATACCTAAAATATATACTATTAGTCTATAAAATAGAATAAAGATATTATACAGGACAAAAGATTCTGGGAAATCATTGTATACCAAAATCTAATTCCCTTGCTACATTTTCTCTGTTCTTCCAACGCCATCATTATAGCCCGAGAAACTCCCAGTCGCTAAGATGCCACATATAGCCTATCCTTCTTGTATACCAATAATCTTCCCTAGATTATAGTCTCATTCTTCTTCTATTTCTTCGAACAATTTGATTTTTAAGCTCTGGCAAATCTGTTCTTATTGTCTCCCAGACTAATTCTAGATCTACGCCAAAATATTGGTGAATTAGTTTATCTCTCATACCAGCAATCTCTTTCCATGGAACTTGAGAATATTTTGTCTTTAATCTTTCACTTAAGTTTTAGTCGCTTCTCCGATTATTTCAAGACCTCTCAAACAGCATACTACTTCTCAACATTGCTAAGAAAGCCTTTTCAGATACTCCTTCCATAAACTTTTCTATATTCGATATAACATCCAAAATATGTCTAAGATAGACTTCATCTCTTCTCATAGATAACCTTCATCTCCACTTTTCCCTGAAAAATACGAGAAAAACGTTTCTACTTTCCTCAAAGATTCTAGCGCATACCTTATAGCTTCCAAAATAGCTTCTCTAGGAATCTCATAGTTTTCCTCAATTTCATCAATATTCCATCCAACTGAAAGAGCCTCTAATATATCATCTACAGTTATACGAGAACCTCTAATAGCAGGCCTACCACCCCTACATCCAGGAACCACTTAAAGATACTTATACCCAACCAAACAACCACATCCAAACAACTCACTACCACATACACCAAATACCTATATTTCAGTAAACGCCGAAGTCTTTAATCTATACAAACTGATAGATAATTCTCGTAGTTTTATAGTAGTACAAGTTAAATTTTTATAGAAGTTCACTCTCAGGCACCCCCTGCCTAGAGCTACCAAGCTAGAAAGACTTAAAACACTGACAGTAAAAGATGCCAACTCGACATTACCATCAAAACACTACAACCTAGTCAAAATCTCCTAAATCAACTTGCAGCCGCAAATCACCTTTGCCAGCATCCAACGCGATAGAGTCTGAGAGTCTTCCAACCTTACTAACAAACTCTCCAAGCTTGTTAGCAAGGTCGAAGTAGTATAGTCTTTCTTTATTTTCCAAAATTTTTTCACGAAAGTATACGCATGCACCTGACATAGAGTATCCATTTTTATAAATTAAATGTTCTATAGGATGTTCTAAAGGATCAGATTCAATCTCTGAGTATACACAAATCCATTCTTCTTCTTTTAGAGGTATTATGTGTAATATTCTGTCTTTATCATATTTACAACCTATAGAGTTCAGGTAAGAATACATGAAACGTATAAATATGAGAAGCGATTAAAGAAGAGCGCTACGGTATAGCGGGGCTTTGAAACTCCCAGAACCCACTATGGTGGACGAGGGCTTTAGGCTTGGCCGATCTTCTGGTGTTCGTGGATGAAAGCGATGGAGTATACGGTTTGATAGCTATAGGCGAGTCTTTGTCGGGCAGGCTCTCCTCTGAAATTTCATGGGTTAAGTATCCTAGAAGGCTGGGAAGAAAGAAGAAGAGGGGCTACTTCAGGGCTTTTAAGCGGAGATTTAGGAAGGTGAGGAAGCTGCTCGCCTACGCTAGGGTCTTCTACGAAATCGAGAGGCTTGAGAAATTCCTCGCCCAGATAATGCCCAGGATAAAAACCCTCTACATAGACGACCGCCTCTATAGCAGGCTTAGGTCAAGGAGTTTTGAATTCCCCCAAGTCGAAGTAGTATTAGAGTCTAAAGCAGGCAAAACCAGGCTGATACTGCTCACCGACTCTCTAGCAAACTACGCTAGGAGAAAGCCCAGAGACGTTAAAGAGCTGGAAAAATAGTCGCCCGCCGCTCCGCCCAGTCACTGCAGCGCTCCCGGGCTTCATGCACCGCGGACCCACGCGTCCAGCCACATTAGCCCCAGTAGGCTCGTATCGCCGCCCCTAGGGGTTCGGCCATCACCCAATCTTATATGTAAAAATTCACCCTTAAAAACATTATGACAAAATACGTATTTTGACACAAATTATCCATTTCCTCAACATCGAAGCTGTAGTGTTATTAAGACAAAATTAACCAAGATCCTAAGATTCCTAGCAGGATACTAAAAGCCGCTAATTCTATATTCTTTTCTTGTAAAGCCTTGTATGCGCAACCCCAGCTTCCGACCACTAATCCAGCTCCAACTACCTTCTTACCTGCTTCTATAAATGCATCGCCAAGGTCATCTTTTACAACTTCAACCTCAGTTTTTACCCTAACCCTGTAGGCTTTTTCACTCAGTTCATATATAGGACTACATGTTTCTCGCATATCATCTACTTAATCGTATATCTCGAAATAAATTTTCTCCCTTGGAGGATTTTCAAATACGAATCGAACTCACCGTAAATCAAAGCTAGGAATGAAGTGAGTTACTTAAACCTCAGAGCCTACAAAAAAGAAATAATACCACACATAAAGCCAGTCAGCGGAGAAACATTCGGAGCAGAACTATTGGTAAACGCGTCGCTCAAAAACTACAAAATAAAAGAAATCACATACAACCCACCACCCAGAAGAACAAAACCAAAAATAGGAGGAACAACAAAAGCAAACATCAAAATACTAACAGCAACATTAAGGCTACTCAAAATAGTCTGCATTGCTATAAATAACATAATCACCCCGAGATTCTATTAACTAAGTCAATAGTCATTCTAATACAACTGGAAATGCGAAAAATAGAAAATTATCACTACTCTTTATGCTATGGCATAAGGTGGGGAAAAATGGTTCGTATCGATTTACCAAGACTGTAATGAGAAAGAGAGCATATATGTTTATAGACGGGGGTTATATTAGAAGTATAATCAGAAAATCATTGAAACGCTAAGATATACTAAATTCTTAAAAGCTGTTAAAGAGTATACGGGCAAGCTTGTCTATGGTATTTATGAACGTACATCAGCATCAAAGGAATTACTAATCGCGTTGGATAAAAGGATCGTCATGCAATAGACAACATGCGACATTGAGTAATATAAATTTAATAAGTCATCCTAACCACGTGTTTTAATGCCTCTACCATAAAACTCTTAAAATATTCTAAATTGGATAAATAAAGAAACTGATACACCACGCTCGCCCTAACCTTCCCATTCGCCATCTTCTCACATAGAGCCAATAACACGTCCGAAAAGCTAAGCTTTAACGGCAAGTTAAAAGACCTTTCATCCGCGTGTAAAGTCCTAATCACTTTCTCAACAATGCCGAGCACAACTTTCATCACGTACGTGCTACGCGTCTCCTCAACAAGCCCGACAAGCTCGTCAATATTAGACCTCCCCAACAACTTAGCAATTGTCAAATAATCAGCTAGAGTAAAAAGCTGCTCCTTAATCACCGCATGATTAGCAAAAGCCACAATAACAGTAATAGTCAAAAAAGACATACCACTAGCACCAGACAAAGAATACACACGAGCAACATTCCAAATACAAATAAAACCCGAAAAACAGAAAATAATCAAACTAAAATTCACACCAAACCGATAATCAACCACCAATAACACAATAATTTTAGTAATCTCATCCTCTGATATTTTCTAAATACTTCCTAAACTTTAATGCTTGTCCATCTTGAATTTATATCCAATACCTACATACACATGTATACGCCTTATGTAGGGCATATCTATGCAATTTCGCCAAAGCTATTCTCTTATTTATGAGTGCTGAAACATATTTGGATTCGATTTCTAGGGCTTGGCTAGAAATAGCCTAGCTTTAAGTAAAGTAGATAATTTCTTCTTCAAGTCTGCCTAGCTCTTATAATAGCTTGTACTAAGAGCACCAATACATAGTCTGACTGAGAGATTCAAGATAAAGAGGAGGCCATGATAATTATCTAAAGAAAAATGGATATTTATAAAAGTTAATAAATGTTAACTTTTATAAGGTTGTTGTTATTATTCTATATTTAGCGTGATCGTTTATGACCGTTAAAGGTAAGCTATTAGACGAGATCAAGGAGATAGCTAGAAGGAATAAAGCGCTTTCAAATCCGTTTAGAGTCTTAGCGTTAGCTGTAATAAAGAGTAAAGGCACGGCATCATGGTACGAGTTAAAAGAAATTATAGAGAAATTCGTCGGGCAAGTGAACCCCAACACGCTCGCCTTTCACCTCAACAAGCTCGTCGAAGTAGGACTCGTAGTAAGAGCCGGACCTAAAAAAGCCCCCCGCTATAAAGCAAGAAGAGTCCCAAAGGATGTGATTAAGATTTCGAAGAAATTGAAAACATTGTAAAGGTGCATTGAAATGGTTGAAGCTTGGCGGTTAGTTAATTCCTTAGAGCTTATTATATCGAGTTTTCGTAGAGGAGGTTTATGTAGAGTTAAATTAGATAGCGTAGAGAGATACAACTCCGAGTTTAAGGTTAAAAGAACATATACTTTGACAGAATATGTTTTATTCTCTGGAGAGAAGATTATCGAGAAAGAAGTATTTGAAGCTATACTAGATAAAGATTACAAAGTACTAAGTATGAAAATTACCCCTCAAAGACTAGTTCAGCGCAGGAGGTCTCGGTTTTAAGTAGTTTTCAAAAAACAATTGTAG
>QMRG01000097.1 GCA_003649235.1 Thermoprotei archaeon | reverse complement strand
TCTCTTTCTTAGTACCTGGTTTACTTGCAATGATACCCACGGCACTCGTATATACAATGCTAGGCGCTATGATGCCGAGAACAGGAGGAGACTATATATTCATCACTAGAGGATTGAGTCCTGTACTAGGATTCCTAGCCTCATGGGGGTTCTGGTTCACAGAAGTACTCTCATACGGAATAATCGCCTGGTACTCTATAGACTTCTTCGTAAGTGCAGCTACAGCAGCAGGAATTGCATTAAAAGACGAGGGGATACTTGCCACGGCTCAATGGATGGCAAGTACGCAAGGACACTGGATTTTAGGCATGACGTTCGTATTCATATTCGGAGCCATAGCCCTACTAGGAATGAAAATTTACGGTTGGATAATCAATATACTAGGTGTAATTGCAGTTTTAGGATGCGTCTCAAATCTATTCATCTTAGGCGTCTGGGGTTTTGCTCCAGGAGCTACTGTGGCAGGGTGGGATAGGATATACGGAGCTGGCGCTTATGAAAAAATAGTAAAGAAAGCTTTCGAATTAGGAAATACTCCCGTAGCACCGTTTTCTTGGGAAGCTACCATGAGCGCAAGCGTCGGAGCTATTTGGGCTTATATAGGCATATTATCCGCAGTTTTTGTAGGAGGAGAATTAAAAGCGCCCGCTAGATCGCTATTTGTAGCTCAAGTTCTGGGAACTGCAATAATAATGCTGTACTACATTGCACTGCCTTTCATGGTCTATACAGTTTGGGTAGTACCTCAAGACATACTCGAGAAAACGGGAGCTATGAGCTTTCTGCGCTCAGCTGGAATACCTCCAGACAGAGTATACTTCAACGCGTTATATTTCCACGTGTATAATAATCTAGGCGCCGATGGTCTAGCTTCTCTTCTCGGCGTCCCTGCAACATATCTACTACCACCTAAAGTTGTGACCTCTTTCACGATACCACTCGTACCTAGTGGACTAGAATGGCTACAGGTATTAAACGGAACCGTTGTAGGTATAATCCTACTGAAAGATATCCCCGCATTCTTTGTAGTAGCCAGTAGAATGGTATTCGCATGGGCCTTTGATAGATTCTTCCCAGAGCTTTTTGCAGCTGTAAACGAGCGCTTCCATAGTCCACATTGGGCTATAATAATAACTATGATAGGCGGAGGTATTGGAGTGGCCTTAACGGCGGGAGGAGATTGGGCCGCAGCTGCCGATACGACAAACCTATACCAATTCGCTGTAATGATGGCATGCCTTTCTGCTGCAGTCCTGCCATATTTGAGAAGCGACCTATACGAGAGAAGCCCATTGAAATGGGAGATCGGCGGAATTCCCGTACTGAGCATATTGGGAGCCTACGGTTTCGGTATTAACATGTTCTTCTTCTTCGTCGCCACCAAAGAGATATTTTACTACTTCGGCGGCGAGTCTTTGATGATCCCAGTACACCAGAGCTTCTGGATGGCTCTCGGAGCCTTTATCTTCGTAAGCTTCCTAATCTACAACACGAAGAAGGGCATAGACGTTAAAACTATCTACACAGAGATACCGCCCGCTTAAAAACATTTTTTATTTTTCTCTAATGATGTATATGTTTAATTTTTTGAACGAGAAGCCAAAAATTTTATTTACATTAGAATTCAAAATAATTCATAATCTGTGAGGAGTGCGTAGATATGGTACGTATATTCTTTTCAGCAGACGTACACGGAAACACGTATGTGTGGAAGAAATGGATAAACGCCACTTCAATCTATCATCCAGACATATTAATCTTAGCTGGAGATCTTACTGGTAAGGCTATAGTACCAGTCTACGATATGGGAGACTACTACTATGCCGAATTCGTAGGACGGAAACATAAAATACCTAAAGGCGACGACGAGAAGTTAAAAAAAGTACTAGAAAGCATTGAAAACATGTCCTACTACTACAAGGTCTTGACCGTAAATGAAGCTAAGAAGATAGCTGCAGATCCTAGAAAGATGGACGAACTTTTCAAAGAATTAATCACTGAGAGAATGAGGAAATGGCTTGATCTAATAGTCGAGAAAGTAGACTTGAAGAATGTTAAGGTAATAGTGATGCCAGGCAACGACGATGAAAAATTCATAGACGAAGTCATTAGAAGTTATGAAGATAAAGGCATAATATACCCACTAAATAAAATCGTTCCGATAGAATATGGCTATGAAATAGTTAGCTGTGAATACGTTAACCCGACGCCTTGGAACACGCCGAGAGAAATGGACGATAAAAAGCTTGAGAAACATCTCGAAAAGATAATTTCTAAAGCATCGGATCCGAGCAAGCTGATATTCAATTTCCATGCACCGCCTTACAATACAAAGCTTGACTTGGCGCCAAAACTGGATAAAAACTTGAAGATAGTCTATGTTGGAGGGAAACCTCTTATGGTTCATGTAGGCAGTAAAGCTGTAAGGAAGATGATTGAGAAATATCAACCTCTCCTAGGGCTACACGGACACATACATGAGAGCTATGCAAGCGATAAGATTGGTAGAACTCCAGTCTTGAATCCTGGAAGTGAATATACTGAGGGAATACTAAGAGGCTTTGTAGTTGAGATTACCGAGGAAGGAGTTAAAAACTACTGGAAGATAGAGGGGTAAGATGGGCGAAATACATTTCGTAGGGCTTCCTGAAGATAAATTTCTAGAAGAGGCTCTAGCGATAGTGGGAAAAGCTAAGGATATGGGTATACAGTTGAGGATAATTGGTGCATTAGCTATTTACATACATTCCGATAACTGTCCAGTCTGTAGAGAAAAATTCAGGACTTTAGGAAGATTTGGAGAAGGACAACCATTATTCACGGACTTAGATTTAATGGGTTACGGGAAACAGAGGAAAAATATTAAAAAATTATTCGAAGAAATTTTAGGCTTTAAACCAGATTTCTATATAAATAGGCTTTTCGGCACGAAGAGGCATATATACTATCATCCTAAAGGCTATTATCACGTAGATGTATTCTTTGACAAACTTGAATTCAGTCATGATGTAAACTTTAAAAATAGGCTAGAGTTAGACTATCCCACTATAACTCTCGCAGATCTAGTTTTAGAGAAGACGCAGATACATCAGATAAACCGTAAAGATATAATAGATTTAATAGTGCTTTTCTTAAGCCATGAAGTGGGAGATAAGCAGGAAAAAGAGATTATAGATGGAAAGTACATAGCCAAAATGCTTGCTGATGACTGGGGCTTTTATTACGATGCCACCAATAACCTGAAGTTGGTTAAAAAATTCTCCGATATGTTCTTAAAAGAAGGCAAGCTCGATGAGGAAGAATATAAAACGATAATAGAGCGGGTCAATAAATTACTGGAAATGATTGAGGCAGAGCCTAAAAGTAGGAAATGGCGTAAAAGAGCGAAATTTGGGACTAAGAAGCCTTGGTATAGAGAAGTAGAAGAAGTAGTCCGCTAAAGCGTTATCTGAAATGGTATAACAAGTGGAGAAGTCAAATTTCCCGAACTCACCTCTATTTTTGTCCTAATACCAAACTCGATACTTCCATATTTTGTGGTGAAAGTCAATGGATAAAAGATGTAATCTTCCGTCCTGCCAGTAAGAGGCGGAAAATCAATGACTAGCAATGTCCTTTTCCCTAATTCTCTAAACTCCGTCTTAGCATCTAAATCATAGACTTCAATAATTTCCTTTTCAGGATCTTTATACCACTCTTCCACGAGAACTTCCGCTAATGGATCTTCAAGCCTTCTGTCTATAATGACGGAGAATTTCTTGCCAGGCTCGGCATAGTCACTTTGCAAATCTACCCTTTTAATCTCTCTCTTGGGGTACAAAGGCGGTACCGCTATAATTCTGATCTCGTTACGGGGATATAGTACTCTTCCTCCCAGTCTAGGAACGCCGACAACTAAACTCCACCTAACTAGAAAATTCCTAGTTGACAAAGTAGGAGGCGCGGATTTAGGCACTTTAAATTCAAAACTTCGGCTCTTTTCGATTCTTTTTTCCCTAACGTAGCTCATTATCACACTATAAAAAGGGCCTACACGTTTCGCCTTTGAAGGCAAGAGTGAGGCAACTGATATAATAAGCTTTAAAACTACTTCTCTATCCGTTTCCACATAACCTCCAATAGGATCTCCTATCCTCACTTTGGACCGTTCCAACACTAGCTGTATATTCGTTTTTCCCATATGCTATCCAATGTTCTTTAAGATTTAAGATTTATTTCGCAGAGATAGTATTCTCTCAAAATCCCCGGCTTTTTTAAAACCACTATAGATTCATAATCGGTATTGAATAAATGGAGCTTATACTTCGACTTTTTCAATCCTTCCCTTACTATGCTACTCTTCATGTAATCTATTAGCTGTTGCACGTAATTTTTCAATCTTCTAGATGCTCCTTCCATTAAGTGATGGTTTAAAGCATAGAAATCGAGAACTTTATTCAAGCTATACCATCTAACGATCATCGAAATATAGAGGAGCGCGGTAGCCACATACAGGAGATAAAATCCTAGTTCCGGATTCATAGTCGTCAAGAAGAGAGAAAATAAGAAGAGTACAAAGGTAATTCTAAGCGATAATCTGACGAGAAGATATACCGTAGCCCAGCGTTTAGCCGACGGATCTCTAGCTGGGAGGTTTGCGACATAATCTAGGGTTTTTCTAATGACTTTTTTAGCGTGTTTAGCCCTGGGCTCGAGCACGTGCTCTACTTCGCCGATTTTCTCCATAACGGTTTTAGGGTTTACCGTACGCCCTACCCTATAGCCGTCAAGAGCCTCTATAAGCCAGGCTACGGTAGATAACTCCTTCTTCTTCGAGGTCATCTAAAGGAAAAATAGCTCCTAGGATAAAAAGATAGCTGTAAATAAAAAGTAGAAGTTTAGAACCACTTCCAGTATTCAGGTATGTAATCCTCTAAACCAGCCAATTTTACGCCAGCCATAGCAGCGGCTTCCAGAGTTATAGCTCTTAAATCTTCTCTACTCAAATCTTTGATACTACTATAACCTAAGGCGCCAGTAATCTGGGCTACCTCCTTAGTTACAGCGTTTATAAAGTTAGATATCCACTTAGCAGCTTTTTTCCTCAACTCCGGGTTCTGAGTCGTAATTCCCATTTTAGCGGTAGCTATAGCCAAAGCTATCTTAGCTTCCCTTGAAATAGCTCCATAAGACATGGCAGCAAACATAATGGGTATTTTAAGCTTCAAAGGCTTCTTCACTCTTCCTTCGCCGATTACAACTTCCATATTGCACTCTTCTCTATACTTATCTTTTGGGAGGGGTGGATAGAGTTGGGCTGGTACAATAACTAGATCATCGAAATGCGGCATAAATCCCATGGTTCCAAATCCTCTGAGCAAATATTTTCCAGTTTCAGCCTTATAGTGAATTTCTTCGATCACTTGAGATGTCCACAACCCCCTTGAGAAACGTTCAGGCTCAACTGGTCGAATATAGATCACATTATTAGGACAATTTTCAACACAGATTTTACAACCAACGCACGCTAGCTCATTGAGCACGTAGACTCTACCCATATCATCTATTGAAAAAACGGAATGTGGACATACCTCCACACAGGTTGAACATTTCCCAGGCATTTTCCAACTGAGGCAACGTTCCTTATCTATCACAACACAATAGGCTCCCAATACAGGCATCTTGTTTTCACCTCCTATTTATAGAATGGTTTCACCGAGAGAGGTACGAGTTTTTTGAATTTTCTCGGATTCGCGTCTATATTATGCTTAAATATCCTTCAAGCTTTCTTACATCCTCGTTTTCTACTGATATCTCTTTGCAATTATGCCCTATACTTTGCCATTTTCCTTCAACGGAAATGCTACCGCGAATAAACCAATTGCTCACGTTCTCACCTATATCTCCAACTATTATTATCTCTCCTCCTACCATATAGGTTCCCACATCGTTTCCGGCATCCCTGCAACTAATATCGTTGCCCCTTTGTTTAAAGCGCCTAAAAATCTCCAGCATCTCCACGTATTACCACTAATCCACCATAATAATATTCTGCGGCATCATAT
>QMRG01000096.1 GCA_003649235.1 Thermoprotei archaeon | reverse complement strand
TAGGAGGATCTTTAAAATCGAGAAAAAACTCGGATCAAAACTTATCTACTTGATCTCTAAACTGGCTATATATGGTATGCTATCTACAGGAACCACAATTTTCACTACTACCTGTCTTTATCCTCTAGAAGTAGCTAAAGCGGCGTCAGACATAGGTGTCAGAGCCGTAGTAGGACCCGCTTTCCGAGGAGGATGCATGTTTGAGGAATCCTATAAATTATTGAGAGAACTTAAAATGATTAAATCGCATAAGATAAAGCCAGCACTTGGAGTTTACTTCTTTTTATCATGTTCAAGCGACGATCTTTCAGCAATAAGAGATTTACTCGAAAACATGCACGTCTACTTCCACGTTTCAGAGACTAGAAGAGAAGTCTACGAATTCAAAAAAACACATGGAGTTTTCCCTGTAGAATATCTCGATAAATTCGGTCTTCTCACGGCTAGAACTCGACTTGTCCATCTAGGTTGGGCTACGAGCTGGGAATTAGAGATTATTAAAAATAGAGGAGCCAGTGTCATTCACTGCCCTACGTCCGATATGATTTTCGCTACAGGTGGCTTCTTGCCGTTTAAGGAGATGTCTAGAAGCGGTATTGTCGTCGGCTTAGGGACGGATGGAGGCTTAGATATGTTCGAGGAAATGAGAAGCTTTATTCTTTTACAGAGGAACAATTACTTAGACATTGGAGTGAAAGCGCTAGATGCTCTACGCGCGGCTACGATAGAAGGAGGGAAAATCACAGAGTGGAAAGCGGGGAGGATAGCCGTGAATTCTCCCGCAGACCTTGTTTTAGTAGATGCTGAATCTATTCATCTCCAACCGTTGAATAAAAATGTGCTACAATCTCTAGTATATCTAGGTTCGAGAGTAGACGTGGATATGGTAATCATAGATGGTAAAATTGTTTATCAGAAAGAAGATATGCCGAAGATCAGAGAAGAAACGAGTAGAATACTGGGAGAAGTAAAAGCTAGACTCTCTTAAAAGTTTCTAAATACTTTCTTCTGTCCAGAGTTTCCGGCGTCATGTATATGAGTGGGACTCTTAAAAATAGATCAATAAGAGCAGCTACAATGAAGGGTGTCTCAGGCGAAATTTGTGAGTAAAGCAAACCTCCCAATAGAGACCCTGGAGACCTTAATGGAAGTACTATAAGAGATCTCACGCCGTTCCATCTGCCTCTGTAATCATAGGGTACTAATTCTACGGCTAGAGTCTGGAAAGGTGCTACAGATGCAAACCATATTCCTCTTATAAGCCAGGCTACTATCAATTGAGTCGGTGTAGATGCTGTAAGGAAGAGAATAACGCTCAAATAATATAAGGGGCGAACGAGAAGTATAGCTTTTACTCTGCCAATTCTATCCGCTAGCTTACCCAGCAAAGGAGATGCTATAAAACTGCCTAGATTCATCGCCAGTCCCATAAAGCCTAAAATAAATTCATCTGCTCCTTTGACTTTAACGGCGTATATCATTTCGAAAGGCATGCTCAGTGAGAAGACGTAGCCTCCTAGAATTTCCAGAAGTATCCAACGCTTAAGCCACGGGTTTAGTTTTACCATGTTTAGAGAGTCTTTAAACGAGTCAATTAATCCTACTTCTCCCACTTCTCTAATATCTCTCACATATGCTAATGCTACAGTAAATGCGCAGCTTAAGCCCAATAGTTGGACGAGAAATACTGGCCTTATACCTTCAACTGATATTCCGCCTGACAGGTTTATTATATAGGCCGCTACTACAGGGGCGACTAGCGAAGCTATAACTGTTAAAGAATTTATAACGCTGAATCCAAATGCTCTCTGCCTTCCTTTTAGCGAATCTGCAATTAGAATATTTTCCAATGTTCTCAAGCCTTGAAACGCGACCAGGTAGAAAACCAAGGCTAAGACTACGATGAATGCCCCGTTATCTAGGAAAAATAGCAGAGCCGAGAGTATTTCCAGCAGTAAGCCTACTAGGTAAGCCTTTCTTCTACTCGTTACATCGGCTACGAAATTTATAGTCGAGGAGGGTATTGCTGATAGAAGCGCAGCTATGCTTCTGAGGAGTCCTATATCCTGTTCTGTAAAGCCCATCTTCAATATGTAGACGTTAACGTATTGACTAGACATGTTATTGAAAAAACCAGCTAAAGTTCTTCTAATTAGCAACACTAAGTAATTCTTTCTACGCAATTGCTCGTCATTCATAGCACTCAGAGAATGGAGAAAAGAACAATATAAAATATTCTCTTTCAAGAAGACATCATCTATAGTTTATCTTAGATAATGGAAACCAGAGGTTTATTATATAAAATACTTAGAAAGCTAAAATACTAGGAATTTTTTGAACTTTTACATAGTCTACTCCATGGAATACAAGCTATGAGTATAGAAGTTATCGCTGCTGCTGGAATAGCGGCTTCTAAACATAGTGTAGAAATTAGCCCTGCTACGATAGGCCCGACCATGTATCCAAAGCCTACAGATGATTCGAAGAGACCGGTGTATGCGCTTCTTTTCTCAAACTTTGAGGAAAAAGCTCTAGAGAGAGATTCCGCGTAGAGAATTCCTATACCAGCTCCAAACAGTGTGGAGAGTATAGCGATTAAAAATGGATTATGAACTATTGAGAGTAGAATTCCAGACGATAATAATGCTAGTCCGCTATAGAGCGAATGTAGTATGCGGGGCAGTTTTTCTTTAATTGAGAATATAAGTGTTCTGGCTCCTACCATTAAGAAGAATGCTAGAGAAGCATACCATTCTGGCAATTTTCGGAGCTCGATAACGACAGGATAGAATGTATATAAGGCTCCCTGAAAAATCGCGTATGAAAAAGCCCAAGCCCAAGCTTCGGGTATGTCTTTTAATCCTTTTATTAAATCTTCTACTCTCGGCAAATCAACGGCTTTTTTCCCTCCTTTAAGTCTTAGAGATATTAGAGATAGTACCCCAGAAAATAATGACAATGCGGCGAATAAAGGCGCTTTGGGAACTGCCATGAGAGGACCTGTCAAGAGAGAAGCCACGAGTGCCCCGCTGCTCCATGAAGTTGCAAATGAAGAAACTGAGCCTCCTTCTCGGGAGATGAGAGATTCTAAAGCGGGCCAGAATACAGCGTAGGCGAATAGTGTAAATATAACTACCAAGGTGAGGCTTATGATTTCTCTTGCAAAGATGAGTAGTGCACAAGAGATAGATAGAAGGGCTAGGGAGTACGCTATCGTCCATTTCTCGCCAATCTTTCCAGTAGATAAATGGGAGAAAGGAGCTGTTAAAGCATAGGTTAGGGCGGCTATTCCGCTTATAAATCCAATTTCATGAGTTTTAATTCCTATCTCTAAGGCGTATACGGAGAGTATGGGAATATAAAGTACTTGAATTATAGAAGCAGCGAAACTCAAAAAATATGTTATCATTTTTCCTCTCTCTTTAAGATGGGGAATGGTATTACTTCTTTTATGCTATAGGTCCCCACCATTATCATCACTAGCCTATCTACTCCAAGCCCAAGCCCACCGGTAGGAGGCATGCCGTATTCGAGCGCTTCTACAAAATCCCAATCATAGGGATGTGCTTCCTCATCTCCCTTTTTCATACGTGTTTCTTCTTCCTCGAAGAATCTACGCTGAAGTAAGGGATCGTTAAGCTCTGTGTAGGCGTTAGCCAGCTCCATCCCGGCTATGTAAAGCTCAAACCTCTCAATGAGATCTGGATTATTTCGGTGTAACTTACAGAGTGGAGTAGTTTCCTTTGGATGGTTTAAAATAAATGTTGGTTGTATAAGGTTCTTCTCAACCAGTTTATCGAAGAGCTTAGCTATAGCCAGTCCTCTGTTATATCCGCTGGGTATTTGAACATCAAATTCTTTAAGCATTTCCTGTATTTCCTTATCAGAAAGACTATCGACATCCAAGTCAGCGTGTTTTTTAAGCGCTTCTTTTAAGGTCATTTTACTCCATGGAGGCTCGAAGCTTATCTCGTAGTATTTTCTCTCTTCTTCCTTCTTTAACTCCTCTTCTGGACTTATCGGGAATTTAACTTTTAGAGTTCCGAGAACCTTTCTAAGCACGTAGATTATAAGTTCCTCTGTAAGCTTCATCATGTCATTGTAGTCGGCATAAGCCTCGTAGATCTCAATCATTGTAAACTCTGGATTGTGCTTAACGTCTATATCCTCATTCCTGAACTGCTTCCCTATCTCGAAGACCTTGTTGAAGCCGGCTATTATATAGCGTTTAAGGTAGAGCTCTGGAGATATCCTCAAGTACCACTCCTCGTCTATAGCCCATATCCACGTCTTGAAAGGCCTAGCGGCGGCGCCTCCATAGATCGGTTGTAGTATTGGAGTCTCAACTTCTATAAACCCTTTACTCCAGAGGAACTCCCTAATGGCTTTTATAGTGTTAAATTTAATTTCTAAAATTCTGCGAGATTTTGGAGATAGCATAACGTCGAGATATCTCTTACGATATCTCACCTCCGGGTCTTTTACTCCATGGCCGTATTTGCCGGGGAGAGGTCTCAAACTCTTAGCCAGTAGCTTATAGTCTTTAACTTCTATCGAAAGTTCTCCTCTTAAAGTATAGAATACAGTTCCTGTTGCTTCTATTATATCGCCGCGGTCTAGGTATTTTATAAACCATTTAAACCGTTCTTTGCCGAGCACGTTTTTCCTAAAGACTAGCTGTATTTTCCAACCATCGTCTACCAAATCTACGAACGCTAAGCCACCGTGTACTCTCTTGGAGAGCATTCTGCCAGCAACCGAAACTGAGACTCCTACGCGCGGCCATTCAACTATATCCCGGATCGGCGTTACGACGTGGTCGAGGTAGTGAGGGTATGGATTTATTCCCTGTTCTCTAATCTCTTTCAGTTTTTTCAATCTTTCCTCATACTCGGATGGAGAGCTTAATTTACACCACCTCGGTTCTAGATAGTAGACATTCTCTGCAATATAAACACTTCTACCAGTTCACTAGATTTATAAAGCCAACTCTCCACTATACTTGGGTGGAGATGGAAAAACCGATCAAATATATGAAAAACGCCAAGATTATAATGGAGAGGGGGAAGTGTAGTTGGGGTAGATGCTACTTCTGCGGTTGGGGCAAAAAGATAGTAGATGCTTCGATAGAGGATTTGAAGAAGAGATATAAGCGATTCATCGAGAAAGTGGTGAAGAAGAAGGGCATAGAAGTTGTTGAAATACTTCCCTCGGGCAGCTTCTTAGATGAACGGCAATTTCCTCGAGAATTTGTCAAGTATTGCATAGAAGAGGCTAAAAAAGCGGGTGTAAAAGCCGTGATAATAGAAAGTAGGCCGGAGTTCATAAACGATGAGATCTTACAGTACATAAAGGTTGAAGGCATAGAAATACACGTCGCTATAGGCCTGGAGATAGCTGATGATGAGATATTATTAAAATATTATAATAAAGGTATTACAGTCAAAGACTATTTAAGGGCGGTTGAGACTCTCAGACGGAACGGTTTTAAAGTTAGAACTTACATCTTAGTAAATGGACACCCTATACTCCAGGATTTCAATCTTCATTATAAACTCTTAAAAAAGACTATGAACCTGGTTTTAAAAATGTCAGATAGTGTAGTTATAATAAACACTTATCCTCATCTAAAATCCGAGCTGTGGGAGGATTGGATCAATCTTAGGTGGAAGCCCTTAGATAAAGAACAGTTTCTCAAATTGGTAGGGGAATGGGCGGAAGATCCTAGAGTAGAGCTAGACTTTAATAATCTAAATTTCATACCGAAGTTTCCGAGGGAGAAGAAGATTCCTCTAAAGGGCGTAGGGAAAGAATATCTTTTACATCCCTACTACGAGGTTTGGCAGGATTTCTTTGTCAGATTCTACGAGCCGCCGCCTGGTAAGGAATATCTGCTGTTCGCGCCCTGTTCCTATAAGAAGCCTTACACGAGATCCAAAACTTGGCGGGCTTTTCTAGGCAGAATTTCCGGTTATCCATTTTTCAAGAAAATCCACATAGTAGTAGTCAGCACGCCGGGCGTTATACCATATGAGTTTATAAACTACTACCCGTTTAACGCGTACGATTGGCCGTTATGGTTGGAAACCGAGGAGATGAAGAAGGAATATATCAAAGTGAC
>QMRG01000095.1 GCA_003649235.1 Thermoprotei archaeon | reverse complement strand
CGCTATTTCAAATGCATCGTCGCCAGCTCCAGAGGGGAAAGGTATGTTAACCGAGTAACCATAGCCTTCACCTTCTCCCAACTCGTCTACATCTCCTGTACCGGGATAAAAATGGCCGTATCTATGAAAAGATATCTTAAGTAACGGCTTATCATATAATATAAACTGAGTTCCGTCGCCGTGATGGCCATCTATATCTATAACCGCCACACGTAAGTTTTCTCTGCTAGCTAGCATTGCGGCCAACGCTACATCATTAAAAACACAAAAACCCGCAGCTGAGCTTTTCTGAGCATGATGAAAACCTCCTTGAGGATTAAAGCCTTTCTTATATCTACCTTTCAATATGAGCTTCGCTAATTTTGCAGTACCGCCGACTACTA
This sequence comes from Thermoprotei archaeon, assembly GCA_003649235.1. Taxonomy (GTDB): domain Archaea; phylum Thermoproteota; class Thermoprotei; order Thermofilales; family B69-G16; genus B69-G16. The sequence continues at coordinate 5,789 of QMRG01000095.1, read as the reverse complement.
AGGTAGCGTCTTCATATATACCTTTATAAGCTGGAGTATCGCCATAGTCGAGATATCCTATTCCTGTTTCGCTCTTCTTCTTCACGTATCCGATAAACTTTGAGTCGTGAATTAGAAGCAATTCGTCTTCTTCCGCAGGTTCAGGTTCTATAACGTCGACGTATTTATCTAGATTATAGCGGTCGAAGAAATCTTTAAAAAGCTTGTTTCGTATCTTCCAGTTCCAGGCTAGATCTGGAGGAGTAAATGCTATCTTCAAATATTTTTCAGAAAATGCTATAGCATTCTCATTCATAACTAGTCCTCTATTTTACTTATTATACATCGGCTTTATGACTTTACTACACTTTAATATTTATTAACGTTGCTAACAATTTAACATTTAGTATAACGTGATTCTTTAATATTTGTTAGAGGAATATTTAATGTAGTTCGGTGATGTAGTTGAATATAAAAGGAGTCATCCTCTGCGGAGGCAGAGGTACTAGGCTACGTCCGTTAACCTATTATTTTCAAAAAGTAATGATACCTGTAGGTTCTAAACAAAAACCCCTCTTAGAATATATCGTTAGACTTTTAAAATTCCATAGAATCGAAGATATAGTTTTACTAGTGAATTACAAGGCAGAGCAGATAATAAATTATTTTGACGACGGCTCAAGGTTTGATGTACGGATAAAATATGTATACGATAATCCTGAATATCAAGGTAATGCAGGAGCTCTTTACAACGCTTATTTAAAAGGTTTACTCGCAGATCAGGAAACTCTGCTAGTCTACTATGGAGATATTCTTTCTAACATCAACTTAAGCGAGCTCATTAAAAACCACTTGAATAAAAAAGCAGCTGCCACCCTAGCTCTCTCGACTAGATATGAGGTAAGTGTAGGAGTCGTTGAAGTATCTGGTAGAGGACAAGTCGTTGATATAAAGGAAAAGCCTCCTCTGGGCAAACCCGTATTTATAGGAATTCTCGTTCTGGAAGGCAGATATGTGCCTTTGATAGGAGAGTTGTATAAAGAAGGAAAATCTTCTGTTGATATAATGGGTGATTTAATACCGCTGCTTGTAAAGAGGAAAGAGCCTGTCTATGGCTATTTAACCGATGCTTTTTGGTACGATGTTGGAAGCACTGAGAAATACGAGAAACTGGGTCCTGAACTGGTAGATAAAGAGCTAAACTTTCTACTCGGATAATTTAAAAATACCGTTATAAACCACTCTTGATTTTTTCTAATGTCTCGCAATGTCCAAAATAGCGTACGCTGATAGGAGATATAAGAAAGAAGAAGTGTTAAAAGTATTGAATAGGTTTGTTGCTAAGTGGTTTGACTCAAAATTCGACAAGCTAACTCCGCCTCAAAGCTACGGCATTATCCCTATTTATCAAGGTAAAAATGTGCTTATCTCAAGCCCTACGGGTACGGGGAAAACTTTAACCGCCTTTCTGAGCATTATAAGTAAATTATTCGACTTGGCCCAGAAAGGCGAACTTGAAGATAGGGTTTATTGTATCTACGTGTCTCCTCTAAGAGCTTTAAATAACGATATTTATAGAAACCTTGAAGAACCTCTCAGAGAGATCAGAGAGATCATCGAGAAGGAAGGTTTAGAGTTGCCAGAGATTAGGCATGTAGTTAGGACTGGAGATACGCCGCCTCACGAAAAGCAGAAAATGTTGCGGAAGCCGCCTCATATATTGATAACTACGCCGGAATCTCTAGCTATAATCCTGAATGCTCCTAAATTTAAGAAAACGTTGACTAACGTTGAGTACGTTATAGTAGACGAGATTCACAGCTTAGCTGAAAGTAAGAGAGGAGTTCATCTAACGCTTTCCCTCGAGAGATTACAAGAACTTTCAGAAAGACATTTTGCGAGAATAGGTTTGTCGGCTACTATAAACCCCTTAGAAGAAGTTGCGCAGTTTCTTGTGGGATTCGAAAATGGAGAACCTAGGCCATGTATTATCGTCGATACTAGGTATGTGAAAAAGAAGAATATTAAAGTACTCTGTCCAGTGAGTGATCTGATTCATACTCCGAGCGATATTGTTAACCGGAAAATGTATGAACTTCTCGCTGATTTAATAAGAAGGCATAGAACCACATTAATATTTACAAATACCCGGAGCGGTACTGAGAGAGTCGTATTCCATCTTAAGCAGGTATTACCCAAAAATGGCATAGAAGATTTCGGTGAAGAAAGCATAGCTGCTCACCATGGGTCTCTTTCGAGATACGTAAGACATGGCGTTGAGGAAAAACTGAAGAAAGGGTTACTTAGAGTTATAGTAAGCTCTACTAGCCTTGAGCTCGGAATAGATATAGGCTATATAGACTTAGTTGTTCAGATAGGCTCGCCTAAATCCGTTACCAGGTGTTTGCAAAGAATAGGAAGAAGTGGACATAAACTGCATGAAGTGAGTAAAGGTAGGTTGGTATGCGTAGATAGAGACGATATAGTCGAATGCTCTGTGATGGTAAAAGAGGCCTACCGTGGCCATTTGGATAAAATCCGTATACCTAAAAACTGTTTAGATGTTCTAGCCCAGCACATATTGGGGATGGCTATAGAGAAAAAATGGAGTGTAGACGAGGCATACCGACTAGTCAAAAGGTCTTATTGCTATAAAGATTTATCCAAGGAAAATTTTCTCCGAGTTCTCCAATATTTATCCGGTAATTACTCCGTGTTAGAGCGCTATAGAGTCTATGGAAAGATATGGTTTGACCCTGAAGAAGGAGTTTTCGGGAGAAGAGGTAAATATGCTAGAGTTATCTACGCCTTGAACATAGGCACTATACCCGATGAAGTAAGCGTCAAAGTTTTCACGGTAAATGGACGGTATGTAGGCAATATAGAAGAAGAATTCCTAGAACGTTTAATGCCAGGCGACCGCTTTATACTAGGCGGAAAAGTCTATGAATTCGTTAAAAGTCGTGGATTCCGCGCCTATGTAAAGCCTGCATTTGATATGAAGCCCACTGTTCCAAGCTGGTTTAGTGAAATGCTACCATTGAGCTTTGATTTAGGACTTAAAATCGGCGAGTTTAGGAGAAAAATGTTTAAGTGGTTGGAAGAAGAAGTTTCTAAGGATAAGATATTAATGTATATAAAGAAGTACTGTCATACTGATGATAACTCAGCTAATTCTATCTATGAATACTTTTTAGAAGAATATCTTTATCTGAGATATCTTGGGATAAATGATTATCCGTCGGATAAAGTTATCCTGGTCGAGTATTATTTATCCGATGAAGGCAAGATATACCAAGTTCACCACACGCTATATGGGAGAAAAGTGAATGACGCTTTATCTAGAGCGCTCGGGTATTTAGCGAGCAAGAAAGCCAAGAGAAATATAGGTATAGCTGTACACGATAACGGTTTTGCCCTAATTTATCCACCAGGTGTTAAACCCAAGTTTACTCTAAAGGATATTAAGAGCAGTGAGCTTAGGCAGATCTTAGCCAAGGCTATAAGAAACACGGAAATGTTCAAACGAAGATTTAGACACGTAGCTGCTAGAGGATTAATGATTTTAAGGAATTATAAGGGGCATGAGATAAGCGTGAATAAGCAACAGTTAAACGCTAACACATTGTTAAAAGTGGTAGAAGATCTCGAAGAGTTCCCTCTGCTGAAAGAGACTTATAGAGAAATCATGGAGGATGTAATGGATGTAGAAAATGCCGAAAAAGTACTGAAATGGATAGAAAAAGGAAAGATTAAGGTTGTAGAGCTTTCCGTTCAATCGGTGCCCTCACCTTTTGCGCATAACATAGTGCTTGAAGGACTTAGCGATGTAGTATTAATGGAGGATAAAAGAGCTTTAATAGAAAGATTTCATAAGGCTATAATGGATAGAGTAGCTAAATTAGCTCCTTCCAAGGTTTCATCTTAATAACAAGATTTAATGTAGCAAATCGTAGTAGAAAATAGCAGTTTAAACGTTAGAAAAAAATTTATTTCCAGGCTCATGGTTTTACTTTAGTCTACGGCTACGGGGATGTTAACTTGCTTTTACCGGAGAGACAATACGAGATAATAGCTAAAACCATTGAGGATAAAGGCAAAATAGACGCCGCGGTTTTAGCTGGAAAATTAGGAATAAGAATTTCTGATATTATGCGAGATTTAGCCGAACTCGAATCTAGAAACTTGGTTAAAATTGAGAAGAAAGTTGTCCAAAAAGCCTCTTTAACTGCAGAAGCTCATCGCTATATAGACAAGGGTTTTCCGGAAGAAAGGCTTCTAAAAAAACTAGTAGAATTGGGAGAAATAAGTATCTCAGAGCTACGCGAAAAAGCTGGAGATTTCGATTTAAGCCTAGAAGAGGTTCAGATAGCAATCCAACACCTTATAAGGCTTAAAGCGGTAGAAATTAAAACGGGGAAAATTAGACTCATAATTTCTAAAGATGATTTAGAAAAAACTCTTAAAAAACTGGAGGAATCTCGGGAAAAGCTTTCAGAATTAGAAGATAAGATAATAGATGATCCTAAACCTATAAGGGAATATTTGCGGCGTGGATTGGTTAAATTAAAGAAGCGTTCCCTTATTTCGATAATAACGCCAGATACTACCATTGAATTATATAGAAAAGGAGAGTTAAAACCAGCGACCGTAGTAACGGTAGTAACTCCTGAATTGATTGTCACGGGAAAATGGAGAAATGTTATCTTTAAAAAATTCGACTTAAAAGTCGAGCCTCCAACTGTTTATCCTTATAGGAAACATCCATACATGGAATTATTAGATGAAATCAGAGAGATTTTAGAAGTTATGGGATTTGAAGAAATGAAAGGCCCTCACGTAGAGCTGGAATTATGGAATTTCGATGCCCTCTTCCAAGCGCAAGATCATCCTGCAAGAGAAATACACGATACGTTTTTCTTGAAGTATCCTAAATGGGGTAAATTTACAGATAAACTTTTGATGGAAAAAATAGGGAAAACACACGAGAATGGATGGATAACAGGTTCGAAGGGGTGGCGGTATAAATGGGATCCTAAGCGGGCTCTTAGGCTCATACTTAGAACTCAAACTACCGCGGTTTCGATGAGAACTATATATGGAAGAGGAGATGGAGAATACAGATGTTTTTCTCTTGACAGAGTTTTTAGGCCTGAAACTCTAGACCCTAAACACGCTATGGAGTTTTACCAGCTAGAAGGGATTATAGTCGGTGAAAAGATAACGTTTAAACATCTGCTCGGCTTCTTTCAGGAATTTGCCAAAAGATTGGGATTGGGAAAAGTTAAGATCAAACCTGGATATTTCCCATTCACAGAACCCAGTGTAGAAGGCTTTATAAAACATCCGGAACTCGGATGGATAGAAGTTTTCCCAGGAGGGATGTTTAGACCTGAAGTTTTAAGGCCGTTAGGAGTTGAAAAGAGTAATGTGGCGGCTTGGGGTATTGGAATTGATCGGATCGCTATGACTATACTAGGTATAAGCGATATCAGAGATCTTTTCTCGCCTGATTTAGAATTTCTGAGAAGCCGAAGAGTCCCGATTATAGAGAGCATCTATAGGTGATGAAATATGCCAGTTATAGATGTGGCTAGATGGGATTTGGAAAGACTTGTTGGAAGAATGCTGAAAGATGAAGAGGTGGAGAAGTATCTTCCGATGCTTAAATGTGAGATAGAGGAGTTAAGCGATACTATAGTATCGTATGAGGCTACTCACGATAGACCTGATCTTTTTTCTGCAGAAGGATTAGCTAGGGCTCTTAAAGGTCTTTTAGAGATTGAAACGGGGATTAGAAGATATAATAT
>QMRG01000094.1 GCA_003649235.1 Thermoprotei archaeon | reverse complement strand
TCCCATCGAAGAGAACCACCAGGGCGTTAGGTAGGAGACTCATCACCCCTTCACCTCGACGGTTACGGTGTAGGTCGCCGGAGTCGGAGGCTGATAGCCTTCAACCTCCACCGGCCTAGTGAGGTCTGTAACCGGCTCCGTCTGAAGCTCCCTAGCGTGTCGATAAGCCACCACCTTATCCATAGCTTCATCTATCTTAGATATTAACGTCGATATGTCTATTATACCCTGCTGGATGATGCTGTTCAAGTGATTTACCTCCTCAAGGATGTTGGTGTCTATCTTAGACGTTATCGTTGATATGTCGATGTCGAAGGCTGATAGCTTATCATCTATCTTAGATATGATGCTGTTCACAGCGTTGATTATTTCCTCAGCCTCCATTTTATTCTCTAGGGCTAGGAGATTAACCTCCTCCTCGGTTACTATTGGAGCCTCTGGATGCTCAAGGCTATAATCCAGCCATGCCTTACCTGTCTTAACCTCATTTAAAAGCTCCTGAAGTCTCGATAATGCTCTCTCACAGATTAAATCTATAAGATTGATGGCTTTACTGTATCCCTCTCTCAAAACCTCTAAGCCTTCATAGTATTGTCTTATGCTGAATTCCGATGACCTTTCAATTCTCCACGCTATTATCTCATTTAATCGTGATGTTATCTCATATAGCTGTGTTCTCAGATATATTAGCTGAGAGTCGATATATCTATCAAATCCCTGTTTGATGTGAAACGCTATGGTGGGTAGGTTACATCCAGCTTGAGCTAGGAGGAGGGCTAGCGTGTCGCTGTCTAAGTCCTCCACCGACTCGATGGGGAGTGGAGTCTGGTCATAGGATAGCGGATAACCTCCTCTCCACGTCGATAGGATGCTCTGTAAGGCTCCGCCTATCGAGACTTGAATAGCGTTGGAGAAGCCCTCCTGGAGCATCTCAGTATAAAGCTCCTCCGCTATGTCTGCTGAGAGAACCATCGAAGCCTTAGCCACCGTCCCCAGGAATCGCTCAAATATGTTGGTCAGCCCTCCGGCGGATAGGGCGGTGTTGGGATGGCTCTCCTCCTCGATGAGGCTATCCAGAGCATCAGCCGTTATAGTCTTCAACCAATCTGAGGCGATGGCTATTCCTGTTCTGAAGGTTATCCCAGCTCCTCTAATATAGTCTGCCACGAAGGTTAGGATTATGTCATCTAAAATCGCTCCTCCGGTTCTCCCTAGTAATTTAGTTATAGCCACCGAGATTGGAGCCTTCTTCTCCTCTTCCTCGCTCATTATATCTCCTCCATCAAGCTATGTTCTCTATAAGCTATATGTATCGCCATCAACTGATATACTGAATCTGTCGGAACTCCCTTTCTAAAGCTATTGTTATATAGAACCCAAAAGCTATTTCCCTCATATTCTGTTGTTGCGACGAATAGAACACCGCTTAGAAATCCATCTACCCACGACCCATCTACAGTTTGAAATTGACCGTAAGCGTTTCCTGGATAAACTCCCACGTCGAACCACTCAGTATTTCCCTCTATTGTTATCTCTCTATAGTATCCATAGCCTTCATAGTATTTGAAGTGAGTCATCTTAAATATCGTCCCTGGGAAGTGAAGATACCTTTCCGGTGAAAAGTTTACGGTCTGTTCTCCTACTACTCTCGTTGTTCTGAATAGCTTATAGTATTTACCAAATGCGTTCTCCACGTCTGGAGCCGGTTCAACTGTTACCCCTGGAGGAATCAAGACATATAGGAATTCCTCAAATTGCCCAGCCCCCAGATGATAGATTATATCAGCATCCTCCACCGGTTCAAATGTGAATATAGGCGTCTCCGGAACCTCTATCGTCTCCGTGTCATGTTTAAGCGTCATCTTACCCCCTACATAATTCAACTTTATAGTAGGCTTCTCTATGTCATATTGAGATATGTCGCTTCTCTCCACCTTCACCACTCTGTCATAGGTCTTTCCCTGCCTATATTGATATGTTTTTTCCTTCATCACCGTGTTCATCTTATCCAGCATCTTCTCAATAGCCGTTAAGTGTTTTCCCCTGGCGTTTATCATTTTACCTATCACTTCAGCTATTTGATTCTCTATATACGTTATTACCTCTTCGATGGTCATTTTCACTAAACATTTAAAATAAGGAAAATTATAAGATTTTCTAGGATGAGTCTCCCCACAGACATAAAGCCTCCCTGGATAGAATTCGACATCATGGTTAGAATAGTGAGGAGGAGGCTAAATAGAAGCGTTAGACACTACATAAAGAATTATAAAGGTGTGGAGAGAATTAAACCGGCGATAGAGAAACAGATTGAGCTATTCAGCTTTTATAGAACAAACTATCATCCTAATCTGTTATGGAGGGTTTGAAATGCCTAGAAGATTAAAACTTGAGACGATTCAGATTGAGGGTCATAAAGAGATTAGAGAGAGGCTGGATGAGTGGAGAGCGTTACATATACGTAAAAGAGAATATCCATTAATGAAGGGTATCCACGTCATTTACCTCTATATAGGCTTCTTAAAGGGGAGACAGCTAGTTAGAGAGAGGAGTATCGTCGTAACTCAACAGCTTATAGCTAGAAGTGAGAGGAGACGATTAATTAGGAGAGGAAAGAGATTAGCCCAGATAACGGAGACTTATGAGGAGGAAATGCCTTATCGACAGAGAAGGAAAATTAAGAGGTATCTAAGAGTCTTGGAGGAGCAAAGAGAGATTATAAGAGCTAGACGAAGAGTTATGGAGCGTTCAAGGCTGTTGATGTGGAGAATCATAAATCCACTTCAAAGCTATATTTATAGGTTATACGCTATTGATAGGGTTCTTTTAGACCAGCCTTTAACGATAAGAGAGGCGATTAAAGATTATCTAGTTAAGATAGCTAGAAAGAACCCTCTATATCGACAGATGATAGAGGAATTCCCACTTATCCGCCATTATGCGAAGAGATACATCCTTTATTATCAGCTTTATCCGCATACTCACAACATCTATGCGGTGAGGCTCAGCCCCTTAACGATGACATGGCTTGAGGAGCAGGAGGCTGTCTATTACGTCTCCAGGGTCATCTCAGCCGAAGCGTTGAAACAAACGGCTCTTCTTGAGTCATCTACCTACGTGATGCCTTACGTCTATAAAATAAGCTCTAAGAGAAGTGGAGAGATGTGGAATAGCTCAAGCCACGCCGGTAGAGGGAAAATAAGAAAGGATGCTGAGATAGCGTTAGCTAGAGATGATAAACAACAGCCTATAAGAATCACAACGCTATTTAGAGCGATATTTAGACCACATGAGATAAAGAGAGCATTTGCCAGGATGCTGGGTAGGAGAGAAATACATGATGAGGTTGAAACTCGATGCGTCTATGCGATGATAGGTAGAAGAGGGAGGAGAGATAAGTTATATGAGGCTGGGACTCCCATGAGGGTAGCTATAAAGATTAGAAGGAGAAGAATAAAAGATTTCCTATATCACAACAGATAATAAAAAATGGATGGGGCTAATCTGCTCCCCTCTAAGCCGTCTCAGATTTAGCGTGGGCGTATATCTTGTCTGCGACAGCATCATAGCCTATCTCTAGTGTAACCACGTGGCTGGTCTCATCGACCATCTTCAAGACGGTGTTAGAGAGCTTCGTGTTGATATTGGTGATAACGGCGTCTCTCTCAGTATCCAGCCCAGCCTCATGAGCATAGTAAGCCAAGACCAGCCCCTGGGTGAGGATGGGGACGCCGGTCGCACGGGCGAACCTAGTCGCCCCAGGGAGGAAGACATCAAGGATTTCACCGGTGAGGGTGTCATCGGCTCCCATGTAGATGGCGACCCTCTTATCACCGGAGATGACGCCCATAGCCTTATAGGCGACGCCCCAGCCTATCTTATACTTCACACCGACGGCTCCCATCGGATAGCGAGCAAGCTGGAATTTATCCTTCTTAGCCGTTACGTTCTGCTCAAAGGTTCCGCCCTCCTGGAAGGCTGAGGAGACCCCATCACTCCAGGAGTCATAGGCTCCCTTCAGCTTTATTCTGTGCTTCAGCTTAATCAAATCGACATCTGTCCACGTCGGATTAACGAAGTCAGCCCAAGCCTCCACCGCAGGGTTAGCCAGCTTGGTGAGGAAGACGGAAGCGTTGGGTATCTTCTCCAGCAGAGCCGATAGAATCCTATCCCTCTCTCCCTTCAGCGTGGTCTCCCACTCTGTTACTAGCTCCTCCGGCACCGAGTCTAGAGGGGAGTAGTATCCCTTATATTCAACCTCGACAGCCATAGCCGTTATCCAAAAATGCTCACAATCTTTATAAAGATATGTGAGTAAACTTATCCACGATATGGATAACATAGCGTCGGAAGACATCCACATTAGGATAGATAAAGAGACGTTGAATCGGATAGATAGGATGGCTAGAGAGATAGGGTTAAAGAGAAGTCAGCTTATAAGGCTCATCATTAAGGTCTTTATGAGACAGCAAAACGAGATATTGAGACTCATAATGATGGAGGCTTATAGCCTTGAGTGATGTAGAGAATTATGTAAAACGTATAATGGAGCGATTTGAGGATTACTTTAAAAACTGCTCTTCAATCGAGATTTTAGGCTTATTAATCGCTCTTCATAAGCTCCAATCAAAACTTTTTGATTTATTCCTGGTGAGGATAGGCGTCGAAGCCCAAAAAATCCAGAAGAGAAATATGGAGCAATAATCCATTAGGCTTATATACTCGGTGGATATAGTCCCCTCGGTGGTCTTATGGCTCAGGGAGAGACCCCAGGGATTACCTCCACCCCGACGGTGGAGGTTGAGATTCCCCCACTCCAGAGAGTGGGGTATATAAAGAGTTTTGATATAGGGAAAATAGAGGTGAAAATAAGAATATACGACGAAGATAAGGAGGTAAAGACGGTCTGGATTAACATAGGGAAAAGGTCGTTGATGGCGTTAGTGGCGACGAAGATAGAGAGAGGAGCTAGTGGTCTATGGTTCTATAAACATGGAGAACTAATAGGCTATCTACCTCTAGATGAGGTGGTAGAGTGATGAGAGGGAGAAGAAGAATCGAATGTTTTTTATGTGGTAGACATCCTAGAAAGATAAGGAGAATTCCCTTGATATACCCATACGGAACAAAGGAGATGGTGCCGATATGTGCTAATAGACATAAGGGCGTAAAGGAGCTAAGATTAAAGGGCGAGTCTGTAATAGAGATAATATTTGAGTAAGGAGGTGGAGGATTCAACATGACCAGCATCGCTTATATTGAGAAGCCTTTAGATGAAGAGCATCTAAAGGAGCTTCATAGTATCGCCCAGGAAACCTTTACTAGGATAAGAAAACTAGCTTTAGACGTTGTTAATAACATGGAGGAATTCAATAATCAACATGAGAACATCAAGATGGCTAATATGACGGCGTTAATGATAAGGATGACTCAAGAAATCTCTAAGAAGATTATGGATACTCTACTAGTTGAGATGACTTTAAACTATGTTGGTCTCATGGCTTCTATACTAGACACAATAGGAGTGGTGATGATTGGAGGAGGTGAATTTAGCGATGTCGAGAAGAACAATTAAAGTGAGTGAGGAAGTCTGGAGAAGATTGATGAATGTAAAGAGGTGGCTGTCATATCAGCTAAATAGAGACTTCACCATATCTGAGACGATAGAGTGGATACTAGACCATGCTCAGCTATATGTATTGGAGGAGGATAAGTGAGATGATTCCGGCTAAGCTGAAGTGTTATAACTTGAGCCATGCGAAGCGAATAGGGGAGGGAGAGCGGATAGCGTTTTACGTCGGCGTCTCTCAGTATCATAAGAGAACCAATCTTCTCTTTATCAGCTATAGGGAGTCCACCGATTACGTGGCTGGTCTCTACGCCCTTCCCATCGACCTTCTAGACAGCCTTATAAACGCTCTCCAGGAAATTAGAGATGGATTAAAGGGAGGTGAGGATGATGGTGGAGAGATATGACATAACAATAGAGGTAAGCAAGGAGGAGGGAGTGAAGATATACTATAAGAACCACGTTATTTATGCGAATCCAGCGACTCGGAGATGCGACATAATAACCCTACTAAAGGCTTTAGATAGAGTAAGAGGAGGAGGGAGAAGGAGGTAAATGTTGGTAACATGCCCATGTTGCGGTAGATGTGTAGAACCACTATTATTTTTTGATACTACTGAAGAAGGATATAGAGAATTAGGATGGGGAGCCGACCCTGAAACGGTGCCT
>QMRG01000093.1 GCA_003649235.1 Thermoprotei archaeon | reverse complement strand
TAAAATACCTGCTAAAGTTAGAAAAAGTTGTGAGGAGAGGAGAGAAAGAGATATAAAAGAAGGATGGGAGCCAGAAGATGATTTATTGAACTACGCTGATTTCTCTGATTACGAAAGGATAATTATTCATCACTGGGATATCTTCAAAGTCTATTTTAGGGAAAACCAGGAAAAAGTTAAAACATATTTGAAAGATATAAATAGCCTAGGAAGAAGAAGAGTAATGCATGTAAGAACAATAACACCAGACTACGCTAATATGGTTAGACAACAAATAAAATGGCTATCTGAGAGCATTGATGAAGTAGGCTATTAACGATGCATAGACCTTGAATTGTACTATTTTGAAAGAAATTTAAATCAGATAATCCTCTACAGCGTTTAGACAGATCAACTCCTATTTTTCCGTACTTGAGATAGAATTTTGTACTACTTTATGTTAAAATATCTAGTATGTGCGAGCTACTAGCGTTATCCTTTAACAACCCAGTTAACTTTAAACTCTCAATCAAAGCCTTCAAGCATAGAGGCTTAAAGAATCCCGACGGGTGGGGGATCGCCTTCTACCCGGACAAGGCAGCTCTGGTAGTAAAGGAACCGGCATCCTCCACTAGTAGTGAACTACTAAACTTCCTATCTAGCTACGGGAGAATTCGCTCTAGAATCTTTATAGCTCACGTTAGGCGTGCTAGCGCCGGATCTGTAGCGTACAGGAATACTCACCCATTCCTGAGAGAGCTTAATGGTAAAAATTACGTGTTCGCGCATAACGGGACGCTTCGAGGTCTTAAACGGTTTAAGCTAGGCAGGTTTAAGCCTGTAGGAGAGACGGATTCTGAGTACATCTTCTGTTATCTATTAGCCGAGATTGAGAAAAAAGGAATAGCCGAGTGGAATTGCGAGGATTTCGAGTGGCTCTACGGTAAGCTTAAAGAGTTAAACGAACTCGGTACTTTAAACTGTTTACTATCGGATGGCAAATATCTGTTTGCGTACCACGACGTAGACGGCTATAACGGGCTACACTACGTCTGGAGAGCGGCTCCTTTCCCAAAGGTTGAGCTCGCGGACGAAGACTTCGAGGTAGACCTACAGGAGCTTAAAGAGCCTGGGCAGAGGGGCTATGTAGTCGCCACAAGACCCCTGACAGATGAGAGTTGGCTTAGCTTCACACCTGGCGAGCTTATAGTGTTTAAGGACGGCATTATCGTGTACAGGAGTTCTATGCCTGAACTGTCAAGTGAGGAGCTTGAAGTGTTAAGATGTATCAAGAGAAGCTTACACAGGGTTAGTCTCAGGACAATATCCTATAAGTGCTCAATTTCTATTGATGGCACTAGGAGAATTGTTAGGGAGCTACTGATTAAAGGCTTAATTAGACAGGATAGTAGGGACAGAGTAAACTGGAACCACGAAGACGCTACCTTCTACACCGTCAAGTGTATGAGGAATAAAATAGAACAGGTTATTTAAGCTGGGTAAATGCTTTACCAGAATGAACAAATTTATAACGGGAATGAGTTATAAAATCGTAAACTATTTGAGGAGTTACTATGTTTTTTATAGGTAGACTTAGGGGTAGACTTGGAAAAATAGCGTATGGTATGGGTAATTTAGGCGTTGCGCTTCTGTACCACTGGATAGGCACTTTTCTTATATACTTTTATGTTGATGAGGTACGTCTCGACCCTTCTCTTGTAGGTTTGGGATTTCTACTGGCATATGGTATTTGGAATGCGATTAACGATCCTATTGCTGGTTATGTATCTGATAGGACTCGTACTAGGTGGGGTCGTAGAATACCCTATGTTTTATTCTTTACTCCGTTGATGATATTGTTTTTTATATTGATCTGGTGTCCTCCCGTCGGGAATGCTTCTTTACAATCACCCTATAATGTTTGGGTGTTTCTTTACTTCACGGTTATCACTGGGTTTTTCGAGCTTTTCTACACTTTTGTTAATGTTGGATGGAACTCTCTATTTCCCGAAATGTTCCAGAAGCTAGAGGAGAGGGCTGAGGTGTCGATATATAGGCAGGTTGCTGCAATGTTTGGAATTTTAACTGGTATTACTTTTGGTCCTTTAATACTTGAGTGGCTTACCGAGAGCTATGGGACTTTTAAAGGATGGTTTTTAACAGGTTGTATCATGGCTTCTATCGGTGGAGGGGCTTTTCTGGCTTCTCTACTTGGGAGTAGGGAACAGGAAGAGTTCAGCGCTAAGGGCACTTTACCGATAAAAGAAGCGTTGAATGTCACGCTTACGAATAAATCCTTCCTGACAGCCGCCTCTTGTATTTTAATGATTAGCTGGATATGGAGCCTGGTTTCGGCGATAGCGCCGTTTGTTGTCACGTACATGCTCGAGGGAACGGTTGGCGATGTAGCTGTTATCAGCGCGCCAATTTTCTTTATGGGTATATTTTTTTATCCGTTATGGAGGAAAATTTGTATTCGATACGGTGTGAAGAAGACTCTTACAATCTCGACTCTTTTATCTGTCCTTTTCCTTTTATCGTTTATACTTTTTGCGAGTAATATTTTTGAGGGAATTATAGCGATGATTCTTTACGGGTTTGCAAACTCTGGAGTTACTCTTGTAAGAGAACTCCTCATACCCGATGTTATAGATGAAGACGAGTTGAAAACCGGTTTTAGGAGGGAAGGTATTTACCTTGGAATGACCACTTTTATAGACAGGTTTGCATTGGCACTTACAGGGGCTTCAACAACTTTCATTTTCACGATGACGGATTTTACTCCCGGGCTTATTCAACCTCGAGAAGTTATCCTAAACATGAGAATTGCAATTGCAATGGTGGCCATAGTTGCATTGCTCGGGTTTTTAACGTCGATAAAATACTATCCTCTAGGGAGTGAAAGAGTTTCAGAGATTAAAAGAAAATTAGAAGAGCTTCGCGCTAGGGCGCAATTAAATTCTTCGAGAACCAATTTAGAGTATAGTTAATGACTTGCCATTGCCAATCCCAGCGATTAAACGTATGGTCTGCATCTTTTACATAGTATTTTTCTTTGGGATTTCTCGCAGCCTTAAACAGTTTTTCCGCTTGTGAAAGAGGAACTAGCTGATCGTTTGTACCGTGAATTATAAGCAGTGGCCGGAGTGAAATTTTAGCTATGCTTCCAAGGATATCGTGTTTAAATAGATCATCTAGGAAATCTCTTTTAATACGATAGCCTGAAGGCAATTCGATATATTCTCTCGAAAACAGCTCATCAACTTCTATATTGCCAAAGACCTTCTTAATGGCATTCATGAAAATAAGATCTCTGAAATCCGCTGGCGCGCTCCAAGTACAGACCGCCCTAATCCTTTCATCTCGCGAAGCTGTTAAAATAGCGACTATGCCGCCCAGGCTAAGCCCTATAACGCCTATCTTCTCTTTTAAAACTTCGCTCCTAGTGTAAAGCCAGTCTATCGCAGCTTCCAGATCGCTTATCTCCCCCGATACAGTTATGGATTCGAATAATCCTTCGCTCTCACCAGAGCCTCTAAAGTCGAACCTTAAAACGGCGAAACCTTTTCTACAAAATTCGCGTGCCGCGTGTACAAATAATCTGTGTGCTTCAATTCTATTTCCAGTAAACCCGTGGCACATAACTATAACTGGAGCTGGTATATTCTCGGGGATGTGAAAAGTCCCCACTATTCTTTCGCCCTTATTGTAGAAGGATACGAACTCTTCTTTCACACAAATACTTCTAGCTGATCATATTGATAAACTTTCCACTATAGGCATGTACTCAGGCAAACCCTGACTTTAGAGTGCTATTTATCCTCTTCTACTACTTCAAGCCCTAAAAGCTTGGCCGCTGCAAATATTTCATCTCTCCAATCGCCTAGAACACTAACCCTGTGCCATCCGAAAGTGTCCCAGTCGTAGTTTTCTAGGATTTTTTCCGCGTTGGTGGCAACTAAAACTTTGTTACGGCAACCGTTTTCATCCCATATTACATCGATGATTTTCCCCGTTCGGATGGAAATTTTTCTCTTCAAGACGCTTATTTTAACCGTTGTAATATCTTCGCCTTTTGGATATTTGACGAAAGGACATGGGCCTAGGCCGTGAGATTCTCCATGACCGACGATTTCATATTTTAACGAAGGCTTGTCACTGCCGTATAATTTGCTAGGAGAACAGCAGTGCATGTAGGTCACCCTGTTATGGCTTAAATCTATTGATTGATTAGACACATAGCCCGGTCTATCTAAGAGGTATCTCACCAGCATTAATGTAACTCCAGAGTCAAGATCTGATTCGGGTGTTGAATTTAAACCTTCATTCCATAATTGGAAGTTTGCTAGACAAGGCCACGCGGGCAGCTTTCCGGCGAGCATCAGGGTTCCGCAATCTACGGCTATCATGTCAGCTCCCGTATCCTCCATTAACTTCTTCATAGCCAAGTAGAGTCTAGCCGAGTCTACTATAGGCTCTACGAAGAATCGGGTTTTTTCCGCATTTCTCATCCATTTGTCGGCAATTTCCTTAGCCTCGTCAATACTAACACTATCGTAGTATCTTAAAATCTCGTCAGGATCTCTTTTCTCGTATCTTAGTCCGAAAATTTCTCTTAGATTTCTCTGGTATAATTCTTCATCTCTCCGCCAGGAATGAGCCTGATCTACACCGGCTAGATCTATGTAAAAACCAGTGGATTCGGCAATAGATTTTATATGGCTCTCTACGACGTCTTTTATTCTCAATCTCTCAATAGCATGCGAGGCCAAGTCGATGATTTTCTGAAAATCCGGCATAACCTCTCCATCTAGAGTATAAACAATTATTTTCTTTCCTTTCAGAAAAAGTATTCTCCTCATAATGTCAACTGCATGCGCTATATCTTCAAAATCAGACGTGGAAACAGGAAAAACCCTATAACCTTTTTCCTTAATTCTATCAAATATTTTGGTGAATGTATGGTCTCCATAATAAACTAGATTTGCTAAAATTGTGGGGAGATTGAGTTGAATCAGTTCAACTCCTGCATCGACAATCCCAGGATCGCCATAGTGTCCTATCGTGAATATAATTAGTCCATCCGAGTTCTCTGCCTCTTCCTTTATCTCATTTAGCTCTTCAGACTGATACCTAGTTATAACTCCTTCATCGATAAATTCAACGTCTTTAAACATGGCTTGGAGTTTCTCCATTATTTTTGCTTTAAATTGATTATTGTCGAAGCCTAGGAACGGCCATCCAGCCTCCCATTGAGGCTTACTTATAAAAACAACAAGTATTCTAACCATTCTGGTTCAAACCTCCCAGATAAAATATACTTAGCCGATCTTTTAATGTTGTGGCCGCTCTGCCACTTACTTCAGCTGTTTCAATTATTATCTAAGATGATCAAGCCTATTAGGAATAATTTTTAGATCTTTGCTGCCATTTTAATTTATGTGATAATTATGGATGTAGCTGGGCGTTTCGGAGCGATTATTAAACTTTTCTTGCAGACCATACTTATAAGAGACAAATATTTCTTTGAAAAATGAATTGAAACTTCTACTCAGCTTCATAACATTAAATAGTTTAATTCTTAAATGCTAGCACTTAAGCCTATTGATTTGCTTTTTAGCCACATAGCTAGCTATGTAGATAGGCCTGTACTTAACCTTGGAAACTCCAAGCCTAGAGTATCCGATTATGAGCTTACCTAATACGCTCTCAAGCTCAACGACATCCAACGAGATTTCCTTTATCGTTTTAACGTGTTCAGGAGCGAATTTATTTTTTATGGTTCCCCAAATTCTTCTCAAAGTTCTCAGTGAGACTTCCCGTTTCGACGTGAACGATTTCTAATATTTCTATTATTCCCTTCCTTCCCCCATTAAGCCCTCCAACCTCTTTTACTAGCTTTAACCCTAGAATATCAGCCTCCTTTACTCCTCCGCTTTTCCCGGACTTTAATCTAACATTTGATAAGGCTAGATATCCTCTGAGTAGTAGCCATTCTAAGATCAACTCTTCAACCCAATTTCTCGTGAAGGGCATGTACCACCCTCATCTACTTAATTCGTCTAAGAAGCTAAGAATTAAGGGACCTTAGGTTTATGAAGCTTTTCTCTCAAGACTTTCTAACACCAATGGCATCTAGCCTGGTATTAAGTTTAGGGATATGCGAAGATCCATATTCTAGTTTTAGTAATTCTGTAGCCGAGGCTCTTGTAAACTCTTATAGCTGGCTCGTTGTCTTCTTCGACATGAAGACCCGCAAGAGCCCCTGAGGCTACTGCTTCCCTAGTTAATGCC
>QMRG01000092.1 GCA_003649235.1 Thermoprotei archaeon | reverse complement strand
TAGAGTATACGCCCCATGTACAGCATATCCAAGCGTCTCCCGACTGCATAAGCGTTCGCATCTCACCTGTACCGACGTACGAGTGAATGTTTGGATAGATGTTCTCTTTGTACCATTTCATCGCGTTGATAAGGGTTTGTTTATCGGTCTTGAAGGGTAGCGTATATGAGCCTTCTATAAGCTTTTTATCGATTAATGCCTTTGTGATTCCTAAGAATATCATTTGTCCTCTAACTTCAGCTACGCTGTATGTGATTACTCTACCTCTGAATTCTGGGTTGCTGAGGTCGATCCAAGATTTGATTTTAGATGGGTCGACTTTGTCTCTTCTCACGATTATGCCTAGCCATTCGAAACCTTGGCAGGCAACTCCCATAGTTCCTCCTTCTGGGTGAGGAACTTTCTGGTAATCGGGAACTTTTAAGAAGTTGTCTAATAATCCCATGTCAACGTATTCTTTTTTGTCTATTACATCGAACCATCCTAGTTTAGATTCGGCGAACCAAGAATCTTCTTCTGCCTCAATTACATCACAAATATCAGCTAGTGTTTTTCCGGCAAGTCTTAATTCGTCTATGTGCTCGATATAGTGCTCTATCCATGTTAATCTAATAGGTACGCCGTATTTTTTACTTGTATACTCGGCAAAGGCGTCTTTGAACTTTGCTTCCCATAAGCCTCCATAACCCCAGCTCATAACTACGACTTCTGCTCCTTCAGCTAGAATGGCGTTTCTTATTTTTTCTAGTTGTGCTCTTTCTTCAGCTTCTCCTTTCAGCTCTGCAACATCTGATTCGAGAGTTTCAATTTTACCTTTTAATGATTCGATATCTGCAGTTAAACCTTGTATTTGCGAGGAAAGCGAGAAGACTTGAAATAGCGTAGCTGAGGCTATTATTACTGCTAGAACTGCTACAGCTAACGATATTAAAACGTCTCTTTCCATGTTACCACCTATTGTTTATCCTATTTTAAATACTAATATTTATATTTTTTTCAATAAGTATTTATGATTCTATATGATTAGCTAATGAAATGTTTAAATTATTAAATCACTAAAGTGTATAATTGGAAAAACAGAAATGTTTAAATTGCTTTAATATTAAAGTACATGTATGACTAGGCCTCTAATAATAGCCCACAGAGGTTCTTCAATAGACGAACCAGAAAATACGATAAGAGCTTTTAAAAAAGCTATAAGCATAGGCGCAGATATTATAGAATTTGACGTTAGAAAAACTCTAGATGGTAAAATAGTCGTTATTCACGATCCTCTAGTAGATAGAACAACCAACGGTACAGGATTTGTACATGAAATGACTCTTAAAGAATTAAAGAAACTTGATGCAGGGAAGGGAGAGAAGATTCCGGAACTATATGAAGTACTAGAACTTTTCGAGAATAATTCTGTGGAGCTTGTAATTGAAATTAAAATACCGAATGTAGTTGAAGAAGTGATTAAACAAGTGAAGAGTTACGATTTAGAAGATAGAACAACTATAGATTCTTTCATATATTCCGAAATATACAAAGTAAAAGAGATAAATGATAGAATTAAAACATCAATGGATATTGAATGTGTACCTTTAGGTACAGATATCGTTAGTATGGCGCAGAAATTAAAGGCAGACGTCATCCAATACTATTATCATTCACTACTATTCGTTCCTAACCTTACGGAAATGCTTCAGAAAGCAGGCTTGAAAGTATGGGCTTGGACAGTTAATGATGAAAGAATAGCATTAAAACTGGCGGAACAGGGTGTTGATGGAATTCTAACAGATAATCCTGAAGCTATGCTTAAAATACTTAGTAAAAAAGATAATTTTTCCATATCTACTTCATTTTATTAAATTTCTAAATATTGATTTTAACAACTTTACTTAGCTTAATTCTGAAATAGCAGTTATTCATCCCGGTCTTTAATTCCCATACTAGAGTATTTCTTGCTTTTATTCTCTTATAGTTTTATCAATATCTTATGATTGCTTAAATTTTTAAGAATTATATATTGACAAAATATATATGGAGAAATTTTCTTTATGTCCCTAGAGGCGACATTTCATGGTTAAAAATGCGGAATATCTAATATATATTAATGGCAAATTTTATCCAAAATCTGAAGCCAAAATTTCGGTTTATGATCATGGTCTATTATATGGCGATGGAGTTTATGAAGCCATCAGGGCATATAAAGGCGTTGTTTTCAAGCTAAAGGAACATATAGATAGACTATTTGAATCGGCTAAATCAATTAAATTAGATATTGGGCTTTCAAAAAAGGAAATGGAAGAAATTGTTATAGAGACTTTGCGAAAAAACGATTCAAAAGATGCTTATATCCGCATAATAGTCACAAGAGGTGTAGGTCCTATGGGAGTGGATCCGAGAAATTGTAAAAAACCTACTATCATAGTTATAGCTGAACCTAGAGAGCCTATATTTAAAAAAGAAGGCATTGAAGCAATGGTATCCTCAATAAGAAGAACTCCTATATGGGCTCTTGATCCAAGAATAAAAAGCCTAAATTATTTAAACAATGTTTTAGCTAAAATAGAAGCTTTAAGCTATGGAGTTGAAGAAGCTATAATGCCTAACGAACACGGATATGTAGCTGAAGCATCAACCGAAAACATTTTCATAGTAAAAAATAACAAAATCATCACACCGCCTGTAAATGCTGGCATTTTAAAAGGTATAACAAGAGATACAGTAATAGATATAGCTAAAGAGCTTGGATATGAAGTTGTTGAACGAAACATTACAGTTCATGAACTCTTCAATGCAGATGAAGTATTTGTTACTGGCACAGCTGCAGAAATAGTTCCAATAATAAAAATAAATGGAAGAATAATCGGAAATGGATCTCCAGGTCCAGTTACTAGAAAAATTATGGAAAAATATAGAGAAGTATGCATAGACCCTAAGTATGGTACTCCAATATATGGATAAAGAATAGCTGTCTTAACGCTGCTTATGTCAATTATACATCAATATTATATATTGTTAATATAAGCCTTATGAGAGTAGATCCTGCAATATTTGGCATTCGGGATTAGTTAGAAAAAGTTAATAAGGAGTTTAGATTTTTAGATTTAAATCTTGGATAGGTGCATGAATGGCATCTTTGAAGCCTTTCAAATGCCCTGTTTGTGGGGCTCCTCTAACTCCTTCTCAAGGACAAAAATTCGTTAAATGCGACTATTGTGGATCGGTGATCGATGTTTCAACTGAGAAAAAGAGGGAAATATCTTGGTATTACCAACCTTTGGGCTTTGAAAATGTACTAGATAAAGGTATTATTACATTGCAAGAAGCTTTAACTCTGCTAGAAAACCTAAAGATATCCCCGCAAAATCCTCCGGATGGTATTCCGGAAATAATCGGGTTCCGAGATCAGGCTGGTACATTTATAGAATTTACGAGATATTCTCAATTCCTGTATGATATAAGGTATGAAAATGTTAAAAATAACGAGTTTCTAATGGGCTACGATATTCCGTTATATAAGGCTCAGCAGATGCTTATTGATTTCTTCGAAGGACGTGAATTAAGATGGAAAAATCTTTTAAAATCAGAATAGAATTCCTTATTTTATTTTTATATTCTAACTGAAATAAAAAAGATTATTTAACAAATTTAGATGCTATTCTAAATGGCAATGGCAGGTACTCTTTTAAAGATGGA
The DNA here is from genome assembly GCA_003649235.1 of Thermoprotei archaeon. Lineage (GTDB taxonomy): Archaea > Thermoproteota > Thermoprotei > Thermofilales > B69-G16 > B69-G16. The sequence continues at coordinate 2,738 of QMRG01000092.1, read as the reverse complement.
TCTGGAAGTTTTATTATCCTCTTTTCTTCAGCAGATTTATAAGCTGCCATTAGAAGTTCCATCACCAATACTCCATCATGAAGGTTTTCAGGAGCATTCCTGCCAGCTAAGAAAGCTTTAACCATCTGATTATTCTCCCATGTATATCCATATGTAAAAGTCTCATCCGGTAGTGCAGGCATCAGTCCTTGCTCGGCAGCTTGTTTCTCGACGAGATCCTCGCCAGCCGGGCCTTTAACTTCTCTACTAAAGAATACGTAAAGTTCTGGTTGTAAAGTATTTATCTGTACATAGTACTCTGGTCCAAATAATTCAAAGGTTAGTCGAAGTCCAGGACCAATAAAGCTCCAAGCGTTAGAAGATTCAGAAGTTACTACAAGACCGTCGCTTGTTTCATAGTTAACGATTATCCTAGCATAGTCTTCAGCATATAGCTTAGAATAGTCGACAAATCCGTTTGTCATGTTTTTAAGCTTTTCAATATACTCAGGTCTCTTCCATTTAAGACAGGCCGTATATCCAATTACTTCAATAGGTTTTAAATCTTCTTTACCTTTCTGCGGATTATACAGCATGTATCTTCCAGCTTCAACACTGTGACATCCCATATCTAGTAAAACTCCTCCTCCAGAGTAGTAGGGATGCCAGAACCATGGACTATGAGGTCCTCCATGTTCTTCAGCTGCTCTAGCCAGGTAGGGACGACCGCTAATAGCCGCTCCTCTACGCCAGGCAAGTTCCTTGCCTCTAACTACAGAAGGACTGAAAACTTGGTTTTCTAAATAACCGTGCAGTAATCCCGCTTTCTCTATATAATCAACTATTTTATAAGCTTCCGATAAATTACGTGCTAAAGGTTTTTCGAAGGCTACAGCTTTTATCTTACTCCTTCCCTGAGTAACTTCTTCATAAATAGCCTTTGCAACGTCCACTCTAGTATAGTTAGGCGATAAAACCCAAACAGCATCAATATTCGGGTCGGATAAGAATTCATGGAGATCAGTATACACTTTCGGATTTCCCACGTCTAGTTGCTTAGCAAGTTCAGCGGTTTCTCTCGCGCCTCTTCCGGAGGGCGAGTATACGGCAGTAATTTCTGAATCACGAACTCCTTGCCAAGCTCTTACATGAAACTTAGCTACAAATCCTCCTCCTATAAATCCGATTTTAAGCGGCATGATAATCACTATGAATATTTTGGAACTTTATTTTATATATTTCGATGGTGCAAGAAAGAGATATTATTAGTTTTGATCTTTATCAGATTTTTATTTACATTTTCAACGAAGTATTTCTCTTAGGTAATTAGAAAGATAAGTCCTATTGAGGCAACTATAAAGACTATTAGAACTATCGCTATGGCTACTACAACCTTTACGATATCTTTTAAAGTCGGTTTCTCGCGGGGTACTAAGGAGTTTACTGTAAGCACGAAGACTGTTATCATGAGCGCGTAGAATGAGATTTTATACAAGTCAAAGTTAAACCACTGCATTAGAAATACTAATGATATAGCTCCGATTAACGTGAAAAACCAGTAGATCCCCTGTCTAATATTCATAGTCTAACCCCCTCTTTCGAGAATAACAATATGTTGTCCGGTCTTATGCTTAGCTCGACAATATCGTCTTTATTCAATTTCATGAACTGAGATAGTTTATTGACAACTGCTATAATGCTTCGTTCCGAGCCTAAATCTATATGTATAAGAGACCTGTATCCGAGGAATTCCTTGAACAGGATTCTTCCTTTTAGAGGTAAACCGGTATTACTGCCGAAGATCACGTGTTCAGGTCTAAAGCCTATTAAAACTTCTCTAACTTTACTAAAGTATTCTTTATACCGTGTCTCGATAGGCAAGCTTATGATATTATCTCCTAGCTTAAGCTTTAAAAAGTCATTACAATCGAGTACTGTAGCTTCTACAAGATTCATGCCTGGTTCTCCAACGAATGTGGCAACAAACGTATTTTTCGGACTGAAGTAGACTTCTTCAGGAGTGCCTTCCTGTTGTAGAACTCCTGCATTCATTATAGCTATCCTATCTGCCAGAGACATGGCTTCGAACTGGTCGTGAGTTACGTATATGAAAGTTCCCGTAAATTCTTTTTGTATTCTCTTAAATTCGTGGCGCATCTTTATTCTAGAAACAGGGTCTAGCAGAGTTAGAGGTTCGTCTAACAGATAGACATCGGCTTCTTTCGCGATTGCTCTTGCAAGAGCTACTTTTTGCTTTTCAAATATAGTTAGCTTATTTACGTGGACGTTTAGTAAATGACTTATTTCTAAAATCTCTGCTACTTCTTTGACTCTTTTCTTTATTTCAGCTTTACTCATGTGTCTTTTCAAGGGCAGAGCTATGTTTTCATAGACCGTCGTAGGATAGAGAGCATAAAACTGGAAAACCATAGCTATTCTCCTTTTCCCAGGCGGTAGGTTGGTAACATCTCTCCCAGCAATGAAAACTCTCCCTTTATCGGGTTTCTCTAAACCTGCGATTATTCTAAGCGTAGTTGTTTTTCCGCAACCGCTAGGGCCTAGAATTGCTACAAATTCTCCTTTCATAACTTTTAACGTTAAATCTTTTACAGCTACAGTTTTACCAAAGCTCTTGCTTATATTTTCTAAATAGACTTGCTCCATTTCATCACCGGAACTCCTTTTTCATTAAAAACGAGAACTTCGCCAGGATCGAAATATAGTTCTTCTTCAACGCCAGTACTTGGACGATAAATAGT
>QMRG01000091.1 GCA_003649235.1 Thermoprotei archaeon | reverse complement strand
AGTCTATATACTCTCTACCTTCAATATCCCATACAACTGCACCAGAACCCCTGACTATGACTACTGGTCTCTTCTTATAGACTCCAACGGTATAGTAATCTTCTAGTTTTATCACATCTTTTTCAAGCATAGCCAACCACTACAGTACACTTTTTACGGGAGAGAGCGTTTTTAAGCGGGTTTTCGCGCAAACCCGAAGCTATGATTACTTCGCCAACTCCTCCTTTCAAAGCTTCAATAGAAGCCAGTAGCTTCCTTCTCATACCTCCACTAACCAAGCGCATAGCAGACTCGGCTTCTTCAAGACTAAGCCTTTCCACTAATTCACCGTTTAACATTACGCCATCGACGTCTGTCAAGTAGACGAGTCTTTCAGAGCCTAGAGACTTAGCTATTAAAGCGGCGACTCTATCTCCATCCATATTTATGATATTGAATTCCTCGTCGACGCCTATAGGAGCTATAACAGGGATTAGCCGTTTCTCTAAGAAAAGCTGTAGAAGATCGCTATTGACTTTTACAGGTCTACCGCTGTAATCTCCATATATAAACCTCTTCCTCCCTCTCTCATCTATAACCAGTATTCTCTTCTTCCTCTCGCCTTTCACTAGAGTACAATCAACTCCAGATAATCCTATAGCCGGAACTCCGACTTTAAGAAGCTTAACTACCAAGTCTTTATTTAATAAACCGCCTACAACCATTTTAAACACTTTTATAGTCTCGGAATCCGTAAGTCTCGTAGTAAAACCGCTGGGATTTCTATAGAACTTCTGCTTAACGCCAATCTTCTCCGCCTCTACAGTAACCAATCTCCCGCCTCCATGGACTACTATTAAATCCTCTCCTCTACTCCACAAATCCCTAATATCGGAGAATAGCGGAGAAAGACTCTCTAAGACTAGGCTTCCTCCAATCTTTACCACTAACATCTAAACCCCCTAGACTGGGTGTAGCCCCGGATAGTAAAGCCCAGTCTTTTCGTCGAAGCCGAACATTAGATTTAAACACTGTACTGCGTTACCAGCGCCACCTTTAACCAAGTTATCTAAAGCCGAAACTACTACTATACCGTCATCACCATTTTCAAAACCGAGGTAGCAGAAATTAGTGCCCACGGCGATCTTCGGATCAGGCAGTTTAAACAACGACTTCTGATCTTTTAATAGGATTATAAAAGGCTCGCTCCCATAACTCCTCCTATAGATCCTCCAGACATCTCTATCGCTTAGATTACCGACTGGAACTTGACAACTAAACATTATTCCCCTAACCATATCGACGGCATAAGCGCTTAGGAATACTTTAACTCCTGGTTTTAAAGCAGTCAGCTCTTGCTCTATCTCTGCGATATGTCTATGCCCGGTTAGCTTATATGGTCTAACAATATTCACGCGTTCCGGATGGTGTGTATATATCGTCGGCGTGGAGCCAGCAGCTGTACTGCCGATCATAGCGTGAGCGAAAAAGCTAGAGTTATCAATTTCTAATTCCTTGACTATAGGCGTTAAAGCCAGTATTCCCGCAGTCGCTATACACCCAGGACAGGAGACGAATTGAGCGTTACTTATCTCACTTCTATGGAGCTCCGGTAAGCCATAGACAGCTTTCTTCAACAAATCCGGGTATGGATGTCTAAAGCCGTAATATTTCTCATATAGGCTTGGGTTTTTCAATCTATAGTTCGCGCTTAAATCGATGACTTTTAACCCTATCTCCATGAATTTTTGAGGTAACTCAACTCCAACTCCATGAGGAATAGCTAGGATAACGATATCGCAGTTATCTCCAATCCTGGACAGATTGAAATCAGAAAATCTCATATTGAGGAAAGCTTTAAGATTCGGATGAATTCTATGAATATATTCGCCAGCTTTACTTCTTGAAACCACGCAGGATATCTCTACTTCCGGATGTTGGACTAAAAGCCTTAGAAGCTCGCCGCCTATATAGCCCCTCCCGCCTACAACTCCTACCCGCACCATTACTTCTTAGCCACCTCGATCGCGTAATCTAGAATAAGCTTAGGCAGGTTAACTCCCGTCAAGGGAACCGTATTCCTAAACTCTACTACATGGTTAACTTCGTGGACTAAAAGACCCTTCTCTTCATCTTCCATAATATCAACTCCGAGAACACCTCCTCCCACTGCTTCGGCCGCTTTCAAACTCAACTCTTCTATCTCCGGCGTAACTTCACACTGGACGGCTTTCCCGCCTAAGCTAGTATTAGTCCTCCACTCATCTCCACTAGATACTCGGTAAATAGCAACGGGCACAGAATCGCCGACTACAAAAGACCTGATGTCTCTAGGCGGTCTTTTCACGTACTCTTGTAAATAAAAAATCTGGTAAAGAGGATGCATTACCGTCCTCGACTCTAGTATAGCCTTAGCGCTTTGAGGATCTTTTAGAGGCGCTACGAGCCTGCCCCAACTACCGTAGACAGGTTTAACTATAGATGGATAGCTGAGAACTTTTAAAGCTTCTAAAGCTGTAGACACATCGAAAGCAACGATAGTTTTTGGAGTAGGTACTCTATGTTTTAAAAGTCTAAGAGTTGTAAACAACTTATTTCCACAAACGAGCGTAGTCTCTAAACTGTTTACAACCTTGAAACCATGCTCTTCAAGAATCGCAGTCGAATGAAGTCCTTGAAAATAAGAGACGCATCTTTGGAGGAAAACATCAAAACTATCCAGATTTTTTAAAGAATCTAATTCAAAAAATATTTTTAAAACGTTTATGGGTTTTAACTTGAGGTCACTCCGCTTCTCTGCTTCTCTAATTATCGCCTTCTCTTCCCATCTAACCCTACTATAGAGCATCGCAAGCTCGATAGGCATTTAGCCTTACTCACCCCAATCCTCTCCAACACCTTCAACCAACCTCAATCTTACATTATCGCCGTCTATATCGTACACCTCGAACTCTGCGCCACAGTCAGGACATTCTATCAAATCTCCTACCATCACGTCTTCAGGAATCTCAATCTCTCCTAAACATTCGGGACAAGTAACAATACTGCTGGATTTCTTCAAGGACTCCATCCAGACACCTCTTTTAGAAGTTCTAAAAACTCCTCGTCGGTCAACGCGCTCCTCCTGTTATAAGAGTATTCTTTAATCTTCTTCGTCAATTCTTCTACAAGTCCATCGTCGAGGTTAACTCCCAACTCTCTCAGTTTAGCCCTAACTGCAGCTCTACCCGATACATAGCCCAGTAAAATCCTCCTCTTACCACCCACCATCTCAGGAGCGAAACACTCGTAAACAACCGGATTCTTCAACACTCCGTCTTGATGTATACCAGAGTAATGCGTAAAAACGTTGGAGCCTACAACGGGTTTAATAGGCCAAATACCAACCCTAGCTTTCTCGGCGACAAATCTACACAGCTTCGTCAACAACTCGGTCCTATACTTTCTAACCTTGTAGAAGTTCGTAAGCGCTAATATAGCCTCCTCAGTAGCAGTAATACCCGCGCGTTCTCCCAACCCCAGCACAGACGTGCTTATCCCAGTAGCGCCAGCTTCATACGCGGCTAGACTATTCGCCAAAGCCAAGCCGTGATCGTTATGACAGTGAACCTCCAAAGGATGGAAACCTCTACCATAAAGCGTGGAGATAAGCATATACATAGCAGACGGCGATATACAACCCAGCGTATCCACTACTCTACACACGTCTACTCCAGCATTTTTAACAGTCTTAAATACTCTGACAAGCCAATCGAAACTGGCACGGGTTGAATCTTCAGCGCTATAGATTATCTTAAGCCCATGACTCTTAGCATAATCCACTATAAACAACGCTCTCTCAAGATATTCTTCTTTACTCATCCTAAGCTTATACTCTAAATGTATCTCACTCGGCGGAAAACAGAGCAGTAAACCTCCACACCCACTTTCAATAACAGCGTCGACATCGCGTTTCACGGCTCTAGCAAAGCCGAAAATATGTTCATCTCCATATTCCTGAACCATCTTCTTAATAGCGTTAAATTCGATACTAGAGCTCGCTGGAAACCCTGCCTCTATCCTATCTACTCCAACCTCCAAAAGCAGGCCGGCAATTTCAACTTTATCTGCGATATCAAAGACTACACCTGGAGTCTGTTCTCCCTCTCTCAGCGTAGTGTCGTGAATTTCCGGATTTGCACCTATCGATTTAACCCAGGAACAGTATGGCGAAATACTGACTTCGGGCTGCATGCGAGACGAAAAACGGATATTTAATATAAATTTTTCGTCAATAATTCGTTAGAAACATGCGTAAAAACGCGTATTTTAATACGGAATCAGTAAAAAGTAATCCTATTTTCGGGAGGAAAAATCCGAAATAGCTCAATAATATTTTGAGTAAAATCGTCAAGGTGGTAGAGGTGGTGGTGGAGCGTTTTCCATAACATTAGAGCCTGTTGGGTTAAATAGCACTATTAACTCGTAGCTCCCAGGCCATAATATGTAAACATATAATTCGTCGAATTTATCGGAGAAAGAGTTCCTAATCTTATCGTATTCAATTTTTATATTCAAAGTTCTCACATCGCCATTCTCCGAATAAGATACTTTCTCTACCTTGCAGTAGGAATATCCAATAGTCATATTTTTAATAGAAATATGAGCAGCTTCTCTAGCTTTCAATACAAAATTCTCCTCTCGCGCGGAATTACATATTCTAGAGTAGTAACTCCATCATACTCTCCATAGCTAAATGTTAATCCCTTACTGTCTAAAACCGTGTCTGAGAAGCTTTCAACTTCGTACACCATCCAATAAACGACGGCAAAATCTTTTTCCGGAGAAGCCTCGACTTCAACCAAGCTTGGCGCCGCAAACTATGCCAAGAAAAACACTAATACAATAATGTACGATATCTTTCTCATATTCTAACCTATGCACTAAATTTTACTCCTTCTAATATAAAAATATTTAACTAGATAATTTCGATAAGATAAATTCGCAAATTTTCAAATATTAACTATGAAATAAATAAAAGTTAGAAATTCGAAGAACCATTATACAAGCCTATTCTACGAAGAATATTTCATTGCCCACCCATTCTTTTAACTTACCAAGTATAGATTTGAATTCTTTCTCGACTCTATAGAATAGTACTGGTATATTATACTCTTTCGCCAATGCCAACGTGTGACAGTCTACGATACTTAACGGAAACAAACATTTACACTGAGCAGCAGTCCTACCAACCCTATCTGAACTCACGATATTAAAATACCCTGATTTCACTATGAGATCTATCCGCTTTTCAGCATCCTCTATTCCAAATAAACGACACATAACATAAAGAGCTTCTATAACGTTCAGCGATGTTGTATAAGGCGTGAAAGCCTCATCTATAATCAGCTTTACAAGCTCTAAACCCTTATCACTTGCTAACGCTATTTCAATTAGAACACTCGTATCTAGTACGATATCTCCTTCTAAATACTTCCTCCTCAAACTCGGTCTCCTCCTCTAACAACCTATGAGCCTCCTCAACGGTTTCTCTCGAAACCTTCATTTCCGCTAATTTCAGCAATAGCCTGGGATTCCGAGTCTTCCCCCTCTCTATGAGAATTTTAATAACTTCATCATAGCTTAAACGCCTCCCCAATTCACTCTCCAATTTTATTAAAACATCGGTTAAAAGCTCCTTCGTTCTTTTAGACAGCTTAATCGTAGTAGACAAAGTATACACCGTATAGAAAGTATACCATAAGTTAATAAATCTTTCGACGATAATCCAGTTAACTTGGTATAGCATATATAAATAGTGACGTTTTCTAATTAATGATCGGCAAAGTTTAAATACTGAAGCTGAGTACTAACTTCAGGTCAATATTAATGAATATAAAAAAGATAAGCATTAGCCTCCCTGAAGATCTTCTAAAATCTCTCGACGATCTAGCTAAAGAAAAGAAAATTTCAAGAAGCAAAATAATAGCCGAAGCTCTCGAAGACTATCTAGGCAAACATAAAACTGGAAAACCGGAAAAATATCAATGGAAAACCAGAAAAACTAAAACTTTAAAAACACAAACACCGAGAAGAGTAAAAAGAGGCATAAGAAAACGATAATTCTCACGACTCTAAATCAAAATTTAAACATTATATAATAATAAAATCTTAGGATATGTAAAACCTTAGAGAATAAACATAAACTCCTTCTTAACAACAAAGGAGATATTAATAATGAAGCAGGTAACATTAGTGAGGATATAATCATGGGTATTAAATACCGACCAGAAGACATCTTTAAAAGAAAGAAAATGATAGAAAAAGGCCTAAGAGACCTAGACCCAGGATTACGAGATCTAGGTAGAAGACTCATCGAATACTACGACACTATAGAAGTCTTAACTATTCTCCGCAACCACCCAGACGAATTTCGAGGACTAAGCCCTGAAGAAGCCATAAAAAAACTAAAAGAAAAATACGGAATACGCTAAATCAAACCTTAAAAAGATTTAATAAGCTTAAGACCCTAGTCAAATCTATCAGAAAATAGGATAGAATTAAACTAGAGGATTTTAGATATATGAAACATAATTTTAGAATATTCTTCCCCCATCTTCTTTATGAGCTTTTCATCAGCAGTATAAAAGATTGTATTCAATTCCTGAGCTAGAGCTATATATGCTGCATCATAAACTGTTATATTCTCCTTGACCGCTATTTCTACAGTTTTTTGAGCAAGTTCCCCTCTTAAAGAATATAATTCTATACCATAGCTCGAAAGAGATATCGCCGCCATTTT
>QMRG01000090.1 GCA_003649235.1 Thermoprotei archaeon | reverse complement strand
TACCTACGGGGATGAAGTTGAAAAATACTACTCTTTGGACGCCTATCTCCTCGGCTAGGCCTAAGATGTCGTCTACTTCGTCGAGGTTGAGCCTTGTGACTGTAGTTGCCATTGCAGTAGAGAGGCCGAGCTCGACTGCGTTCCTCAAGCCGCGGACTGCTTTCTCCCAGGCGCCTTTAACGCCTCTGAACTGGTCGTGCTTATCAGGGTCGGCCGAGTCCACGCTGACTTCGACGTATCTTAGCCCAAGCTTCTTGAGCTTCTCAGCGAAGCCTCGTTCAGCGAGGATCAAGCCATTTGTCGCTAGAGCAGTGTACATGCCGGCGTCCGCAGCTGCTTTGAGCACCGCGGGGAAGTGTGGGTGAATTGTTGGCTCGCCCCCGGAGAAGGCAACTGCGGCTACTCCGGTTTGGTCGAGCTGTTTGATCACATTGAGCTTTTCTTGGAGCGTCAGCTCTGTTGAGAGGGGGAGGCCAGCTCTCTGATAGCAGTGCTTGCACCTGAGATTGCAGGCGTTAGTGAAGTTCCAGACTATTAGAAATGGAGCGGGCAGTTTCTGTGGGACTGTTACGCCGTATAGTGCTAGCCCCTCTAGGACTAGGGCTAGGCCTCTCCGGACGGCGGGATCTTTTAGTGCCTCGGCTACTTCTTCCTCTTTTCCATGGAAGTATGCTATTGCTGCTTTGAACACTAGGCTTAATATTTTTGAGTAGAACCTGGCTGTGAAGCAAGAGTTAGCATCGTGTTCGGCGATTAGTCTAAGAGCTTCAAAGGCTACCGTGGTTTTTCTTCCATTGCTTTCTATTTCTTCCGCCAGCTTTTTTATTAGAGCTTTTGTTACGGGCGTTTTTGTGGCTAGCCTAAGCCCAGCAAGTAGAGCGGAGAAGCCTCCTCTTCTCCTGCTGAGCATAGCTGGTCGTGAATTATATCTCTAGTTGTGATTTTAAATTTTTCTAAAACTTCAGAAAAATTAAAATTGTAATGTTCTCTCCCTATCAGAGGTTATGTGGTGATATTCACGTGACCCTGTGGTGGTAATATGAGTGGGGCTGGTAAAATAAGCGTTCTAGTGCCCGTTTATAGAGATGGGGCTTGTCTCGATAAGTTACTAGAGCAATTGTCAGAGAGCGACCTGTGGGAGGTCATCGTCGTCGCCGACTCTTCCTCTAGAGAAACTCTAGAGGTTTTAGAAAAATACGGGAAAAAGGTTAAGTGTCTAATTAGTGACCGTAGGCTAGGAAAGGCAAGATCGCTGAATAGGGCTTTGAAGTATGCTAGCGGGGAAGTCTTGGTATTTATAGATGCAGATCACTATCTCGAGAACACTAAACAACTAGAAGACTTTGCAAAACAGTTTGACGGAAAATACGAAATTATAGACTTCAAGAAGGTCGTCGACAAAGAAAACCTGCTCTCCCGGCTAGTCTACTACGACTACGTTGGATTCGCGATGGTAAACTGGCTCTCAGCGAAGCTAGCGTCTAAGTGTATTGGCATAAACGGGTCAGCCTTCGCTATAAAACGCAACGTATTCGAAGATTTGAGAGGATTCCCCGAGAACGAAATAAGCGAGGATCTCGGCCTAGCCTTTAAAGCCTATACGAGAGGCGTCAAGTTCAAATTTGAAGAAAAAGTCATCGTGCGGCTCAAAGCCCCTTCTAGCTGGAGGGAATGGTTCAAACAGAGGTGGAGGTGGGGACACGGTTTTACACTCTGGTTTAAACACAACTACAAAGAGCTACTATGGGCGACGGTAAAGGACCCGAAAATCGTACTTATGCCCGCTTTCTTCTTCTACCCATCGCTAACTGCCTTTCTAGTGACAGCCTTCCTGCCTGAGAACAGGCTGTTAGCCGGACTCTTTCTCCTATTCTTTCTCATGGTATCTAGGATCCGGTTGCTAGTACCAATATTATTTGCCACATACTTTAGTATAGCGTTCGTACGGGGCATGGTCGCATCTACAATCTCTCTAGCCCTCTCCTCTCTAGTCTTCTTCCTGCTTGCTAGAAGACTGGGATATAACTTCAACCCGTTGATCTTTATCGTATACTTCTATTTTTACAGTCCATTATGGCTTCTCATCATACTAGTATCCCTCATAAAAGTATTTTTGCTAAAGAAAACCGAGATCAAAGACTGGCCAACTAAACGCCCCGAATGAAACATCATCAATTAAAGTCTAAATAGCGTTAAAGTCCATAAGCAATGTTCTACCAACTTGCGCTCTACAGCTAGTTGAAAAGTACTTCCAGGAAGTAGCAAAAAACTTAGAGGATACATGTGTAGCATTAAGTTGTCATAGCCCTGTTCTTCGAGAGCTGTTCTGAAAGACCTGAAAACGCCCACAAGGCAAATAGCTCCATCTCTCTCTTTCTCGCCTAGGCCTGGCCTTTTCTAAGAGCTTCGCTCCTAATGTCGAGGCACGTTGGCTTCATGCCGTACTTGAGCGCTAGCGCTATACGTCTATACACGTGTCAACCATTAGCACTAGCACATGGTCGCCTTTCTCCAGCACCATGCCCAGTTTCTCAGGACCTTTTTGATTCTCTTCTTTTCAGTCTTTAGCCTCCTTCAGTCCTTCTCATTAGTGATATCAAAGATTTCTACATTTTCAACCAGAATGTTACTTCATGTGGGATGCTACTCATGCCAGAAAACTCACTCGAGTCTCACTTTTCTTATTTTTGATCTGCGTATTTTAACTTATCTATTTCTGCCTCTCGGCTTCAATAAACGGTAGTGAATACTCTAAAATGCTTACTATAGCAACATATCACTTCAAGGACAAAAATATATTCTTCGAGGACTCGATCATACTGCCCAATGAAGCTTTTTCGCTCTCAGACTACAGAGTAATAGCTGAAGTGCTCCAGTGGCTATATAAAAATGTTTACGAAAAATCCAGTAATAACTACAAGCCGCAGGCCTACTCCTATTAGAGAATCACATTCAGACGCTAGCCAGCTCGCTACCTAGCGAGGTAAAACTTAAAGTAGTGGAAGGATATGCGCTAGCCTCTCCAATTGGTTCTTCTAGATTCCAGTTATTCCACTAACCGATAAATTCAAATTTTCCAGATTTCTAATAGCAGTAGGAATTCTTAGGGAAAGATTATTCTTACAACTTCTACGCTTTCTAAACGTAGTTTTTCTCAGCGATCGTTTACATCTACAATAATCCTGTTCTTACATACTTGAGCCGCATGATTAAGACTCCAGTTATGAATTTTACGTCAACTCTTACTCCTTCTTTCTCAATACTCCAAACTTAAGGTTCTCCAAATTCTTCGCTATTAGATTGGAAGTTTACACACCAATCTAAGAAGTATAAGCCGCCGGGTTTTAATACTCTAGTTACCGAGTCGAAGATGGCGAGGAAAATGTCGGAGTCAGGGATTGCCCGAGTTCGAGAGTCAAGAGCAGGTTTTCTATATTTGAGGCGAAGAAGTATTAGAGATGATGCCAGAACTGCGATCACTAGTGCTAGAATAATTACCAGTAGTCTAAGTTTGCTCTCGACTGGTTCGTATGCTAGGCTGTATTGTTTGGCGGCGGCGATAAGCTCGTCAAGTCTACAGAACAATATTTGATCACTATACTCTTCCTTTAACATGTCCCTAATTTCTATTACGTCTTCGACTTTAGGGTAGTACCATAATCCCACTCCGACTACGATGAAGAGCGGTCTCTCTCGTCTAGAATCTATGTATTTTTTCACGGCTTTAAACGCGGCTTCAGGGCTTCCCATATATCGAGGCACTATCCACACTTTGTCGCCGACCAGCCAGTACTCGTCCTTGAACTCTGGTCCAAATCCGAAAATAAAGCCTTCTACATCTAGAGTCTCTGAGTAGAGCTTAAATACTCTATCATCTTTTCTATGGTGGTTGCTGAAAGCTACTATTTTAAGCGAACACCTGTCTAGGTATTTCTGTCCTCTCCTTAGGTAATCGTTTAGGTAGGGGAAATCGGAGGCTCTTATTCTTCCGCCGACGTGGGCTGAGTAGAAGTAGTCGTTCGGGGTTTTAGTCTCGTAGTAGTACTGGACTATTCCTGGGCAGAACTCGACGACTATCGGGTCGAGCCACCAGCCTATAGGCACGTCTCCTCTAGCTTCGCTAAGCCACATCTCATAGTAGAAATCCTGCATACTGTTCAATCCTAAGTCTGAGACCGCAAACGCTACGTAGATTTTATCCGAGTCTAGCGTTATTTCAAACTTGTGGTCTTGCTCATATTTTCTCTTCGCCGATATTTTCGAATGGAATGAGAAATTGGGAGAGAAGGTTGTAGCCAAGACGTTGAGCAGGCCGTATTTTGACGTTAGCTCGACCCACGGCCTCTCCAGTACTGCATCTTCAGGATATCCCAGCGCTATAGCGAACTTATCCATCTTCTCGTAGTACTCGCCGATCAGAGCTTCATCTCTCTTTACGTTTAACCCTATCGAACAAGCTCTATTCGCTATAACGTAGTCGATTATAGAAACTCTGTATATCATCACTCCCTCTACTGTTGGGAAGAGATTTATCAAGCTCTTATTACAGTATGGAAAAACGTTCTCCAGCTGCCACTCATGGACTTCTATTCTATCTCTAAACTTACCTCTTAGATCGTACTTAACTTCTAAACCGTGTTTGGCGAGCATTGGCGTGAAATCTGGATGAGCCACTACTAAATCATATACTCCGGCTAGAGACACCGCCAAGTTTATCGTCGCGGGAAGCTCAGAGTCATAAATCACTACTCCCTTCAAGTATCTCTTGTATTTTTCAAGAGCTTCTTCGATGCTGATGATTCTATACCCTTTAATCCATCCTTTCTCTCTATAATACTCTAGCCATCTTTCAGACGCTGTAGGTTCTACACGTTTGCTCTCCCACAGTACATAGAGCCGCGGCTCCTTTCTATTCACGATCCCCTGCAGACTGAGCACGAACAATCTAGTTTTCAGATCTTCTCCTCTAAGATCGACCACGTCCACTTCTACTCCGCTTTTTAACGACGCTTTCTTCTGAGCTAGCTCTACGATAGTCTCATAGGTGTCGAATTCGGGGGCTTGACTATCGTATACATTGAATTTCCCGAAAGCTTTAACTGTGGCGTTGGCGCCTAGCCAGCCTCCATGTACCGGGTAGACGAAGTTTATGCCTCTAGCCTGGAAGAACTCGTCTGCTATTCTAAGAAAAGCCCTCTGCTCATCTTTGGTTAGATTCTGGCTAAATACTCCGAGAGGAGTTTTCGTGGTAGCCGCCCAGTCTATAAACGCGAATACCGGTATGTCTCCCCACACATTTCTTATCGACGTGAGCATCTCCTCATACCTCGTCTCGTTAAATTCCATGTAGAACACTTCTCTTGAGGAGGGGGATATCGTGACGAAATCCAGTTTAGGAGGCGTATAGGGGAAGTATATGGCTCCGGGCCAGCTGCCCACGTATATGTAGCGACCTTTTGAAAGACCATATTCGTGTATCGAGTCGACTATCCAGCAGGCAGCTTCAAAAGATTCTCTAACGGCTTCGTGGTGCATGTCTCCGGTCATCTTAGCCAAGAACCTAGCTTGAGCGAATAGCATGTCTATCCATATCGCATCTACGCCGCAGTCTATCTGCTTATATGCCCAACTTAACAGCAATTCTTGAAACTTAGGGTTTGTTATGTCGGGGAAGTATGCTAAAACCTCGGCAGGGTCGTAGTCGCGCCAGTCAAGGTCCTTAGGGACCCAGAGGTGCGTCTTGGCGAACCAACACTGGAACTCCTCTTTTTCGACCGGAATCCCCCACTTACCCGGATCTAGAGCCATCTCCCAGGTTTCGGGATAGCTTATAACCTCGCCCGTGACGGGGTTCCAGACAAGACGGCTATGCAGTATCTGGGCTGGTATAGCGCCGCAGAGAATAATATCGGGCATAGAGGCTTTTATAGCGGATATAACCTGTTCCAGATGCTGGTAGTAGTAGCCTACGTACTTGCACCTTTCCCTGAGCTTGCCGGGAGGGAGTTGTTCCGGCGTTTCCGGGCAGGGATTCCACCTCCAGAAACACCTAAACACGAAATCCGCGCCAGTTTCGTTCAGGACTTTCATTATGTCTTCTACTGTCCTATTAAAGGGCTTGTAACGGGTTATAGGCTCGTAAAGGATAGCGACTTTAATCTTGGATAGCTCCAGCGGGTTAGAAGCGGCTCGTAAAGCGTTTTTATCGCTCAGTCCATTCTTCGCATTGGAGAGGGGAAGCGGTTTGATAAGAGCGGATTTCCAGTTGAGAACGCCAACCCCTATAATTGCCAAAATTATTACTGCGGATAAAGTCTTCTTATTCACGTTGCTCACCTCCTCTCTTTTGAGCTAGTTCCCTAATTATTTCATAAGTTTGAAATTCAGGAGCGAGAGAATCGTATACGGAAAAGCCACAGTTTTCTTCTCCGAAAACGTTAACCCAGCAGATCTCCTTCCATAAAAATATTTTAGTTTCATTTTTCCTCCATGGACCCATGTAAAGACTGAAAACCGGATAGGAGAAATATTTCCCGCTCTCGTCATAATAGGAGAAGCCGCTGAGTTTTCTAAATATTCTCTTCCCGTTAAACATTAAACGTAAGCTCCTCTCGCCTATATTTACTGAAGAATGGAAAACAAGAATGTTTTCTCCATCTGTACACATGCCGAATTGGACGAAGTTGCTCGCAGTCCAGCCTTCTCCACGAGAAATAGTTAGCCTATTATCCGGGAGTTTTATTAAGGCTACTCCGAAAGGCACGAAATCGTAAAGTGTTACGGGATCGGTTATCCAAGAGTT
>QMRG01000089.1 GCA_003649235.1 Thermoprotei archaeon | reverse complement strand
AGAATTAAGCAAATTAGTTAAAGCATCAGAGGCACTTTTTAAAGCTCTTGGATTTGGAGAGGTTCAAATTCTTGAGTTAAATATGAAAGATGGAAAAGCGAAAGTTAGGATAATGAATAACTTTGAATGTGAGCTTTTTAAAGAAACTGGACAACCGTCTAGTCATTTTGTGAGAGGATTGTGGTCTGGATGGTTTCAAGCCTTATTTAAGAGAGAAGTTAGAAATGTAGAGGTTAAGTGTATAGCTAAAGGCGATAAGTATTGTGAATTTGAAATATTTACTTAGATGAAACTTTCTTAAATGAAGTTTTCCTTCTATCTATTATGGATGCTAATTCAATTTCACAATGTTCCTTAGGTTAAAATATCTTTAAAGTTAAATTATACATGGCCGTTAATAACCATGCCGAATTATAGAGAGTCCAAAAAGCTGTTATATGATTCTTCCAATTTGGTTGGGCTAGTGAAATGATAATCGTAGAAGATTTAAGTATAGTAGAGCTAATGGCAGCATCGATTCTTTTAACAATCTTAGAAAAGTCCTTCTCGAGTACGTCTTAGGTGTAATTTCAAAGGAAGATTTCTTGCCTATTATGGAGTCGAGTAATGCTTTGATATAGCTACTGGCAACTACTATCCCGACCGCCTATCCTTTAAAAACTCTGAGCGGAGGTTCTCCGACGATTAATAGAGGAGCGGCATAAAGCAATAACTGTAGAAAAGTATACGCGACTACGTTTACCAAATACTCCAATGGAGACTTTACAAGTAGGAAAGTTCATTCCCAGAATTGATAAGATTGGGAAAATATTTGACAAAAACAGAGTTAAGCCTATCAGATACCATGCTATGCTAAAACTATAGTCGAAGACTTGGAAAGGCGTCAATTCTCGAAATCTTCAAGTATTTCCAGAATAGATCAAAAGCTCCTTTAGACCACCTATACTGCTATTTTTTAAAAGATTCTATAGTTTCCGGAACGAGCCCATAGGCTAGCGATTCATCTATCATTCCTATTTTAAAGCCGTTTGGATGCCATTTCAACATGCTAGTAGTAGGCTAGTCTGATCAATGTAACTGCATGATTTAAAATTATGAAAAGCCATATTATCTGTACATACGCGAAAGAAAGAGACGTTATTAACTGCAATGGATTTAGAGCCCAAGCCGTGTGAAGTATATTATATATAAACAGAAAAGTGACAACATAAAGGGTTATACCTCCAAGGACGATATATTCAAGGTTCCTTCTAGCCATAAAAAAGTTTTATAATAGAATTATTTTCCAAAGCTTGAAAGAGCTTTTTGAATTATGTCAGTTAATCCTTGTTTCATCTGGTCCTCGCTCATACCTTCTTGCTTAGCTTTTGTAAAGAAATTGTAAATGTCATCCCAATGCGTAATTATTAAAACAGCAAGTGCGCCAGCTATAGCAGCGCCTCCATACTTTATTATATCATCCCACTTAACATCGAATTTGAATAGATCTTCGAAAAATCCCTTTTTCTCCTCCTCTTCTTCAACTTCTGGTATAGCAGCAGCTGCCGCTGCTGGGGATGGAGCTTTGCCAGCGGCTTCCAGTACTGCCATTCTAATATCTCTTCTTAAGGCACGATATAGTCTAGCTAACCCTATTCTTAAGTCTCTTCTAAACTCCATGGAAAGCTCTTCTATAATTTCTCTTTTGAGCCGCTCGCCTGGCGGAAGTCGTCTAGGACCCCGCTCTAGCGGTCCCCATAAATCTCTTCTTCTCATATTTTCACTCGTCAATACTGGTTTAATATTATATAGTCTTCCGAGTATAATTTTTTATTGGTTAATTAAAATCTAGTTGAAAGCAAGTTTTAGCAATTTTACATATTGACTTCTTTCTATAGTTATATGATGGGACTTTCATTTCCGAAACTACTAACGGTTTTAATAAGCGAAACTATTTACAATAATAAGATGTTTTTAATAAATGCGAATGAATCCTGATAGCAAGACATATATCATCTTCAATCTAAAAAAGGTATATCTAATCGATAGAAAAACTGGAAAAGCTATTATATAGAGCTTTTACAAAGAATAAAACCGTGTCCAAAGATAAAATGTTTATTCATTTTATCTACATTTCTATCTAATCATTTTTAATAAATTTTAGAATTATCAATTCTCTTTTAAGTAACGCATCATTATTTTATAAATTACTTTCATTTAAGTCTCCAGACATCCTTTATCTAGCAAATCCGTTCCATATATTGGTTGAGGGTGTTCTAGCGTGACGCTTCAGGAGAAAAGGACGCTCCCACTCAGCGAGAGGGCAGCGGAAATAGTTAGCGCAGAACAGGACTACCTGAAAAAAGCTAGCTGGGATGTTTTCGAGAACGCTAACATGAATATTAGCTATAGTAATTTCAGAAACTTTCTATACGACCGCTTAATTAAACGGTCAGACATTCTCAGCGCTTATCTACCTAAAGAATCAGTTAATGATCATTTAAGCGGAGAATTTCATATACATAAGCTTCCGGATTCTCTATTCATACCCTATTGTATTGGATGGAGTTTTAGGAGAATTCTTAAAAAAGGATTAATAACTCCCTCTATAATCTCAAAGCCAGCTAAACACTTAGACACAGCGATAGCCCATTTGACCAATTTCTTCTTCTTCGGCTCACAAGAATATACTGGCGCGCAAGCGGCCTCAGGTTTCGATATATTCCTAGCGCCCTTTGTGAGACACGATAAGCTATCATACGAGGATGTTAAGCAGGCTATACAACACATGCTGTTTAACCTTAATTATCCGGCGCGCGCCGGTTTTCAATCCCCATTTACTAATATTACACTTGTAATAGATACAAGTAAACAATATCTTAAGGAAAATGCCGTCTTAGGAGGTAAAACACTGCCAGATACTCTAGAGGAATACTTAGATGAAGCATTGATGATAAATAAGGCTCTCTTCGAGCTTTTAATAGAAGGAGATGCGGGACACCAACCTTTCACCTTCCCGATCCCAACTCTAATGCTTACGAGAAATTTCGATTGGAATGGGAAGCGTTGGGGCGAATTGACGGATTTGATATTCGAGGCATTGGCTAAGAGAGGCGCTGCATATTTACTGAACGGCTATGCTAGTAATGTAGAAGTCCTCTATTCTATGTGTTGCAGGTTGACTGTGGATACGAGCAAGATAAATAACAACAATTTTAAGCTTAAACTTCTACCCTCCGAGGCAGATGAGGTAGAAGAGTATTTGACTAAGAATAGGCAGGCTTATGGAATATGGGCGTTACCCGATGCTACGGGAAGTATCGGGGTAGTTACTATAAACATGCCTAGACTGGCTTATTTGAGCAAGGGAGAATGGGATATCTTTGAAGAATTATTGTATTCCAAAATGGAGAACGCTCGTAAAGTTCTACTGACTTGGAGGAAACGCTACGAAACTAGCCTGCGCTATGGTCTCATGCCGATCTCAAGAGTGTATTTAGGCCATTTTAGAAACCACTTCAACACTTTCGGCATTATAGGATTGCCTGAAGCCGCGGCTAACTTCATGCGTAATCCTAGGTTGTGGATAGATATGGAACATAGGGAGATTAACGAAGCGGTAACGATTATGAAGAAGATGGTTAGCATGGTTAGGAAGAAAGCTGAAGAATATGAGAAAATCGACGGCTATTTGTACAACGTCGAGGAGATTCCAGGTGAGTCTACTGGCTATAGGTTGGCAAAGCTCGATATGGAGTTGTTTAAAGATGCTTGGAAGAAGGGAGAGTTGCTGATTCCGAGCGATGGTGTAGCTCCCTTCTATAGTAACAGCATTATCCCGTATTACGCCGATGTCTCTATAGCGGAGAGGGCTAGATGGGAGGGGGAGGTTCAGCAAGAATTTACTGGCGGGGTTATGATGCATTTGTTCTTGCAGGAAAGTCCAGATCCACAGGCTTTGAAGAAGCTTGTTAGGAGGATAGCTGAGAATACCAATGTAGTATATTTCAGTATAACTCCTACGATAGCTGTTTGTAGGAAATGTGGATGGAATTCGATAGGATTAATGGAGAAGTGTCCTAAATGTGGCGGACAAGTTGACTTGTGGAGCCGTATTGTAGGCTATTACCGCCCTGTTAAAAATTGGAATATTGGTAAGAAGGCAGAGTTCAGGCTTAGGGTACAGTATTCTATAGGGGGTTGAAACGCTTACTCTCCTAAAAAATACCCATATTTTCATTGGAGGTTGGAAGGAGAATAGCCTAGTAGATGTTCTGGAAAATGTTTCTTTTACCCTATGGACTAGTTATTGCAATTTTAAATGTCCTTGGTGTGGAAACTCTAAACTAGCTAAAGGATTAAAAGCACAGAAAGTGTCAGTAGCCGAGATAGTAGAAGTTTTAGAAAGAAATCTTGGATTTATAGATTATTTCCATGTAACTGGAGGAGAACCAACACTACAATCTAAACCTTTAGAAATCATGTACCGGTACGTAGCGGAGAACCTAGAGTTAAAGAATAGTATAGACACTAATGGTTCCAATCCCCATGTTTTGAAACGTTTGGCCGGATATTTAGACCATGTAGCCATAGATATTAAAGCTCCTTTAAACCTGCCCAGCAAATATTCAAAAGCTGTGGGACTGCCGTTTGAAGCTATGGCAGAAATTATAGCGAAGATAAGGAATAGTATAGTTTTCTCATGTAGAAAAGTAAGATTTCTCGAATTGAGAACGACCATGGTTCCAGGATTGTTGGATATACGGGATGTCGTTGGTATAGGTGAAGAATTAAAAACTCTGATAAAGAATGCTAAAGCCCGTGTAGTTTTCGTAGTTCAACAATTTATACCTTATGAAGATATATCAGATATTGATTTCAGGCTAAAGCCTAGAACTGATCCTCAAGTGGTGAGAAGAGCTGCAGAAAAGGTTTCGGAGGTTTTGCCTATCGACGTGTATTATAGGACGTTGGAGGAGGGAACAAAAAAGCTATACTAGGCTTTGTCATTTTCTCTGATACAACTCTAGCAGTTCTAGCGGAGAATACCATTTCCCTCTTTTCAACATAGCATAGGTTATAGTATATCTTAAGATTATATCCGTGTCCATGAATCCTTCAGAACTGTACTCCTCTACTCCTAGTGAATGTACAAATTTCATGAATTCTATCATCTCTGCACAAGGCACCTTGACTGCAGTAAATACAGACGCCTTATCCTCTAGTATCACGGTAGTGCTGTTATATACAGCGTTTCTAGAGAAGGCGTGGAGGAACGCGTACAGGGAATCTTCGTCTCTGAATCTAATGTAGTGAAACGTTATAGGAGCTACTTCAAGAGGTAATATAATCTTCACTTGGTTGAAATCCCATGCTTTTAATACGTGTTTTTTCCAATGATATTCTAGGAGTTGAGGCGAGGCTTTCTTCTTAATATTGCCAATGCTTATAGATTTTTCCAGAATCTCAGATATTTTAGTTAAAGGCGTGTAAGCCCATTTCTCCTTTTCCTTTATTATAAACATGTCGAGGCTATCTATAGGGATTTTAGACAAGTCTTCCTCTATATATTCGGCGCTTTTCGCCAATTCTCTTACAGTATTCCAGTTGACGCCGATTCTTTTTCTATGATACCAAGTTGCCTTGGATAGGTCGGGTCTCCACTTTACTATTCTCTCGCCGATATACGTCTTGACGGGTTTCTCGGGTAGTAATGCCAGATACTCGTCCACGTACTCTTCGGGGACATAGGCGAAAACTATTAAGCCGTCTAGCGTCGATTTTATGAGATGAGACACGCTAGTAGTATACGGAGTTCCTTCTTCAAATTTTTCTAGTAGCTGTTTGCTTAACGGGTATATTGATATGACAGGTTTCAGGCCTAGCTTTTTGAGTATTGGCTTGAAAGAGATATGGATTTTAAAGTCTTCTCTAAGTTTTTGTAGCCTGAGGGAGACATAAGGCCTTGATAACTGCGACTTTTCAGCGATTTCTTTAATTGTTATCGATTTAGGCGTGGCTTGTATTATCTTCCAATCGGCTTGGGTGATACCTATTCTCAAATTCATGGATTTTCATCTGACACCACCATTATTATACTTTTCTGTAACGTTTTCTAATTGCTAAAATATTTTACTCAGATTTGGATATAGTGTGGGGAATCTCTAACGGTATAAATGTAGAATAGAGAATGAAATTAGAGGGGCTCTTTCTTCTTTTCGAAAGATTTACTATCTTTATATACAATTTTATAACATGTTTTATACATGTTAGTTCGATTCAACCTAATATTAACTTAGAAAAATTGATAGTTTAATAGCTTTACTAAATATAGCCTAGAGATCTGAGCCTTTTCTTTATTTCTTCCTCTTCTTCTGGAGAGAAAGAGCCTTCCTCTTCCTCTCTGACTAGTTCTTCTAACATGAAGACTATCAGTTCTTCTACAGATTCGAAGCCTCCCGTATTTTTTATAT
Organism: Thermoprotei archaeon; assembly: GCA_003649235.1. Classification (GTDB taxonomy): domain Archaea; phylum Thermoproteota; class Thermoprotei; order Thermofilales; family B69-G16; genus B69-G16. The sequence continues at coordinate 629 of QMRG01000089.1, read as the reverse complement.
ATTCTTCGGCTTTTTCGTAAAGTTCCTTCGGTATCGATAGAGTAACTTTTTCCTGCAAATTGTCCACCTAGATGCTATTTGATTTGAGGGTTAAATTTTTATTGCTCTACTTCACTCTATAATTATATTTAATTATATGAGGCGAGCTTATGGAGAAGCGTAAGTATACTACCGTGAGTATTCCGACGACGCTTTACAATAGGATAAAAAAAATAATCGAAGGAACGGGTTTTACTTCAGTTTCCAGCTTTGTTACCTATGTGCTTAGGGAAATAGCTGCAACTTATGAAGAAGAGGAAGCTGAGCCTTTTTCCGAAGAGGAGAAAAATGAGATAATAGAGAAGTTGAAGAAGCTGGGATATCTCTAAGGTGTCGGATATGGTTTCTAAGCCTCACGGCGGGAGGTTAATTAACAGAATTTTGTCTGGAGAAAAGCGTGAACGCATTCGCGAAGAAGCAAAGGAGATTAAAGTTTTAGAAATTCCGCTGGATATAGGTGTCGACGTTGAGAATATAGCGTATGGAGTCTTTAGCCCTCTCGAAGGATTTATGACCAGCGATGATTACTTCAGCGTATTACATAACATGAGGTTGAATAATGATCTTCCCTGGACTATACCTATAACTTT
>QMRG01000088.1 GCA_003649235.1 Thermoprotei archaeon | reverse complement strand
TTGTTAAAAGAGTTGAATAGATCGGGTAGAACTATCATAGTGGTGACTCATAATATGAGGCTAGTAGCTGAATATGCTAAGAGAGTGATCGTGCTTAAAGATGGCAGAGTAATCGCAGATGGAGGAGTTAGGGAGGTTATGGGTAATTTCGAAATTTTAAAAAGTACTTTTATAGATCCTCCTCAAGTAACGGTTCTTGCTAGAAAATTCACTAAAGAAACAGTTTTAACGGTTGAAGAAATGTGTAAAATCCTCACAGGTGGTGTACATGTCGATGAAGGATAAAATTAGAGAAAAAGTTTGGAAAGAGCTTAGGAAAGTAGCAAAACCAGATTCTCGATTTCATTGGAACTTCTCAGAATTTATACCTGATTTTGAAGGAAGCGAGAAATGCGCTATGACTATCAGGGAAATGGAATTATATAAAAAATCTGAGAATATAATGATCACGCCGGATAATTGCTTACAAAAACTTAGAGAATACTGTATACTAGACGAGAAAACCTATGTAATGCCTACATACGGCATTGTTAGAGGCTTTATAAAAATCTCTAGAGAACTAGTCCCTGAAGGTTGTGAAGAATACGCCTCAACTCTCGATGGCGCCGATAGATTCGGAATTCCCGTCACGTTACAGGATATTAAAAAGCTTGGAAAAATAGATTTTCTAGTTACCGGAGCATCTGCCGTAAACTTGGAAGGCATCAGATATGGGAAGGGTCATGGATATTTTGACCTTGAATGGGCCATGTTTAGAGAAATCGGAGTAGTGGATGAAGACACTCCAATAATAGCAGTAGTCCACGACTGCCAGGTAATAGATATTCCTATCGAAGTAAGTCCATACGATACTATAGTCGATATAATAGTGACTCCTACAAGAGTAATAAAAGTAGAGAAAAAGTACGGAAAACCTAAGGGAATTATATGGGAGAAAGTTCCGAGAAAAATGATCGATGAAATACCTCCTCTAAGAGAGCTTATGAATATGAAATACTAAAATTTTTATAACTAATTCTTTAAACAGTTTTAATTCGATAAGTTGGGAATGTTTTTAATTATCATTTTTTGTTAAACAAAGATTTAAAATAAAATGATAATCGTAAATTTTATAACAAAGTGTGTTAAGATATCATCTGGTGGAAGCGTGCCAGCTGAAAAGAAAATAACTTGGATGCACATAGTCTCGTTCTCCTTCGCCACTGCCATCTCATATGTTCTAGGAGTACTATCTAGCCTAATATCCCCAGTATTAGGCGCGCCTGGAGTCTCCGCTCTCTATGTAGCAGCCGCTGTCTATGTCCCGTTTGGTGTTTGGATGGGTATGTGGGGCGCCCTAGCCGGCTACTTTAGCTGCTTTCTCCTAGGCCTCTATCCCAGCGGTTATTCGGTGATACAATCACTGGTATGGGCTTTCGCCGACTTTATCGAAGCACTTATACCTGCAGTAGCTTTCAGATTATTGAAAATAGATCCCGACTTCACGGTAAAAAGACCTGGCTATGCTAAACTACTACCCCTCTTCGTAGTCTCGGGCACAGTCTTGATAATTTTAGGGATAACTGTCCAAGTTCTTTGGGGCGCGACTTTAGGAGAGCCCTTCGTGACTTTCTACGTATACTCCGTCTACATAGGCACTGCACTAGCAGTTCTAGGCATAATCATGGGCATGCTGGCCGGTGATCCTAAGACTTGGGGCGTCTACGCGGTCTCCGGCATCATACTGGCTTCAGTGTTCTCAGGACTTTGGGGTGCTGGAACTCTAACCGTGGTGAACTTCCCGCCGCCATTGCCTAGCGAGCTCTTCATGCCAGTATTTATTGGATGGGTTATGGGCGACTTAATAGTACTATCGACTATAGGTACTGCATTGTTAGTAGCCTTAACCCCTGTTATCAAGAGAACAGCTATATATGTTGAGAAGTGGTTTGTATAGTGAGAAAGATGCCCAAGACGTTTTTCAGAGACTTCATAGGCTTAGAAGTAAAAGAAACAAAGTATCAGAAACTTCATGTTTTCTCAAAAATCCTGATTCCTCTCTCTCTTTCTTTTTCAATACTATTTGTGAAAGATGTTTTTTCAGCTCTAATACTGGTTTTTACGAGTTTATTTTTGTGTAAGATTGCTGGGATACCTTTGGGATTTATTAAAAAATACCTCGTAATAATAATCAGTTTGACCAGTTTCATCTCATTATCATTCATGTTGTTCACTAGCATGCCTGGTAATGTTGTATTTTTTGAATATACACTTGTAGAAATCAGAGCTGAGAAAGGAGTCGCAGAATGGAAGATTACTATTAGCGATGCAAGTTTAAACGCGACTATGGTTTTCGTATCTAGGATTTTCGCCATGGTTCTTTCAGCAGTCCTACTTTTAGGTAGTGTAAGCGATCGCGAGCTAATATGGGGTTTACGTAGCATAGGAGTACCTTATGGAGCATGCCTATCTATTGCATTATTCTTTAAGGGTTTACAGCTTTTCGTATCTGATTTCTACACGGTGAGAGATGCCATGGTTATACGTGGTGTTGATCTAGATCGAATGTCCCTAGCCTCTAAATTCAAGTTGTATGTCAACGCTTTAATACCTTTGTTGACTCTGCTCATCACTAGAAGCTATGAAATCTCGCTTGCATTAGAGTCTAGAGGTATTTCACCAAGTTCTAAAGTGCCTACGCGCTACCACGTGCCCGAGTTTAGGCTATGCGACTTTGCAGCGATAGCGCTATCATTAGCCATTGCGATGTTTTTCTACTTCTGCCCGAGTCTCTGGGGGTGAAGTATGAACGTTATAGAAGTGGAAAACGTATGGTGGACTTATAAAGGTAGGGAAGAACCCGTGCTTAAAAACGTCAATCTGAGAGTCGAGAAGGGAGAGTTTCTAGGTATAATGGGTCCCTCTAGCGTGGGTAAAACTACCCTTTGTTTAACGTTTACCGGTATCATACCTCAGCGTGTACCTGGGTTGTTTAAAGGTAATGTGAGAGTTCTAGGTTTAGATGTGAAAGAAATCGATGTTACTGAGCTGACTAGAAGAGTGGGAGTAGTTTTTGAAGACCCGGAATCCCAGTTTATAATGTCGACCGTAGAGGATGAATTGGTTATAGGGCTTGAACCATTAAACCTGAGCCGTGAAGAGATTAGAGATAGAATTCTATGGGCTTTAGACCTGGTCGGATTGGATAAGAGCTTCCTTAATAGATCGCCGCTTCAGCTAAGCGGTGGAGAAAAACAGAGAGTCGCAATTGCGGCTATGCTTGCTAAAGAGCCTGAAATTTTGGTTCTTGACGAGCCTACGTCTGATCTAGATCCTTTAGGGAAGGAGGAAGTTTTGAATGTTATTAAAAGAATACGAGACGAGCTGGATATAACGATAGTAGTAGTTGAGCATGAATCGGAGATTTTAGCCGAATTAGCTGATAGGCTTGTGCTTTTATACGATGGAAAAGTTGTGCTAGAAGGATCTCCTAAAGAGTTTTTCTCCGAAGTTCCTAAGCTGATCAGCATTGGGGTTTATCCTCCTCAAATAACTCAACTGTTCTACCAGCTGGGTAGAAATTCTCCTCCTATTACTTTAAGCGAAGCTCTAAAGTATGAAGTATTAAAATTAAAAAAAGCAGTTATGGAAGCTCGTCCTATTAAAGGAGTAGGAGATATTATTGTAGAATGTAGAAATGTTAGTTTTAGCTATGAAGAAGATAAATTTGCCCTTAAAAACGTAAACTTGAAGATCCGGCTAGGAGAGTATATAGGACTAGTAGGTCCTAACGGATCAGGTAAGACTACTCTAGCCAAGATCATAGCTGGCCTTCTAAAACCTTCCAAAGGAATAGTCTACATTAACGGCAAGAGAATCGAAGAATACGATAAACTCACTCTTTCATCGCTAGTCGGCTATGTTTTCCAAAATCCAGACCATCAATTATTTAATCAGACGGTATGGGATGAAGTAGCCTTCGGGCTTAAACTTAGAGGATTATCTGGAGACGAATTAGAGTCTAGGGTAAGACGCACATTGGAAATCGTGGGGCTTCAAGAGCTGGCGGAAGAACACCCGTTTTTCCTGAGTAAAGGCGAGAAAAGAAGGCTTGCTTTAGCCTCTATACTGGCTTTAGAACCGAAGGTTTTGATAGTTGATGAGCCTACTACCGGGCAGGATAGAGGATTCAGTTACCGTATTCTTTCGTTGCTTAACGACATGCGAAATAGGGGAATTACTGTTATCGTTATCACTCACTCAATTCCACAGCTCGTCAAGTACGCGGATAGACTAATAGTATTGAAGAACGGCGTAGTACTCGCGGACGGTAATCCTAGAGAAATACTGGCTGACGGCTCCCTAGTTGAAGAAGCTAAGCTCACTGTGCCCCAAGTATCGGTTTTCATGCAGAAGCTAGGCGTATCCCCTATTCCCCTCACGGTTGAGGAAGCGTTAAATATACTGGAATAATTTTAAGTCTCCTAGAAAGGGTGTTTCAAGATATAGATTTCTAATTCCTTTGTTTAAAGCAGTGAGGATAAACAGCTGAGGATTAACATGAGTAATGAATGCTTGCATAGTTCCCATTCGCCTATCTAAGTAGGAATTCTCTTTCTCCCGGTATTTTTCACAACCACTACCTGCGGATTAAATCAAAAGTTTAACGTTAAACTTTTATAAAAGTTTAACGTTAAACTTATCTATGGAGAGATTCAGGGTAAAAGTTCACAAAAAAGGACTTATAGTCATACCCGCTGAGATTAGGAGGAGATTCGGCATAGTGGAAGGCTCTTATTTAGAGCTAGTGGTAGAGGGAGAACGTGTACTAGTTTTAGTACCTAAATCCCTGAAAGATGCTTTCGGAGTAGATGGGGAAAAAGCTTTGACAGTAGCCAAGCTTATCAACGCCTCTAGGAGGCTAGAACTTGAGTCGGAGCTACGTCTTTGACGCGGGTTTTATAGCTTTATACTTTGCGGGACGCGAAGACACTAGAAAATACGTAGACGAAATCTATGAGAAGACATCCAAAGCTTATATCTGCGAGATAAACCTAGCTGAGTTCTTATACAACTATGCTCGAGTATTCGGGTGGGAGGCTGCTCTAGTTAAGAATAAACTACTAAGAAACAGCCCGATAGAAATTATCGGAGTAAACGAAGATCTGACTCTAAGCACTGCAAAAATAAAGCTAAAATACTATGAAAAACTATCCCTAGCAGACTGCTACCTAGTGGCGCTAGCTAAAAAGCTCAAAGCTACGATACTGACTACTGACTCAACGTTAAGAGATATAGAAGAAATTAAAGTAAAATACTTTAAAATATAATTTGCCAATTTTATGCTACAGGCTTTTAGAATTTTTCTCTTTCAACCGTCAATAAGTATGAAACGCCAGCCAGATGGCAGTTGATATAATTCATTTCCCGCTATTCTTCAGATTAAGTCTTTTTGAGCTTAAAAAGAGCCTAGTCTTCTAAGGCCAGGCTTGAGTACATTGCAACGCTCACGGTTAGGTTTTCGAGGTTGACGATTATTCGAAAGCATATGAATTAAATAAAGTAGGAGAGAATTTTCGAGCTTGAAGCTCTAAGATTGTTAAACTGTAATTAAGATGATGAACAGAGAGATTAAAAGAATTGGAGGAATGCACTATAAGGTAGTTGAGAAAGTAACCAAATATATACGAGTATATACTATTTAAAAGCCCGGCATAAGCATATGACACTCGGTTTTAAGATCGCATTTATGGCAAGGAGGATTCGCCGGATATTGAGGAGAAAGAGACGCTCTTGTCACTTCTATAATTAAATTTTTCACGTGTTTTTTGAGCAGAGGAGTTAGTAGCACTTTTATTCTCTTGTTGCTTTTCAATAAGTCGATACATCCAAGCTTTACCTCTACCCCTAACTTCTCCTCCAGCAGAAGCGCATAAGCCGTTAATTGTTCTACATCGGCTCTATACGCCCTATCCTTATACTTTACCTCTATAGGTATTAAACCCTCTACCAGGTCTACTCTACCCGTGACACCTAATTCTGCACTTTCAAGCTCTAGCTCCGCGATAACTGGGAGGCCTTCAAGAGGAGTTCTAAATCTAAAATCCAGAAGTTTATCAGCTAAATCTGAGATCTTTGGATCGCTATACTCTCTGAGAATCTGATGTAATTTCTTCTCGATATCCTCTCCTTTGCCTAGGGCGATGGATAAATCTAGGTAAATTTTGTGGGCTATACGCCCTATCTCCGATTCCTTTGTCTTTTTCGATTTGAGTCCTAGACCCGCCTCTAAGTATACTTTGAGAGAGCAGAAGCGGTAGGTTTGGATGAGGTAGACCGGTATTTTCAAGAAAACTCGACCAGTTCTCTCATCTTTCTAGCTTTCACGAGTTTCCCCGAGACCTCCGATGCCATAGGCGTGAAGGCGAGTAAAACTCCCCCAGTCGCCTCTTCGATTTTTTGTCCTCGCCACCACGAGTATAGCTTTACCCAGCTCTTATCGCCAGTGATCTTAACCGTGAGAAAGTTAACCGTTAGATAATAAATTAGCTCAGCCAACCTATGAAGAGGTATATTGTTGAGTTTTTCTAGAGGAGGAGTTTCTAGGTATAGATTTCTAATTCCCTTGTTGTACGCGTATATCCTGCTTTCATTATCAAATGTTAAAAATAGAAGTTTTCCTCTAAATTTCCTAGAGTATCTATAGAAGTCTTCTATTATAGCCTTATCTCCTCTACACTCGTCCCCTCTAGTTTCGTAGACTTTATAGAGAGTTTTAACTCGCTCGTATTCTCTAATTGCGGCAGCCGCTCTCCTGCCCTTTTAAGTCCTCGTATCTCGTGTATATATTTGCTCTCCGTAAATAGAGAGTATTTTTCTAAGTTTAGAAATCTCAATTAAAAGAGAATTGAGAGAGTCGGGCGCCTCAAACCGTCGCCGTTACCCCTAGGGTTTGGTGTTGCAAGAAATCTTAATTAAAAGAGAATGGGAGTGTTTCTGGTTTTGGTATTGTTGTAGGAGGTTGGATTGTTGAAATTTCTTTAAAAGATTCTGGTTATGTTGGGTATTTTATCGAAGTCGGAGTCGTTGGAGATTATAATGTTTATGTTGTTTTTTATCATTGTTGCTAGGTGGATTCTATCTTCATAGTCTTTGGGT
>QMRG01000087.1 GCA_003649235.1 Thermoprotei archaeon | reverse complement strand
TTGTCGCCCCGCTGACCGACCTCTCGCCTCATTCGTTGGCGGAGGCGCGAGTGCGGGGCGGGTCGGACTACCTACCGGTCCTCAGCATTCGGCATTTCTGGATTCTTCATTCCAAAATACAATATTTATATTTATGGTATAAATTCACTTCGCACGTAACTGTTTTATAAGAGATTTTTAATTTCGGTGCTGTGGAGACGCTACAGATTAGAAAAGTTATAGAACAACACTTGGATTCCTTAAAGCTAGAGTATAAACATGATCCTGAACGTAGACTTTTCTACGTAAATATAATAGGGAAAGATCGGAAAAAACTGCCTATTATGGTAAGTTATTCTAAAAACTGGGTGAAAGTATTTATTTATTTAATGAACGAGAAAAAAGTTCCAGAATATGTGGATAGAGCTATATTCTATAGGTTGTTACTAGAGGAGAATTTCTATACTAGCGGAGCAACGTATAGCATGACCGAGAATGGGAGCATACTAGCTGAAAAAGAGATCGATACTATGTCGGCTTTAGATCTGAGAATTTTCAGAAACTGCATACGAGCAGTACTTTATGCCGCTAGATACTTCTATAAGGAAATATTAAAGATCTAATCTATGCTAGAAGATACTAGATAGAGATAAGCCGTTTTCGCGACTTCTTCTAAAGCTTCCATTAAAGCGGTAGCCGATTCTGGAGATTTGCCTACTGTAATAGCTCCATGTCTCTCCAATATAAGTACTCTACTCTTCTTCTTTCTAACAGCTTCTTGAACTTTTGAAGCTAGTTCTTCACTACCTGGCTCTTCATAGGGAACTACTACCAGTTTTCCAAAAAGTACTCTAAACTCGGCTAGTTCCTCCATTACCTCTAGATGGTCTGCTAGAGATAAAGCTAGAGTATATTTTGGATGGGCATGGACTATAGCATTAGCCTCTTCATCTGCCAAGTATATTGCTTTATGCATCCTCCATTCGATAGACGGCTTCCTAGTCCCCTCTAAAATGTTACCTTCGAAATCCATGTATATTAGATCTTTCATCGTCATAGCCCAGCGAGGAATGCCGGAGGGGGTAATAATAAACCCTTTAGGCGCTTTAACACTTACATTACCGCTTAAACTTGAAGTAAGTCCTCGTTCATATAAGATTTTAACAGATTTCAGAACTGAATTTTTTAGACTTTCCAATTCTTTCATATAGCATACTACTAAAAAAGAGTATTTAGATTTTGCTAGCGTTAGATAGTGCCCGATACAGTCTTTTATAAGTTTGAATATCTATTAGATTCCCATTTTCTAGATGGTTTATATTCTTTTGAGACAAGTTCTCCTTTAAGACAAGCTTCTATTACTTGACTAGCTTTGCCTTGAGCGCCTCTAATGACTTCTATGCCGATCTGCCGGAACATTTCCATTGCTCTCCGTCCAACTCCTCTGCATATTAGAAGTTCTACATTATTCTTACTAAGCAATTGAGGGATCTGTCCCGGCATATGTTCCTCTGCATATGGGTTTTTTAGAGTTTTAACACTCACTATCTCTCCATTTTCTACATCTATCAGTAAGAAGTATGGTGCATGACCAAAATGTTCAAAAATTTCACTTTCTAAGCCCTGTCTTTCATCGCCAACAGGTATTGCTATCCTCATTTTGTCGCCGCTTAAACTATAATTTTACTATATTAAAATTTTTCATCGAATCGAGTTTGAAGCTAACAGTTGAAATATTAGCCAGTAGCCATTTTCGCTATCATGTCGTAGATAGATTCCAGTTGCGGCCTTAACGTCTTAGGTATTCTATCTAAGCCTACATCGATAAAACCTCTCACAATTATAGAAGTTGCCTCTTCCTCTGTGAAACCTTTAGACATTAGATAGTTCAATTCCTCTTCAGATATTCTGCCTATCGAAGCTTCATGTGTTAGAATGGCTCCTACAACCTTAGATTCTAGAATGGGTATAGCTCTTATTGAAGCATTGTCTGAGAGCTGTAAGCCTTTACACTCCAAATGCCCTCTCACATTTTGAGCATAGCCTTTAAGATAACCCTGCATAATCAATTTTGAATGATCCTTCGCTATACCTCTAGAAACTATTTCTCCACTAGCATTCCTTCCTTCTAATACTATTTCTGATCCTAAATCCATGTAGCTATCCTCCCTGCCTACTATCACAGAGGAATAATAAGCCTTGGCGTTTTCTTTCAAAACTATTCTAGGATAAGACTGGATGTATTTTACAGGTTTTAAGTTAATGTAGTGCGATATGAAAGACCCGTTTTTGTCAACGTATACTCCTGTTCTCGGCCTAACCTGTACATCAGAAGTCCAACCGTGAACCATTATATAGGTTAGCTCAGCGTTCTCTCCAACGAACATCTCCGTTACGCCTATGTGGATCGCCTCACCTCTTAGAGCCGCACATGTCGTATTTATAGTCAAGCTTGAGTTTCTGTCAACAACAATTATATTGTGAACCGCCTGTCCAATTTTGCCCGATGATATTAGGAAACAGGCTTGAATAGGAAACTCTACTTTTACTCCCTCGGGTACATAGATGAAAACTCCATGATATCCGTAAAGCTCGGCGGCTACAGTATACTCGTCGTAGTCTACTGGTAAAGCCTTCCAGTAGTATTCTTGGAATTTAGGATCTTTCAATGCTTCTTCTAAGTCCAAGAGTATGACTCCTTTTCTCTCTAGCTCTTTTTTAACGGCTAATCTTATAACATCGCTGTCAACTTGAAAATAGACTCCGCCAATCTTAGGCTCTTCTACCGAAATCCCTAATTCTTTAATTACTTTACTCGAAACTTTAGAAGAACCAATTTTTTCAAAATCGAAATCTTCGAGTTTTAGTCCTTTCCTAGCCAAAAATTTTAAAGCCCTTCTTCTATGAATTTTCAACCTATTCATATGTAAAGCCTCTGTATCCCTCCTTCATGATCAAATCATAGACTTCTTCAAACTCACCCGTATACACTATTCTACCATTCACCATAACTGATGCCCTATCTATCTTCTTAATTTTAAACGCTATAAATCCAGTATGAGTGACCATAAGAACTGTAGATTTCATCTCTATAAGCCTGTTTATAGCATTAGCTATAAGCTCCATGCTGTCGATATCAACTCCACTATCGGGTTCATCTAGAAGCGCTAATTTCGGTTTTTGAAGCAGTATCGTAGCTAATTCCGCCCTTTTTGACTCACCTCCGCTAAATCCATCGTGTAGCTTTCTTTCTATAAGATTATCGAGGTTAAGGTCTGAGATATAGTCTAACCTGCTATTATATTTCCTAGTCATCAACTTAGCTATGTAGCTAAACTTGGCATGTAGCGGCGGCGGATTTTGATAAGAAAATGCTATTCCCATTAAAGCTCTTTCATATGGTTTCTTATTTGTAATATCTACACCATTAAAAATTATCCTACCTCTTTCAATAGTATATGTTGGTAGTCCTATAATAGCCCTTAAGAGAGTAGATTTCCCAGCGCCATTAGGTCCGAACAGTAGATGCACTTCTCCTTTTTCAACGTGGAAATTCTCTATATCTATTATCTTTCTATTTTCAACACTCACCACAAGATCTTCTAATCTTAACGACATTACATCATCTGCTATGTAAAATAACTAAGGAAATATAACAATTGTCTTTCATCTTATGTAACCGTTTAGTCTATAAAGCTAACATCTAGAAATAGGTTCAGGATAAAATTTACTATAATTTAAAGTTAAAGAAGAAAAATATTATAGGAATTTTATTAGGTATACTATGCTATCGCCTCTCTTCCCTTACTCGTTATCACGTATTTGCCCTTTACCGGTTTTTCAACATAACCATATTTTAGTAACGTCCTTAATTTCCCCATAACCTTTCTAGTGTTAAGCCTCAAATTTAAACTGGTATTCTCGACTTGGATAGCTGATATCTTGAACAGTTTTCTGTATTTGGAGAGAAGCTTGGGAAAGTGTTTTTCTAGAACTCTATAGTATAGTTTCTTACCAAAACCGTAGAGAGTTAAAGCTCCGACGAACACATAGTTTGCATCGTATTCTTTAGCAGTTTTAATCATTTCTTCTAAATTTTCTGTGCCATCAGAGATGAAAGGTAATACTGATATATACGCTATTCCAGCATATAGTCCTTCTTCCCTAACTTTGTAGAGAGTATCTAATCTTTCCCTAGCCTAGGAGCTCCCGGCTCGAATATTCCAGCTATCCTATCATCGAGCGAGGAAATAGACAAAGTCACTAATACTCCATGTCTCAACTAAAGCAAGTCGCTAGGCAAAATAGCTCTTTTATTAATTTCCTTTAGCAGATCTAAGTCTCTCAAAATAAGCTTAGATTTTGTTAGACAATGTATTGGAAATTTATACTTAGAAATTACTTCTAGACATTTTCTAGTAATTCCATATCTCTCCTCTAAAGGTTGCCACGACTCAGTTGATGAAGATAAAGCAATAAAACCGTATTCCATTCTTAACGCTCTTTTCCTCAATTCTTTCTCGAGCAATTGAACCGCGTTTACTTTAACCGCTAACTCATCGGCTATGTTCTCTCCATACTTACTTCCTCGGATGTAACAGTAGAGACAGTTGTACTGGCAGAGCTGATATGGATTTAACGAGTAATCGTCTAGAAACCAGCTATCTCTCCTCTTATGTTTATTCAAGATTGTTTTCACATAGATTTTCCTTACCACTCCTTACACTACTGTTTTTTTAACTTTTACCCATTTCCTCTCTTTTATGGATTCATAGACAGCGTCCATGACAGCGTTTACAACGGCACCATCGTAGAAGTTAGGCCTAAACTCCTCTCCTTTTTTAACTGCTAGCAGAAAGTGGTAAAGTTGCAGAATAAAACTTTCAACCCAACCTATAGTGTGCCCTGCTGGCCAAAACTTCTCGTAAAACGGATGTGTTTTCTCTGTGACGAAGATACGGGTGAAACCTTCACTCTCTCTTTTATAGAACCATAGTTCGTTAAGCCTCTCCATGTTGAAGTATAGCGAGCCCTCTTCACCATAGATCTCAAAGACGAAATAGTTTTTCCTTCCAAGAGAGTAGCGGCTAGCTTCCATAACTCCGAAAGCCCTGTTTCTTAACTTCATTAAAACTGCAACGCTATCTTCAACGTCGACTTTCTCCATTTTATCCTCTAACTTTCTCTCGGCGACGTCGATACTGCTTAAGGCTATCACCTCGTCTATGTCGCCGATTAGAAATCTTATCATATCGATAACATGTGATCCTTGATCCCCTAAAACCCCGTAACCAGCGGTCTCTCTCTTAAACCTCCAGGTTAATGAAAGTTCCGGGTCAGCGCCCCAATCTTGATGATAGGCGAATCGAAAGTGGAGTATTTTGCCGAGAGCTCCTTCTTCTATAAGTTTTTTAGCTAATTGGACCGCGGGAAACCATCTCTTATTGAAAATAACTCCATGGGTAACTCCGGCTTTAACAGCTGCTTTTAGCATTTCTAAAGCTTCGTCTAAGCTACGCGCCAAAGGTTTCTCGCATATAACGCTCTTGCCCATTTCTAGAGCTTCGATACAAGGCTTTTTATGCAGAAAATTTGGCAGAGAGTTATCCACAACTTCAACTTCAGGATCTTTTAAAAGTTCTCGCCAATCTAGATAGTATTTCTCATAACCATAAGCCTCCTTAACGTATCGTGTATACTCGGGATCACGCCCATAGATAGCTACAAGCCTGGGCTTTACCTTTAAACCCATAAAAGTAGTCATGCTTCGATAGGCATGACTGTGAGCTTTACCCATGAAACGAGTGCCAAGAAGCCCGACTCCGATCTCCATAAGAGAAATAACGGGTAAAGCTAGATAAATATGTCTTTCATATAGCCTTAAATATGTTTTATTAAAACTCTGCTAAAGTTGGCTAATGGAGATATTTCCTTATGTAAGATGTGCATCATTGAATGAGTTTTTAGGATTATAGTCGAGTCGAGACTAGGATTTTGAGCGAGAGTCAAATAGTGATATTCAAGGAGATTAAGAAAGATACGGTTATAAAAGAGGGTAAAAGTCGTAATTAAGCCTATAAGTGAGACTAAGCTTCTCATAGAAAGAATTCACTATCTATTTTATGTCTAAACCTGAAATTAAAGAAATTAGTTTAACTTATGAAAATTGACCGGAAAATAGCTTTTAATCGGCTAATAAAGGTATTGGCGAAATTTGCGGCTTATAAGCTCCCAATCCTCTCTGCTCAATCTCCATCCCATGGCTCCAGCGTTCTCCTCTAGGTGAGATAGCCTAGCCGCTTTAGGTATAGCCACGACCGGCTCGATGCATATAAGCCAGTTCAACGCTACTTGAGCTGCTGTTTTACCATACTTCTCTCCTATCTCGGCTAGGAAGCGGTCTCTAGCCAAAAGCCCCTTTTCGAGAGGAGTATAGGACATAAACATCATCCCTTCTCTAGCACAATATGGTATAACATCTTTCTCATATCTCCTATACATGAGACTATGCCTGTTCTGGACTGCCGCTATATCCACTTTGCTGAGGCAGTTTCTAGCTTTTTCAATTTCTTTAACTTCAAAATTGCTGAGTCCTATATGCCTAACCAAACCTTTATCGACGAGCTCCTCCATAGCCTTCATAGTCTCACAGATCGGCACTCCTTCAGCGGGCCAGTGGAGCAGGTACAGGTCTATATAGGTTCCAAGCCTCTTCACGCTGGCTTTAGTCGCTTTTAAAACTCCTTTCCTAGTAGCGTTGTCAGGCCAGACTTTGCTGACGATAAATATTTCGTCACGCGGAAAACCTTTGATAGCTTCTCCCACCAACTCTTCAGCATGACCTCCTCCATAAACTTCAGCAGTGTCTATTAGAGTCATCCCGAGCTCTAATCCTCTACGCAAAACAGCTATCCACTCTCTATCCATACTGTAATCCGGAGATAGAAAACCTCCTCCTATACGCCAAGTACCCATACCTAGGCAAGGAACTTTTTCTCCCATGATCTTAAAAAATTTCAAGTCTCTCAACTTCGACACCTGATTTAATATGGGTTCCTGCCTATATTAGAATAAAGCTACTATCATAATTTCTTAGAGGACAACAGCAGATTAAGAACTTCCAGCTCAGAGAGATCTCTCCAACGTTTATAGGCATCGGCTACGGCGTAGAAAAAGCTCGACCTAAGATTTAATACTAGAAGCA
>QMRG01000086.1 GCA_003649235.1 Thermoprotei archaeon | reverse complement strand
GTTTTAATGCTCATAATATTCAATGGAATCTTTGCCGATATAGAAAAAGTAGAAAACCCGGAACCTCTCTACATCTTAGGCTTTAAAACTCCATTCCTCAAGGAAAGAGTATATAGGGGGATAGGCGCAGCTCTAAGATTATCAATCACAATGCTGAGCTTTATGTTGATTATATTCACGACTCCTGCTAGAGATCTATCCTATGCCTTCGATTTTCTTAAAATCCCACCACAATTCTCCCTTATGGCGTCTCTGGCTTTTCGCTTCATACCTACGCTGTACTCAGAGTTTCACAGGCTTTTAGCTGCTATGAAAGCGCGAGGACAGATAAAACTGGAAGAAGGAGGAATAGTAGATAGGATAAAAGCCTATAGAGAACTATTATTCGCCTTAGTAGTGAATAGCCTAGCTGTGGTCAGGAGGTTAACGATAGTACTGGAAGCCAGAGGTTTCAAAAAAAGGGTCAACAGGACCTACGTGGATGAGTACAAGTTATCGATAGCCGATGTTATCATTTTAGCAATATCGCTAATTGTGTTAACTTTAACAGTATTGCTAACATAATTTACTCGAATTCTATCGTAGCTGGAGGTTTATTTGTAATATCGTAAAGTACTCTATTAACTTCTCTAACTTCGTTAACAATTCTAGACCCTATTTTTTCGAGTAAACTCCACGGTAGTTTAGCGAATTCCGCCGTCATAGCATCTTCGCTAACCACGGCTCTTATGGCAATAGCGTATTTGTAGGTCCTTTCATCTCCCATCACACCGACAGTTTTCACAGGAAGTAGAACTGGGAATGCCTGCCAAAGATTCCTGTATAACCCAGCTTTTCGGAGTTCTTCTTCTACGATTCTATCTACCTTGCGCAGAATCTCTAATTTTTTCTCCGATACTTCACCTAGAACTCTAATGGCTAGACCAGGGCCGGGGAATGGGTGTCGATACACTACTTCTTCAGGAATACCTATGAGCTTAGCCAATTTCCTGACTTCATCCTTGTATAAATCTTTGAGAGGCTCAAGTTTTACGAGTTTAGAAAGATGGGCATAGACTACGTTGTGATGAGTTTTAATCCTGGCAGTTTTTCTGCCAGTAACTCCGCTTTCAACTCTATCAGGATAGATGGTCCCCTGTCCCAGATACTTAAATTCTCCATACTTCTCGGCAAGCTTGCTGGCTTTCTCGTCCAGAATCTTAAAGTATAGTTGAGAAATAATCCTCCTTTTCTCCTCAGGGTCTACAACTCCCTTCAATGCGGATAAGAACTCTTTTCTAGCATCTATCAAATGTACATGCTTAAACCCGAGTTTTCTATACATTTTGACGGCTTTCTCCGCCTCTTCTTTCCTTAAAAATCCCGTATCGATTACTACTAGATGGATTCTTTCAGGTCCTAGAGCCATCTTAATTAAACAGGCAGAAGTAGTGGAGTCAACGCCACCACTAGCTGCCATCAACACATTCCCAGTAGGCGCTTCTTGTTTAATATCCTCTATAATTTTCTCTACTATATCTCCCATCTTCCATGAACCACTACACTTGCAAATTTCAAAGAGGAAATTGTTTAAAATAGCTCTACCGTACTGAGTATGTCTTACTTCTGGATGAAATTGTACGCCGTAAAACTTGTCTAGCCTAAAAGCTACTATTATCTCTCCAGATCGAGCCAAAATCTCCGCCTTTGGAGGAACTTTAGACACCCAATCTCCATGAGACATCCATACAACTTGTCTAGCCGGAAGTCCTTTAAAGAGCTCATTTTTTTCAACAATTTCAATATCTGCACGTCCATATTCTCCTTTCTTCCCTCTTTCTACTCTACCTCCAAGTAGGTAAGCCAGTAACTGGTGGCCATAACATATCCCAAGGACTGGAATTTCGCCTTTGAGAAGCCATTCTTCTACTTCTTTCTTAAGCTTGGGAGCTGTGGGCCTGTATACGCTATCAGGTCCACCTGACAGAATTACTCCTTTCACGTCTCCATCTGTTATCTTCTCAAGTGGAGTATCAAAGGGGAGGATTTCGCTGTAGACTTTAAGCTCTCTAATTCTTCTAGCTATAAGATGAGTATACTGAGACCCAAAATCAAGTATAATTATCTTCTCCACTTGGAGCTTCCCTCAGAAGAGTATTTTTCTAAAAGAAATTCCTTATAAGTCTCCACGATTTTCCGTAGACTATCGTAGTTGAAATTCCCGATCAAACCTTCAACAACAGTTGCTCTACCTCGAACGAAAACATAAGAAGGCAGAATTTTTAATCTAAGAGCTTTCTCTAACTTTTCATCAAAGAATATATAATCATTCCCGTGCTCAACACCATATAGCCTATAACCGCCTATACTCGCTTTCTCCAGTATTTTATAAGTGTTTTTCTGACCATGAAGTTTCAACGCTTTTACGATTTCTTCGAAAAAGCCTCCAAAGATAAGAGGCCAATCACTACCAAAACTTTCTACAAGTTCCAAGTTTTTCTGAGTCCTACCATACAGCGTTAGGTTAGAGGATAAGCACTGAACAACTTTTACCCCTAAAGACTTGTAATCTTCATCTTCTATACAATGAACTCCGATAATTCTCGTCCTACCCGGGAGTCTAAGCAGTTTAGCTAACTCCCTAAGCTCCTTAACTCCTTCACTCAGGTGAAGGGCAAAAACTAATCCGTTATTCTCAGCTAGCCTGTAACACTTCACGATCTCCATAGTACGCGTGAACTTCAGAGAATGGCAGAAAATGCCCAGCTTAAAAGTCTCCTCCGTATCTAGGGTCTCTACGTAACTTAGCACCGGAAGTATCCTATCTAACGGATCCCATCCATTCATGTTTATTATAGTCGGAGTCGCTACGACTCTAGGCCTTTCTCGCAGTTCGGCGACAGCTCTCAAATTGGCTCTGAAATTGCCAGTAAGAGCTATTAATGTTACTCCTTGGAGGAGAGAAAGCATTAGAGTTAACTTGGACAACTTCGTGCAGGCATTTAAATCCTCTCTTAGAGCCTTTTCATCTACTCTAAGCTTTCGCTTTAGCATCCACTCTACATAATTCCTCCAAGGACCACCTTCCAAGCCTGCATCTATCACGTGTGGATGGGCATGACAGTCTGAAAATCCGGGATATACTCCGCTTTTAAACCATAAATCCTCTTTTAGACTAGGTACTGTGAGCTTGGCTTTCTCGATTAGACCTGTAGGAGTGTACAGCTCATCTACCTCTATTACGGCCATGATTCATCGACCAGGATAATTCCTCTAGGCCTACTTTCTCCAATTCCAGCTGAAGTTATTCTTACAAATTTGGCCTTTCTCTTGTGTTCTCTAATGTTTCTAGCGCCGAGATACCCCATTCCCTGTTTCAAACTACCTATTAAGAATTCTACTACTTCACGTAAAGCTCCTCTATACTCTACATATCCCTCCACGCCTTCAGGTACTTTTTTAAACTCGCCATATCTAACCGAGCCGGAAGCTAGAGCTCCTTTAGACCCCATCCCCCTATACTTCTTATACATCTTGCCAGAAATCCTCACAATCTCTCCTGGAGCTTCGTCAGTTCCAGCTAGGAGATAGCCTAACATAACTGCATCAGCGCCAGCGGCTAGAGCCTTAACAATATCTGCTGGTTTTTCTACACCTCCATCTGCAACTACGCTAACTCCATACTCAGAGGCTACATCTGCAACCCAAGCTATAGCAGTCAACTGAGGAACTCCAACTCCTGCTACTTCTCTTGTAGTGCATGCGTGTCCTGGGCCTATTCCTACCCTTAGGGAATCAACGCCAGCTTCTATTAAAGCCTCAGCTCCTTTTTTAGTGGCTACGTTACCGGCCATTATCTCGATGTCGTATTCTTTCTTAAATCTCCTCACGGCTTCTAGAACGTTTCTGCTATGACCATGGGCCGTATCTATCACTACTATGTCAACTCCTTTATCTGCCAGTTGGGCTACTTTATTATCGTCAAAAGGTCCAACTGCAGCTCCTATCGGCAATTTTTCCTCGTGTAAAGTATCGATAGTTTTTCGAGTTTCGTCTAGGTCCAGATTTCTGGGCAATATTCCTAGTCCTCCCATTCTCCCAAGGGCGAGTGCCATTTCAGGACCAGTAACAGTATCCATTGGAGAACTTATAATAGGAATCTTAAGCGTTAAATTATCGGTTAGCCGTGTCGAAACGTCTACCTCGCTCAGTTTAACGTCAGAATACTGTGGCACTAACAAGACGTCGTTAAACGAGAGTCCTAGGGGAGGGTCTTTGAGCTTTTCGCTATAATTCCCCATGTATGGTATATTCAATATGAGAGATTAACTTTTTTGGTAAATATTGAATATAGATTTATAAACATGGTATATAGAATATATTTAGGGAGTATCGATGAAAGAGAAAGCATATATAAGATCTCTTCAAAAAACCGGAAAATCTACATTTATAGTCTCCTTACCCCGTGAATGGGTTCTTAGTAGCGGTTTAGAAAAAGGTGAAAAAGTACTATTAGAACTTTTAGACGATGGATCTATAAGAATAAAACCATACACCATTAAGGAAAAACCTCAATTAACAGAAAGAACAGTTGCCCTTGAAGTGAAACAGGAGGAAACTTGGGGCATTGAGAGACTTTTAATAGCCTATTACGAAGCTGGCTATAACACGATAGTTATTCGCCAGAAGCCCTATTTAAGCGAAGAACTGAGGAATGAAGTCAGAAGAGTATTGTTAAGGCTTAGTGGTCTCGAAATAGTAGAAGAATCTTCTGATCAGCTGATTCTACAAGTTATAATAGACGAGTCACAGATACCTATTAAACGAACGCTTGAACGTATGGAAAATATCGTCCGCTCTATGGTTTTAGATCTAAAGAAGGGTATAGCCAGGAAAAACACGAAAATTCTCGAAAGTATAATAGAACGTGATAACGAGTTAGATAAATTCTACTTTTTCTTAGGAAGACAGGCCGTAGTAGCTATTAAGGGTAGGAGAAGTGCTTTAAATATGGGACTTGAGGAAACTGTTCTAGTCCTGCCCTATAAAACCTATGGTAAATGTCTCGAAGAGATGGGAGATACTTTAGTATCAGTGACTCGATACATCTTATCTAGGAGCGATAAGCTCGACATTAATAGGTTATTGGAAATTTTCAATTATCTAGAGAAAAGCTTCGAATGGGCAGTAAAAGCTTTCAAAGAAGATAGCGAAGAAGCCGTAAAAGCAGTAAGTAATCTCTATACGAGCTTTTTCTTAAGTTTCGAACAACAAATATACGAGCCTGATGCCATGATACTCTCGGCAAGCCGCTTTTTAAGCTTATGTATAGACGTCTTAGAAGCACACGTAGAGAAACAAGCTTTAGTAAGGAGCTAGAAACTGATAAGCTATTAGATAAGTATTTACTGATATAGCGATCACTCGCAAGTTCTCATGGTTAATAATCATGCTAGAATTTGTAAACAGTAAAGAAATTTTAGCTAAATTTAGAGTTTTTTCAGTATAGCTATAGCTGCTATTATCAAAAAGGCAGCTCCGGTAAGCATCAGGTTTTTCGTTATAAAGTAGACTATAGCCGCTACGATGAAAGCTGGCAGCAACACGATTAATAGCTTGATAACGAATATTATCAAGACCAGGCCTATAGCTATAAGCGCTAAGAATATCAAGAGCTCAATAGGGGAGTATACCATTCAATTCACCAATTTATTGAATAAATCTCTCATATAATAATGATTCCGCGAAGGTTATACTCGACGTAAGTTATGAGCGAGAAATGGAGAATATCAACGTCTTATTTTTACCATTTTTAGTATTTCTTTAAACGATAAATGATGGTGGTCATGGTGATGTTCTTTAATATGTTTCAAAACCCACGGTGGCAGGACTACTTCTCCTTTCGGCTCGTCGAATAACGGTATGTACGGCTTTAAATCTAAAACGGGAGTTCCATCCTCTGCGTCTATATCCTCTATCAATAATATGCGCCCCTTTCTAGATAGCAATCTAGTAGTCGTGATCCCTATAGGGTTTGGCCTAGCCGGAAACCTAGTAGCGAAAATTCCAAGCTCGGGCGTCCATTTAAACCTCGGCTTTATACGCAAGGTTTCTCTTAACTCGTCCGACACCTTATTTAACCAGTATAGGACGATGATGTGGGAGAAGTATTCAATTTTCTCGAGAGCTTTCTCGTACTCCTCAAGTATCTCTATACACTTTTCCCCAGTTTCAAGCTTTTTTATAAAACCCACAGGCTTAACTTTATAGAACATATTCGAGCACCTGTTAGGCGATTACTGGAATTATCTTCTTGACCGCCAGATAAGCGCCCAGTATGGATAGAGAAGAGCCAATGAACACCAAGGGAATGAAGAGCGTGCTCGTAAGCGTTGCCCATGCCTTTGCGGGCATAAACAGTGAAAGATAGAGGATTTTGCCCACAAAAGTCTGTGCAAGAAAGGCGAGAAAAGCCGCTAAACTATAACACAAGAGCTCGCACTTACTTCTATAAAGACCAAACACTATAATATCTAGAATCAGTCCTCTTAAAAGCCAGGCTATCGGCGCAGGTCCTTTAGTGCCGAAAAACATCATAAGCAAACCCGTTATAAATCCGACGAGAGTTGCTATTCCAGGTTTATTCGATATTTTTATTACGGTTATGAGCAGGGCAGTGCAAAGTATAGCATCTACAGTTATATGTGCTATGCTTACTCCAATAAAACTGGAGCTCCCAAGAAAGAATTTGTTGAGCAGAGCAATAGCGAAATTGAGGGCGGCAAATACGGAGATTAACGAGATAATGCGAGTATTCATTTTATCTCCTCCACTTTGTTAAGGATATAGTTCAGTAATACTATTTAAAATTTTAGTATTACTAATGTATTAACCAAGCATATTTCTACTAGGCTTTCATGACATCATCGATAAACTTTATCAGGATTAATAGTTAACCATATAAAGCAGCTGGATTCGATACGAACTCTACTTCGCTACCATCTTGATATAGATTTTAAGAAAACCCTCTATACGATTAATTTAATCAAAATTGAATTAAAGTTTAGGTCAACTCTGAACTTTTAGTTGAATTGCGCGCTATACGCGTTTAAGTAGAACAGCTAAGGCTAGTACGATATTTAGTAGTATTAGCTCTGGCGAGGTAAATGTGCTTCTAACAGAAACTTCTTCGATAAATACAGGCTCTTCCGTGAGCAATACTTGGCT
>QMRG01000085.1 GCA_003649235.1 Thermoprotei archaeon | reverse complement strand
TAGCACATAATTCATTACGCTTTTTTGCCCTACTAGTATCTGCCCTTCTTGTGCTGACATGTTTTCACTCTTGTTGGTTTGTGCGTTTTTTAAAATCGTGGGTAGATATAAGTCTTTCTGTTGAGAATGGGTGTTGACATTCCGATAGTTTTCTCGGGGTTTTTAACTCAATGTTATAGCCGAGATATTATCTTTTAATTGTTGCAAGATTTTCCAAGGGAATAAGGTTTAAATATACCAACAAGTAGGAAAACTTTTCTTTACAGACTCCTATGTTTAAGGAATACAAAGAACTTAAGAGGAATGGAAGATAAATTCTTAATGACTCCATTAATGGGCATGAGAAAAATTTAAAGATTTGTCTGAATTTGAGTATGAGGGCGGTTTTTATGGGGTGGCATTGAGAAAGTATTTATATAGGTATGAACATTTGGCTTTTCAGACTTCTCTTGCCTTACTATTCGATATATTGGGTTTATTGTCAGGTTGGCTCGCCGCCACTTATTTACTCGGCTTAAAATATCCTTGGCTTTTGATTCTATATCCGGGGATTTTAGGGGTTAGGGGAGCTATTAGCGGCATTTTTAGCGGTAGGCTCGGCACTTCTCTGCACTTGGGACTTGTAAAACCTGGTTTACGTAAGAATACCTATTATTTTAACTTATTAGTGGCATCAACTTTTACTCTTCCTTTGATCGGTGGACTTCTTTCAGGTTTTATGACTTTAAGTGTAGTATTTTTATTCTATAGGGCTTCTTTTATTGAAGTTTTGATTTTGCCTTTAATATCTACTACTGTTATCTTTCTTTCAACCTTAATATTAGTCCCTTTGGCTTCTCAGGTTGCTTTTACAGCTTTTAGGTATGGATTGGATCCTGATGTAGTTTTATATCCTATTATGTCTACGATAGCAGATCTCGGAGCTACCGCTATCTACATAGTAGTCGTGGAAATATACTTTCGATATTCTCTAATTCCCCTACTTTCTTTTTTCGCTGCATGCCTAGCGATTTCTGTTATTTCGTATTTGAAGTTCGGAAAAGAGAGAGAATTTGCAGAATCTTTAAGGGAATCAATTTACGCCATGCTTTTCCTCTTATTTTTCGAAAATGTAGCTGGTTCGGCTCTTCACTCTATCTCTGGTAAGATAGAAAAATTTGCTTCCTTAATGGCTTTATACCCGGTTTTGATAGATTCTCTCGGAGATATAGGCTCTATTACTGGTTCGCGTTTGACTACACTTTTAGCCGTCGGTCATGCAAAGAACTGGCGAGAACTTTTGAAAGCGTGTGGAGGCGATTTATTGATAGTAAGTGCTACAGCTATGCTTTTTTACTCACTATTAGGTTTTACAGCTTCTTCCATAAATACTTCTCTGCTGCTAATATTAATAGGATGCGCGATAGCAGTAGCTTTGATAATACCTATCTCTATTTTTACTGCCGTAGTAACCCATCGTTACAAGTTGAACCCTGATAATTTTGTAAATCCCATAGTAAGCTCTATGGCCGATGGTTTGATGACTTTAAGTCTTCTTCTAGCGGCTTTTTTATTTTAAGCTCAATTATGTACCGGAAATTTATAGTTAAAGTTCAATTCTGGATATTTTAATCTACAGATTTAAACTTATTTAAATAAAGTATTCGTTAATTATCTGAAAATATTCAGTATTTATAGTGTTTAAGAAAAATTGATATCTTTAAATTAACAATTTAAATTTCTTTAGATAAAATTTAAATAATCAGGGGATAAATAAAAACAGGTTAAGGCGTTCTCCATGAAGTCGCTAATCGAAGCTATCAGAGGGAAATTGGAAGAGATGGGGTTTAAAGTCGTTTTAAACAGCGCGCTCAAAGGAATCAGTGGCATAGAGCATCGATTTGAGCTTTTAGCATATAAAGAAGAAAATGTAGTCTGCGTGGATATCCCTAATCCTTCCTTTATATTTCTAGCTGTGTATGGAAAAGCAATAGACCTGCCTTGGGTTAAGATTCTAGTACCAGTTAAGGAGGATAATTTCTATTATTGCAACTATACAATGGATAACTTGTTTGTGATACCGTACGGAAATATAGAAGAATTTGTCAAGAAGCTTGAGGAACTTCTTACTCCACGGTCATAAGCTTACCCTATCATCATAGTTCAGTGTGCCATCAGATAATCATTCCAGAATAATTATCTTCTCATAGCTAGTCATTAACTTATCCTCTAAGCTAAACAGTTTTTTCTTTAAATTTGCTTAAATATTCCTTTATATAATCTCCAAAGAAAAACCAAACGGCGAAAACTGCTATAGATAACCCGATTCCGGTAGAGAGTCCTGAAACTAAGGATGTTTTGACTTCAGGAGATAAAGCCGAGATATCTATGAGTAGAGCGGTAAGTATTAGGAATGATATGAAGAATAAATAGCTTCTCAGTTTCGTCTCTATCTTCATCTTAGTTATAAGAAAATTAAAGAGGGAAAGTATTATCAATGCTATTAACAGTATACTAGCCATCTTTCCTAATAGAACCAGGGATTCCATAAATGCATCCATAGATTCTTGAGGAAGTAACAAGCGTGCAGCTATTAATATTCCTAAAAAAGCCAGTCCAACATCTATAGCCCTTATGATTATTCTTGAAATAGAAACTGGCGGAGCTTTACCAGCTATTTTTTCAAAACCCTCATCTATATTGGCAAATTCGAGAAGTTTAGATAGGTAGGTATGAAGTATTTTCCCTATAAGAGCTATAATAGTTATTGCCGTGATAGCAAAGAAAATTCTGGGAGCAAGTAAAGTTACTTCGGCCGCAATCTCGCCTAAGATCTGTTCAATTACCTCCTCTATAGAGGGCATATTATACACCTATAAGTATGAACGCTAACCGATATATTATATATAAAATTAAGAAGCTAAATGTTAAAACAATTATCCTTAGAGTCATTAGAACCGCTTCCCATGATATTTCCAAGGTTAGCCTATAACCAGATAAGCTTATATGAAATAGTGTTCCGGCATAACTTCTAGCCATATGCCCGGGGACTATAGCTACTTCAGGTATAGCCAAATAGGCGATCGCTAGAGCAGAGAATTTGAAAAATACTACACTTGAAGCAAGGAGTATATAGTCTTCTTTTACAAAACTCCCTAGTAGAGCCGCTAATAACTGTCCTAATCCACTTAAAGATATTAAAAGAAAAGCAGCACGTGAAGGCCCTAAATTTCCTAGATATCTAGCATAGAGGAATCCTCCCAGAAATCCAGAGCCTGTGCTGAAAAGGGAGTTATACGAAGATAAGCCTAAATGTGCAAAAGGATTTCCAGTAATGAATATTAATATTGGCGTTATAGAGTCAAAGGCTAGCGATATTTTATAATATTTAAAGGATAATCTGCCCCAGAGCAGGGAAGAGGCTATACTAGTTGCAGTCCCCACAAGACTTATCGTTGTAGCCCAGTAGGCGGGCAGTCCTAGCTTTGAGATTAATATGTATACCCAGAATACACTGAGTAAATTTGCTGAGGCTATATAGAAGACTTGATACAATGATACTGTATAAATCTTCTCCACCTCTCTTATACGTTTAGGCTCTGTCCTACTCTCTATCTTAAGCTTAGGAAAAGCCATAAGAACTGTAGAAGCTAGCCCTATAATGGATCCGTAGACAAAGGAATAAAAGAACCCCTTATCTCCCAGGGATAGAAAGGTCGTAGCCAAAAAATACCCTAAAATACTAGATGCCGATGCCGCTGAGCTTCTTTTAGCCGTTACATCTCTAATATCTTTCTCTTTAAAACTTCCATAGATTAATTGGTTTAGCTGTAAGGATATTAGTGAGGAAAAAAAGTTTTTAATTGTATAAAGTAGTAATAGGTGTTCCAAGTTTTTTAGAAAAGGAGTAAAAAGCCAGAGCAGTCTCTCTCCAGCATGAACCGTTAAAAACCATTTTTTAATATTCCCTTTTTTAAGAATATTTGGCCATTTATACAATATCAATCCTATCGCTACGGCAGGTAATGAGGAAAATGCAATGATGTGAGACATCGACTCGATATCATAACCTAGCGATGCTATGTAGACTAGGAAAATTCCGTTAGTGAGAGGAAGGTATATATTAGCTAGGAGAGCTTCACCTATCAGAGCTAATTTAAGAGTCTTCGACATGCCCCTTTAAGGGGAGCTATTTTAGCGGTTTCTTAGGTATAAAAGGCTTCCATCCGAGTTTTTCACGGAATTCGTTTATGGCTTTTATAGATTTTTCCTTATCCTCAACTGACATCCTCCTAGTTTTCAGAACTGCCATGTAGAGCACGTATGTCCTGTTGTGTATTGTCCGTCTAGACACCCCCATCTCTAAGTCTTCCTCTAATTCTCTAAGTATAGCCTTTACTTCTTCAAAATTACTAAGCCCTTTTTCTCCCACATCTCTTACTTCTCTGCCTAAGTATAGGTTCCCCTCTTTGACAACTACAAATTTGCCGTTTTCGAAGGTTATCCGTCCCTTAACTATTCGGTCATAGAACTCCCAGTTTTCCGCCCATTCAGGGTTTTTCTCCCGTAGCGATTTTAATACCATTCTCCTTATCTGCGTCGTCTTCATACCCTCTTTTACCTGCTTCTCGACATGATTTGCTATCTCTCTAGCAACTTCTTCTGGAGCTCCTGCATTAACGCAGCTTTTTACAATTTTCTCCTTATCGAACTCCTCCACCGAGCCGTCAACTTTGACTATTTTGACCATTTTATCGCCGAGAGTATTAACTGTCTCCTCCATAAAAATTTTAAACTTTTAAAATATTCTATTTATTTCAAACCGTAACGTGGTTAAACGTATATAGGCTTCTCAACAAATATTTACTGGTACCTATGGCTACGGTGAAGATACCTGAGTATAAAATATCGGAGGAAAAAGTGATCTTAGACTCTAAGACTACTGCGTTGATAATAGTCGATATGCAAAACGATTTCGCGCATCCTGAAGGGAGACTTTTTGTTCCTGAAGCTAGAAAGACCATTCCTGCTATTAAAAAGCTTCTAGAAAAAGCTAGAAAAGCAGGCGTCCTGGTAATTTATACCCAAGATTGGCATCGTAAAGAAGATATCGAATTTGATATCTGGGGGGAGCATGCCGTCGGTGGAACTTGGGGTGCTGAAGTGATAGAGGAGTTGAAGCCTGTGGAGAACGAGATAACCATACATAAGTTAAGGTATGACGCCTTCTTCGGTACTCCTTTAGATCATTTATTAAGGATATACAAGATAAACACGTTAGTTATTACAGGCACTGTAGCTAATATCTGTGTTCTCCACACCGCTGGTACGGCCGCCTTGTTAGGTTATAAGATAGTTGTGCCGATAGACTGTATTTCTGCATTGACTGATTTCGATAAATATACTACTTATAGACAGGTCTACTTCTTGTATAAAGGAATCTTAACTAAATCTGAAAACATTGAATTCAGGTAAAAACATGAGAATAACATTAGAGGATTTAAAACTGGATTACAATTATGTAGAAAAACGGATAACTGAATTCATAAGAGATTACTTCGAGAAAACCGATGTAGAAAAAGCCGTAATAGGAATTAGTGGAGGAGTAGACTCCACGGTAACTGCCTTTTTAACTGTTAAAGCGTTGGGTAGCGATAGAGTCACAGTGTTAATAATGCCAGATAGCAGAGTTACTCCGTCTCGAGATCTTAAAGATGCTTTAAGAGTTGCCGAAATTTTAAAGACTAAAAGATATGAAATTGACATTGCTAGAATTCTAGAAGAATATAAGAGAAACATTCCGTTTTTCGAAAACGATAATAAAGTGGCATTAGGCAATCTGAGGGCACGTATTAGGATGACGCTACTATACTTTTATGCGAATATAACTAATGCTCTGGTGGTTGGAACTGGAGATAAGAGCGAACTTCTCATAGGATATTTTACAAAATATGGAGATGGAGCTGTTGATATACTACCTATAGGAGATCTCTATAAAACGCAGGTTAGACAGCTGGCTTTACACTTAGGAGTCCCTAAAGAAATAGCTGAGAAACCGAGCAGTCCTGCCTTATGGCCTGGTCAAACAGCAGAGAGAGAGCTAGGTATGAGTTATGAAGAAATAGACTTAATACTGTATTCGTTTTTCGACAAGAAAATCGAAATTAAGAATATTTCTCAAATAACCGGTGTAGAGGAATGGAAAGTTAAAGCCGTGTTAGAGAGAGTGTCTAAGACTTCACATAAAAGGCGTATGCCGCCTATACCTAAGATTTCGAGTAGAACTTTAGGAGCAGATTTAACAATGCCGCAGTACTTCTTTATAGAGGAAATTGATGAATTTTAACGAATCGGTAGTTTAATCTTTAGTTTTTTAGCCAGTTCTTTATACCTATTTCTTACAGTTACTTCAGTTACTTGTGCGGCTCTAGCTACTTCTTTTTGAGTTCTAACCTCCCCTGACAGTAAAGCAGCTATATAGATCGCAGCTGCAGCAAGTCCTGCAGGGTCTTTTCCAGCAGTTAATCCCATTTCTTGAGCCTTTTTCAGTATTTCTATAGCCTTCTTGATAGTTTGAGTGCTAAGTTTGAGCAATTCTCCTATACGAGGAGCAAAATCTATCGGGCTTGGCAGAGGAACTTTAACCTGTGTTTCCCTTACTAGCAACCTGTAGCACCTAGCCACATCTTTTCTACCAGCTCTAGTGTACTTAGCTATCTCGTCCAACGTTCTCGGTATTTTCTTTTCTCTACAGGCGGCATAGACCGCGGCCGCCATCACCGATTCTATAGACCTACCTCTAACCAGGCCTGTTTCTAATGCTTTCTTGTAGATTTCCAATGCTCTATCCATCGCGTATTGCGGTAATCCCAGCTGGGATCCTAGTCTTTCCAGTTCTATAGAAGCCTGACTCAAATTTCTTTCAATCGAGGATTGTACCCTGGCTCTTATATGCCACTTTCTAAGCCTTAGCATCTCTATCTTCTTTTTGAGACCTATCTCTCTTCCAGCAGCATCTTTGCTACGCCAATCTATATCAGTTGAGAGACTATCAGGCGTTAGACGTGTTATCGGAGCCCCTACTCTACTTCTCTTTTCTCTTTCCTCAGGGGTAAATGCTCTCCATTCAGGTCCTCTATCTATCTCCCTCTCCCTAATCACGTAGCCGCATTCTGCACAAATAATCTCTCCTCTAGTCGGGTCATAGATTAGCCTAGTTCCTCCGCAGATCGGACATTTATGGAATGTTTCCTCAAATTCTTCCAAGTTTTCCACCTCAATGAAAAGATTTTTATATTTAACGGTCGG
>QMRG01000084.1 GCA_003649235.1 Thermoprotei archaeon | reverse complement strand
TTGGAAACGAGGCGGTTTTCACCAAAGAGCCTTATGCAAAGAGGGGACTTACAGGAATGGATATGTTAAGGCTAGCATTGGAACGGTCTAAAACAGCGAAAGAAGCCTTAAATATAATTCTAAAACTGCTTGAGAAATACGGTCAAGGAGGAAATTGTGGCTATACGAGTAAGCTCTACTACCATAATTCCTTCATAATAGCCGATCCTAGAGAAGCTTGGGTATTAGAGACAGCTGGCGAATATTGGGCAGTTCAAAAAGTGGAGAATGTGCGGAGTATCTCCAATGCTTTATCCATAGATAAGGAATGGGATATGGCTCATCCTAAGCTAGTCGATCATGCTATTGAAAAAGGTTGGTGTAAGGACGACGAAGATTTTAGCTTTGCCAAATGCTATACAAGCTGGTTTTACACGTACATCAGCAAGGGCAGAGAAAGACAGAAGTTTACTCAGAAAATGCTTGAAGAAAAAATCGGAGAAATAGACTTGGAATATGTAAAGAAGATAATGAGGAGCCATCATACGGATCCCGACTATTATCCTCCTAAAGGCTCTATGAGAGATATATGTATGCACGCTGGAGGATTAACAAGACCTAGCCAAACAGTTGCATCATATATAGGACAGCTATACCCGGATTTTCAGATCCACTGGTTCACGGCTACATCTTCCCCCTGTATAAGCCTTTATAAACCAGTTTTCATAATCTCCGGACTACCTGATCTAGGATCTAAACCTACAGGAGAATATAACCCCGAAGCACTTTGGTGGATTCATGAAAAGCTACATAGGAAAATCCTGGTCACCTATAGAAAATACGCATCGAAGATACGGAGCGAGATAGAAAGCGTAGAGAAAAGGTTAGAGAAAAAAGTTCAAGACCTGAAAATAAATTACTTAGAAGATAAAATCCAAAAAATCGATTTATTGAATATAACCAGGGAAGCTTTCCAGGAAGCTAGGAGAATCGACGAAAAATGGCTAGCCCGTGTAGAGACAAAGTTTACTTTGAATATACCTTTCAGCTTGTACTGGTTTAGAGCAAATAAACAGGCAATGTTGAAACTCTAACCTCTTTTAATAATTCAAAGATAGAATAAAAAATACGATGATTTTAGATCGGAGGTATCTCTTTATAAGCCCAGAGAATGTCTATGCCTTCAGTCTTTAATCTATACCACCGCATGACGTAGAATATTATTAAACCACCTACGAAGAAGCTGGCGAACCAAGCTACAGTGTGTAGTCCTATGGCGCCTCCAACAGCTGGGAATAAGTATTGTGAAATTATCATCCAAAGCAGATATAGCAGAGTACCTATGCCGATCAGCGTTATTCCTGGTATAGGTCCTATTTTGAATCTTACAATCGACGGTGCTCTCTCAAATTCTTCTTTTCTCACAAATGGATATAGAATCGCCGCTGTAACAGGCAGCAATTGTACTACACATGCATAAAGCACGAAGTTGAATTGGACAAAGATCACTGTATATACGCTTAAATAAACTCCTATAGCGGCTCCTATAGCGGCTAAAGTAACGGAGACTATCGGGCTTCGTAGCTTAGAGTGAACATACGCTATCCAGTTAGGTAGGGCTCTATCGAAAGCCATAGCGAACAATATTCTGCTACCGTAGAAGAAGTAAGTCTGCGCTAGGTTAATCAACGTGTATATCCAGGCGAAGGCTATAAAACCTATTGCAAGAGGTGCAGTCTCCTTGGATACATAGTCATACCAAAGGATAGAGCCGAAGAATGTTGAGAAAGGCAATGACGGCAAGGCATCTGGGCAGTTATAGAATATGTAGCCTTCAGCAGCTAGCCATTTCAGCGAGAAGAGTCTTGGATACATTAAGGCAGCTCCTAGGGTGAATATTAGCCATGTATAAATTAGCGAGCCCCAACCCGAAATTATCAATGTTTTAGGCGCTTCTTTAAGTTCTCCGGCGAAGAAGCTGGGAATATAGTAGCCATAGTAAATCCAAAAGCCCATAATTGTTCCTGCCAGAGCCATTAGCCACCAAGGAGCGGTGGACCATTCTAAACCATTGGCTTCAGCTGTTGGAATTACTTTTTCGAAGTTGCCTGCTCCCATGAATTTATCCCAGGTTCTGGCGAAAGCATCAGGACCTGGGCAAGCTAATAAAGCTATATAAATGAGTATCCAAGCGATTGTGCCTAGGAAGAATCCTGCGTTTAGGATATTGACTACGTGCTTTGTGGGTAGTATTGTTGTAAGCCATGTTATGAAGACGAAAAGTAAACCTATGAGGAATACACCTTCTGGAGTTTTAACCCATTCTGCTACGGCTAAAGCGCCTGGATCGTTAAAGATTACTCCCCATGACCAATAGAAGCTTGGTAGTACGGAAGAAGGTATCCATGCAATCAATGATCCAGCTGTCAAGAATGTGAATATTACGAAGGAAAATGAAGCTGCAAACTGGATAGCCGGGTGTATCAATCTGCTACCTAGTACATAGTCAGAACCGGATCTGGGATAAATCGAGCCTATCTGAGCGTATGTCGTTGCATGAAGGAGACAAAGTAGCATTGAAACGGTCAGGACGGCGATTAAGTCAGAGCCTGGCCATAGCCATGGAACCCAAGCATAAGGGATTAGTCCTGAAGATGATAGGCTTATACAGTGTACGCCGAAAACCATTGCAGAGAACCATCCTATTGTTCGGACAAGTCCAGAAGTCTTCCTCACGAAGATTCTCTTTTCCTCGGTCATAGAGAATCCCCTTTAATGAGATATTTTTCCCTTAGCATATATATAAACTTTTCTGCATCATAATTTATATCAGATTTTTATCCAGATATATACAGTATTTGGTTTAAAATGCCAAAAGAAAATAGATATAATATCATTGTCACAACTTTAAAGAACCTACCATCATAACTTTTGATCTTATTACACTAAAATCCTAAAAGAAAAATTATTGTAGCCGTGAAAAGCTAAAGAAAATAGAAATTAACCAGTTAAAATCATATGTCCCTTTACCTTGTCTTTATCTACATTGATTATTGCTACATGAAGTATTCCTTCAGCGTATTCGCTTCCAGGATTTAAGATTAAGGTCTTACCTATTTTATCGAAACCTTTAGCCTCGTGTATATGCCCGTGAAGTCCTAAGAGAGGTTGATACTTCTTTATGGCGTCATAGACGGCTTTACTGCCTGCATGATCCATTATTATTTGTCCAGCTTTATGAACTATCCTGAGTTGTTCGTCTAGCTTGGGACAGAGGTCAATTTTAGTACCATAAGGAGGTACATGAATATTAAAAATGCTTTTGTCAATGTTTGATACCTGCGAAACAAGCTGTTCTATTATTTTAGATAACTCTTCTTCCGTTACGTCTCTTGGACATTTCCATGGAGTTATATTAGATTCTCCAATAGTTATCATTTCATGATAATCATCAATTTGTACAACTTTCTTATCTGAGTTCACTACATAATCTGAACTATTCAATATTTCGTCGATAAAGTAATAGTCATCATTACCTGGCATAATGAAAACTTTAACATTCGTCTTAGCAAAATGATCTTCAAGAGTTTTAATCCATTCCTTCAGTCTTTCCATCATCAAATGTTTGAATATTTCCATTTGTTTTTCATGATCATCTTTTATATTTTCAAATTCTTCTTTAGTCAACTGATAAGGATAAAAGCCTACATCCTTGATGTATTTAATTAGTTTTTCTAGCTCGTCTTTGTTTTTAGCCGTATGTGTAGAATCAAAGAAGGATGCAGTATAAATCCCCTTTTCTTCTATAACAGGCACTATGGCTTTGCCAGTTATATCTCCGCCTATAATCAACACGTCGGCTTTGTAAATTTTTACAGCATTTACAAGTTTTCTAAAGCAAAGATCTGAACCATGTAAATCAGTCGCGAAAAGTATTCTTGTAAGTTTTCCCATATTCCCCCCCGCGAAGATTAATAGAATGCCGTATATATTTTTTTATAGGTTTCCTTTAGAGAATAGTAAATATCCGTGAATATCTCGTAAATTTTCTCATATTTCTGGGCATTCTCCTCAATAGGAGTATACTCATTTTTTATCGGCACAAGTTTCTCGATTTCTTCAAAATTTTTATAAACACCTAGTCCTACTGCTGCCGTAAAAGCAGCACCTACGGCTCCTGCCTCGAGAGGAAATTCAACAACTCTCATAATTTTTCCTGTTATATCGGCGAAAATCTGCATCCATAACTTATTTTGAGCTCCTCCACCTATAGCATTTATATACTCTATTTTAAATCCGCTTGCCTCCTCTACTACATCAATGATCCAGCGTATATGAAAAGCTACTCCTTCCATTACGGCACGAACCATATGAGCTTTGGTGTGTCCCAGCTTTAATCCTATAAAAGCTCCTCTTACATATGCATCATTTATCGGACATCTTTCTCCCGACATCCAAGGGGTAAATATTAATCCATCCGAGCCAGGAGGCACTTTTTCAGCTTGGTTAGATAGCAAATCATATGCACTTATACCAATTTTGACTGCTTCTTTTTTCTCTTCAAGACCCAATGTATCTCTGAACCATCTAAATGCTCCACCACCAGTTTCCATTTCACCCCAGATTAACCATTTAGAAGGGTCGGAGGAACAGCACAGTACAAAACGCATTTGAGGATCGAGAACGACGTCTTTAGTTAAGATACCAATCCACGTCGCAGTGCCAAGAGATAAGTGGGTTGATTTATGTGCAGTAGCGCCTGCTCCTACTGCAGCTGATGCTATGTCACCACCGGTAGCTATAACCGGAGTTCCTCCCTTCAACCCTGTTTCCTTAGCTGCCTTATCAGTAACTTCTCCTATTACATCAGTGGAGGGATGGGGTTCAGGAAGTTTCTCGATGGGCAAACCAATTAAATCACATACTTCTTTGGACCATTCTCTTTTTCGGATATCGAATAGAACATACATTGAAGCATTATTCCAATCAGTTACAAAATTACCTGTAAGCTTAAAATCTATGAAATCTTTACAGTCTATAAGTTTGTAGGCTTTTTCAAAAATTTGAGGTTCATTCTCTTTCAACCATAAAACTCTAGCTATAATGTCTTTAGCCGAGGGGTATCCGCCTGTAATATTATATATCATTTTTGCATATTGCTCTAGCCATTCTGCCTGTTTAACCGTTCTAACATCAAGCCAACTTATAGCTGGTCTTAGAGGATTCCCGTTCTTATCTACTGGGAGAAGATTCAGCATTTGTCCTGAAGGGGCAACTGCAAGTATAGATTCAGGAGGTATTTTAGATATTTTTAGAACTTCTTTTGTAGTTTCTACAAATCCTTCCCACCATTCTTCAGGTTTCTGTTCTACCCAACCAGGTCTTGGATAATATAAATTAAATTCTCTGTATGTGGTGGCTAGAACTTTTCCTTCGAGATCTACTATCGCCGCTTTTACTCCTCCTGTTCCTACATCGTAAGCTATGATATAGTTTTTATCTACCATAATCACTCACTCAGTATTTTCCGGAGTTCTTCAAGGAATCTTTCATTTTCTTTGGGGCGTCCAACTGTGATTCTTAAATAATCACCTTTTAAGCCAGGTACGTTGGAATAGTTCCGGACCAATATTTTCTTCGCTTTTAATTGTTCTTGAATATATTGTGCACTATACTTATCAGATACTATTTTCACTAATATGAAATTGGCATTTGAAGGATAAGGCTTTAATGCCGGCATCTTTGATAGTTCTTTAAATATCTTCTCTCTTTCTCTTACTGTTTCGTCAACTACCTTATTTAAATACTCTAGATTATCTAACGCTGCCATGGCAGCTATTACAGCTAGTCTATTTATGTGAAATGTTAATTCTAAATGCTCTAGGTAGTCTACAACTTTTTCATCGGCTAACATGTATCCTATTCTTAAACCTGATAGCCCGAAAGCCTTAGAGAAAGTCCGCAGAACAATGAGATTTTCGTATTCATTAATATATTTCGCCATGGTTTTACGACAGTATTCATAGTATGCTTCATCTACTACCGTAATTATACCAGTGTCAAGCACGGGTTTAATCATATCTTTTGAAACAACTTTTCCAGTAGGATTGTTTGGGCTTATGAAAACGGCCATTTTAGTCTTCTCGTCTATCGATTCCACAATTTTATCCATATCCCAATCTAGATCTGGTTCTTTCATTGGGATTAAAATCGGCTCGCCTTGTGCTATCTCAAGTCTAGAGAGGTAAGGTGAATATATGGGAGTAGGAAGTATAACTTTATCTCCTGGATCGATGAATCCTCTGTACAACATGTCAATAAGTTCAAAGGATCCCGCTCCAACGAGCACATTTTCCAATTTTAAATTAGCGTATTGAGCTATTTTTTCTTTTAGTTCTAAATAGCCTGGATCTGGATATCTGTTCAATTCATTTAAGTGCTCTTTAATAGCTTCTATAACTTTTGGAGAAGGTCCATAATTACTTTCATTGGCCATCATTCTTATAAAGCCGGGTTCACGCTCTGCCAGCATGAATACGGTAGGCCTGTATTTTTTGGCTTTTAGGATATGTGGTTTAAAATAGTCAGTTATACTTGGCATATATTCACCTCTTATCTCTACTTATCACACTAATATAAAAAATTACTCACACAATATTTTTCAGGCAAATCTTTATTACAAAACTTTTTATATAAGCAATGTAAAACCTATAAAACGATGAACTTGTCAATTCTTATCAGGGCTTTTATGTTAGCTGCAAGCCTAGTAGGTATTCTTCTAGGAACAAATCTTAATTTGATGAGTATTATAATAAGTGAAGGTATAGGTATGCTTCTATGGTCATTTGTAGACTATTCCGCAAATATCACTAAGCAACGAAGTGTTCAAAAGATAAATATATTGATAGCTATTATTGGAATAGCGCTGCCGCTTCTTGTTTATAGAAATTTTAATCTGAATGTATTTTTATCGGGATTTTTAATAGGTTTAATAATAAGTTCTTCAATAGATTTTACGCAAAAAACCGTTAGCATTTTGAAGGCAAAAAATAAATAAATGCAGAATTAAATACACTCAATGAGTTTCAAGGGCAAATCTTTAAACTATCTTGAAATGAGGTGTGGATTTTGGCGGAAGACATTACTAAATGGAATAAACCATTTATAGACGAAGCTTTCCGAATAATTAAAGCAGCTGAGGAGAAAGGGATAATTCTAAGGCTTATAGGTGCAATCGCCATAAGAATACATTGTCCAAATTATAGTTATCTACTAGATAAGATGAATAGAAAGCTAACAGATATCGATTTTGTCGCATATGGTAAATTCTTT
>QMRG01000083.1 GCA_003649235.1 Thermoprotei archaeon | reverse complement strand
TCCTTTAATATTTTTTTAATGATTGTCATAAGTATGTTACAGTTTAACACATGCACTATTGTGGGAATTTGAGAAATTGATAATAAAAAAGCAGTGACGAGGTTGTATGCAGCGACATTGAATAAGTCGCATACTCGTCTTAAATCTCTCTCAATGAGGGCTTCCTTAAAAAGACTTATACTCCTCTGTGTGAGCTGATTTATAATTTCTATTTTTTTGGCAGTAGGATCTTCACTTTTTACTATTTTATAGTAGTGTGGTAACTGAATTCTAACCTCGCTATCTAATAAATGTTCGATAAAGCTTTTCGACACTTTAGCTATAGACTGTTCGTTTTGAAGAAATACTATCTGAGGTGAAGCCGACAAATAGATAAGGCGTAGATCTTCAAAAACCTTTGAAGCAAGATTATTGATTATAGCTTCGTCAACTTTAAAGTCATATATAAACCATTTCTCCATTAACATCTTCTTTATATCAAAAGTTGACAACAACCTGAGCTTACCTTCTTCATCCTCTACTAATAGATAATCGATAGTGTTCATATAAAATTCAAATCTAGAAGAGTAAAGCCTACTTTTATCTATATGGTCGAGTGCCAGTTTTACTGCTTCAATAATATCATCTCTACTTAACCCGTTATCTATGATTTTAAGTATTGCTATAACTCGATTTAAAACTCGAAAAGCAATACGCACTTCTATTCCACACTTCAAAAGTAAAGCTAATATTTTTTCTATGCTTAAATCCTCAAATTCGCCGTTTCTTCTAATAACTTCTTTCAAGTCAGCATTTATCTCGGCTATAGTTCTGGAGAATAGGTCTTTCTCGATAGTCTCCAGTTCTTTCTCTAGTACACTATGCAAATTCTTTACAACTCTATTACCTCTTTCTGTAAGCTTAAAAATTCCGTTCTCTTTTACAATTAATCCTTCTCTCAATATTTCCTGAAAAGCTATAGTTATGTCAGTTGAAGTATATTTTTTCTCTAAAAAATGAGGATAGAAATATACATAAACTTCCGATAAAGTCTCTGAAAATCCTCTGCTAAGATAGGAAAATAGTAAAAGCTGCGCCGACAACTCGGGTTTCGTAAATCTAATACCTTCTCTAGCTAGAATTTCCTCGACTTTTTTTCTCTTTATTTTTATGATGCTTGCTGCAATAGAGGCAAGTAATTTTTCTCTGCCATTTAAAGCTATCCGCTTAGTACTGGATACTATTCTTCTCTTTTCTATAGATATCTCTGGAAATAGTTTTTCTAGAAGACCGTGAAGCCATAAACCTATATTTTCCTCTTCTCTACAGCAGCATTTCACTACAACGAACAGATATTTTAGTTCATCATCAAAATTCCAATCAATCAAATAGGCATTACTTGCCGTGAGACAACGCGCAACCTCGGGCATTTTATCCAATAAATGGGAATATATCTCGTAGCCATCTCGACCATCAAGTTTAAAAACATATATGTATTCTTTCATGTGTTTGCTCATTATCCCCACCTAGAATCCCAGAAGAGAATAATATCCTCTCTATACTCTCTTTCTATTTCTAAACCTGAACGTATGTACAAGACATTCTTATACTTTAGCAACCTCTTGAAATGCTCGTTAAGAGTAAGCAGATCCATACTATCTGGTTTTTTTAGCAAAGTTAAAGGAAAGTTTACAAACATGGGACGCGCGGGAATTTCATGTCGAGTAGTCTTAGGAGGATAAACACATCCAGTTAATGCTATTTCCACAACTTCTTCTTTACTAGGCATAGGTGTGGCTACAATCATGGAGTATTTCTCCAATAATTGCCGTGCCTCTTGCAAATCCACGTCCGGTTTGTATTCTAGTTTTAATTTAAATGCCTTAACTAGATAGCTTACCATAGAATCCAATTTGCGATAATGTGAAAGCTTTTCTCCTTTACGAAACCTAAGGAGAAAAGCCTTATCATGGTTTTTTAATAAAATCCCTCCTCTCTCCAACTCCTTTATATTCGCAAAGTCAACCCATTCTCCTTCAATAATTCCCTGATCCGCCATATCCTCTAGTTTTTTAACTAGCAAATACGTGTCAACTGTTCCCTTAAGAAATCTAAACCATCTCCTCAGTTTTATTCGAGGGTCTCTGTAATCTACATAACATACTCCTATATACTCAACCCCAATCCTCTTTAAAGCGTGCCAGCGATGCATTCCATCCAGAATAACATTGCTATTTAAATCAACTATAATCGGGTTTTTCAAGAATTTACACTCCTTTATTATACGAGACAACTTATCTAAATAATCCTCTATTATCTCCTCATGGGGTTTCAAATCGGATATACGAGCTATACCCATGTATAAATGAAAATCCGGTTCGTCGCTATACCTACGTACCAGTTTCAGCGAATAGACAATTTTAGACATCATTGATTAAAAATTAAGACTTTTCTACTTTTTAAGGCTTTTGAGCTCCTCGATCACGCGAGGCAGTAGTTGCCAACCATGTTCGATAACGCCTAGAGAACCATTTGCACAAGCTTTTTCACAGAATTGTTTAATACCGTCACTTTTTATTCCCGGCCGGTAGAAGAGTACGGGAACGGGATCATCACTGTGAGCTTTCAAAGTCCATGGAGTAGAATGATCAGAGGTTATTAGAAGAGCCGTATTCTCCAAGTCTATATTATCCAATAGGCTAGAAACGTAATAACGGTCTATAAGCTCTATCGCCTTTATTTTCCCCTCCAAATCGCCATCATGTCCGGGTTCATCAGGCCCTTTTAGGTGGACATAAACCGCATCGTATTTCTTCAACAGTTTTAATGTTGTTTCCAGTCGTTGCCGATAATCTTTTTCTTTATTTGGAGTTGGCGGAGGAACCTCAGCTACCGCCATTCCAAGTAATCTAGCGATACCCTTTTCGACGGGCATTTCAGCTATAGCTGAAAATGATAGCCCAAATCTTTCATTGATAGGCTTTACGTTCGGTAGTTTATCCCCCGAGTCTCGAAGAAGTATCACATTTGCTTTTAACTTCTCTTTAGATTCTCTAGCTATGTTAACCGGGTGTTTATCTAATATTTCAAACGATTTCCGAGTGAAAATATTTGCTAATTCAGCTGCTCTAGCCGCTTCCAAACTTTCATCTAACGGCTTACACTCGTTAACTCTCATCTGATAATTCTTTAAAGCTATCGAGATGTAGCCCTTCTTTTCATATGCAGGATCGGTATTAGATACGTTACCGGATAGGTTATACTTCCTGCTACCTATGATTACAACGGCTCTATGCCCCACTGTAGCGACAACTCTAGCATAAGCTTCATACTTCCCCAACTCTAAACCATCTAAGGCTTTTGCCAATTCTAAAGCTTCCTCTGTTTTAAGATCTCTCCCACACCTCCTATCTATCAGTTCAAGACTGGCATCTTTCACTGTTGCAAAATTGGCTCTAAAAGCTACTTCATAGCCCTCTTTTAATCTTAATCCCGCGCCTAAAGCCTCTATAGGGCCTCGCCCTGTATACGATTTCTCAGGGTCGTATCCCAGTATAGAGAATACGGCAGAATCGCTTTCAGGAGCTATTCCTCTAGAAATCGTATACATCAAACCACAACGTGAAAGCGAAGCTATATAATCCAGCGCCGGTGTATCTGCTTTAGAGAGTGCAGTTTCGTCTCTAAGACCGTCAGGGGCACCATCTATGACCAGGTATATGAACTTCAAACGATCACCCAGATGTTAAAGAGTATGGATAATTTTAACTTTTCTAACGTTTACTCGTAATCCTCCCATATCCTCATATAATCGTTCATAAGACGTTTTCTCGATACGTGCGTGTAGACTTGAGTAGTTTTCAGACTTGCATGCCCGAGCAATTCCTGGATTTCTCTAACATCCATTCCACGGGATAAAGCATAAGTGGCGAAACTATGCCTTAAAATATGTGGAGTCACTTTCTTGTTCAAACCAGCTTTTTTAGCCAGTTTCCTTACAATACGTTCCACGGTTACATAGTGAATGTGAGGACTATTATTTCCGGGAAATATGTAATCGCCAGGCTCAAAGCCAAGCTCGCTACAGTAATCTACGAGCAATTTCTTAGTTTCTCTATTAAAAAAGACTTCTCTCTCTTTACCCCCCTTCCCGAAAATCCTTATGCTCATTCTATCAAAATCTATATCTTCAAATTTTATCTTCACGAGCT
Source organism: Thermoprotei archaeon (assembly GCA_003649235.1). Classification (GTDB taxonomy): domain Archaea; phylum Thermoproteota; class Thermoprotei; order Thermofilales; family B69-G16; genus B69-G16. The sequence goes on along the minus strand of QMRG01000083.1, from coordinate 3,129 downwards.
CGCCTACTCTCATTCCAGTAGTATATAGGAGGAGAACTATCAGCTTATTCCTCTTTCTCAATCTAGTATCTCGCTCCATCTCTGCAGCTAACATCAATTTTTCAACTTCCTCTCGCGTAAGATACTTTGGCAATTCTTTAGGTCTTCGAGGATACTCAAATCCCCTAAGAGCTTTTTCAGCTCCTACATATTCAAGGAATCGTTTAATCGCAACAGCTGCTGTGTACAAGCTTTTCTCGCTATATCCGTTCTTCCTCAGATAGGCGAGAAAACTATCTATATCCCATACGGTGAGATCTTGTACGTTTTTCCCTCCTATATATTTCAAGAATTTCATTATAATACTCTTAAATGTTTTTATAGTCTTCTCCGATTTATTTCTGGCTAGTAGATGGTCTATATATCGCTCGAGAAGTGCTATATTTTTTCTGTTGATACTCAACTCGACACCTCTACTTTAATTGCTGGCACTATGCCAAAGGCCAACGCTAAGCTTTCGTCGCGAACTAAATTACATATATCGATGTTCTCGAGACATTTTAAAGTATCTAAATAGATTAATACTGGCTTTCCTGTACTTGATTTAAATCTCCAATATCTTTTACTATCTTTTTCAGCTAGCAAGGTCCTCTTCTTTAGAAGCTGATTAACTACATTCTTTAAGTCTATTTTTCTCTTACAACTTTCAACTATTTTGTTGTAGGCTTCCCAGCATACCTGCTCGTGAGAATCTAGAATCGTATAACCAGCTATTCGTAAATGGCGAATAATTTCGTTTTCAGGAAGAACTTTTTCGGATAAGACACGGTATATAGAAAGGTTATCTAACCGCTTTAACCCTTTACTATTCGTCACTATCGGAGTCACGTAACAAGAGGCTAGTATGACGCTTTCAACGATATCTTTTGGAAGATTCTCGCCTATTTTTTCTGCAAATAAATGAAGTGTATCTGAAGGATAGGCGAGAATTTTAAAGGGGGGTTTAGCGAACAAGTCTCGTTTTTCAGAAAACTCTAAGAGTAAGGTCGGCGCCAATCCAATCATCCTATATCTATATTTCTTCTTCAACCAGGATACTATTTCTGCATCCCAGTCTCCAGGGGATAAGTATAACAATCCTCTGATATTCCTAAGTATAGACACGAACGTTGGATTTAAGTTCATATCGTCAATTTCATAGAGTCTAGATATTTTAGTTTACTCATAAATTTTAAATACACATACGTGTATTTAAAATGATGGTGTGTAAGAGATGGCTCATAAAACTATTACGATATCTGTCGAGGCTTATGAGGCTTTATTGAGGTTGAAGAAGCCAAAGGAATCTTTCACGGATGTTATTTTAAGGCTTACCTCTAAGAGAAGTTTATTGGAGTTTGCGGGTAAATGGAAGGGCGACCCGGAAGAGCTTGAAGAGGCTTTATCCGAGCTCCGTTCTGCTTGGAGACACTGGGGTGAACGCTTTTGATACTTGATACAAGCGTTCTAGTGGATCTGCTCAGAGGTGACGAGAAAGTAGTCGAGAAGATTAAAAAATGCGAAAAGGAGAGGGAAGATTTAAAAACTACTTCTATCACGGCTTTCGAGCTGTACTATGGCGCTTATAAATCCTCTAAAAGAGAAGAAAACATAGATCTCGTCTCGAAACTCCTAAAATCCATGGAAGTGCTCGGCTTCGACCTAGAAGCTTCCAGAATAGCTGGCTCGCTGCTTGCAGATTTAACGAAAAAAGGCGGGCCTTTAGAAATGAGAGATTTATTCATAGCCGCTATAGCCTTAAAGACGGGCGATAAAATAGCAACTAGAGACAAAGACTTTCTAAGAATAGAAAAGCTAAAGATAGAGTACTGGTAGCTAAATCCATTTCAAAGTCAAATCCTCAACTATTGAACCTTTAGAGAGATGAGAGGACTTATTCCAGGCAATTACATCAATCTAGGTTCCCTTAAGGTAGTTGCTATTTTTGACATTAAATCCTTACTTTACTCAAAGTTTGAAATCTTAGAGCTACAGCTTAGGACAGGCGAAACATTTAAACTTTCAAATTCATTGTTAGAACGAGCTGAGTAATATAGCCTGTCCTCTTATACGCTTCCCTATCCATAGCTTCGCCTTATAGGTGGCTTGTATGTATGTCTTAGGAAATGATCCTTTAAGGGGAGTTAGACCTGTAGTGTCAGTAGTTGTATCGACGAGGAATAGAGAGAGCTTTCTAGTCGACTTATTAGATTCTCTACGGGAGCAGAACTTTGATAGATTCGAAGTAATAGTAGTTGACGATAGCGACAATCCTTTAAGTAAGAAGAAAATAGCAGATATAATCAGAGAATTTTCTGAAGATTTAAAAATTAAACTCCTATCTAATTCCCGCAGATTAGGAATACCCTGTTCACTTAATAGAGGCATTTTAGCTGCTAAAGGACGTATAGTAGCGTTTACAGATGACGACTGTATCGCAGACGAGACATGGCTAGAAAAATTAACGGCGTGGTATAAATACCCTGACGTAGGAGGTGTAGGAGGAAGAATAATACCAATAGAATACGATTCTCTCTGGATACCTAAGAAAAGAGAAAAACCTCACTTAATCGGCAAGATATTATGGGATGGAAGCGTAGTGAGCAATTTTGACTTAGATTTAGGACCTATACCCGTTGACTGCCTAGCCGGGGCTAACATGTCTTTTAGGAGAGATTTACTGCTTAAAGTAGGTTGTTTCTCAACGGTATACAAGGGGAACGCCTACAGATTTGAGACAGATCTATCTCTTAGAATCAAGAAGCTCGGCTATAAGATAATATTCGATCCTAACGCCATAGTATACCATAGACGAGCTGTAGAAGGAGGAGCACGCTTAGATGCATATAAGTGGAATTACTGGTTCAGTAGAAATCACACGCTATTTCTTGTAAAATGCCTGCCTGCAGGTTTTCTCAAAGCATTTATCTTCTTTTTTAAACAACTTGTGAGAATACTAGGCTATAAGAGATATTGTCCTTACGACAAACCGCGTAAATGGCACAAAGTGTTAGCTATGCTAGTTAAAGGGTTTATAGACGGCTTAAGCATGGGATTACGGCATATATACGCCGAAGGGGAGCTATCTAATTGGAGCCACGAGCTATGTAC
>QMRG01000082.1 GCA_003649235.1 Thermoprotei archaeon | reverse complement strand
GCTTCTCTCAATTCTCTTTTAATTGAGATTTCTTGTAACGAGATGAGGGAGGCACTACCGGTAGATGAAAGGGATGAACTAGCTCTCAATTCTCTTTTAATTGAGATTTCTTGTAACGAGGGGTTTTCGTGGAAAACCTATCGAGACCAGAGAATCACTTTTCTCTCAATTCTCTTTTAATTGAGATTTCTTGTAACGTACTATGTTAATCAAAACCCCGCTCTCAAGTTTATCCGGGAGAGCCTCTCAATTCTCTTTTAATTGAGATTTCTTGTAACTGTGGGGTATATTGTAGTTATTTTATCTCTTTATCTAATTTTAGAGTGTTTTCTCTATTATACTTTATGTTATTGGAGGCTAAATTTTGTGGGTTTAAATAGGGGTATAACATGGATATTTGATATTTAAAAATTTCTTTTTAAATAAATCAGAGATAAATTTTATCTTTTGATTGAAGTCCATTTCTCTGTGGCTATTTTATAAACTGATTTATATAGCTAAGCAACTCTAATACTACGATTCAATAAATAAAGAGAATGGATTGTATCGCAAAAACGATGGTATATTAATAAGTTAGAGAAAGCTAAGTAATTGTATATGAACAGAAAGGAGTATCATATAGTTACATCTGGAATCTCTCTTTTTACAAACTTTTTAAGAAAGGGGAGAAGTGAGGACTTAATAAAGAAATATAATTTAGAAAAGTGGTTAGAAAAAGGTTACGAGGAAGAAATAGAAGAAATAACGGCTCATCTCGAATCTAAAAGCGAGATATACGAAGCCTTCCTAGAATTCATAAAAAGAAACCCTTACCAAGCATCAGCAGAGACAAATTCATTATTAAAATATTGTGAATACACGAAAGTAAGTCCATGGAATATAACGGTCAAACTTTTTACAACCGATACAGCATTAGGAAAATTCGTAGCATTTATCGTAAAAGACTACTTAGCCAGCCAAGGCTTTACAATCGACGGAAAACCAACAACTATAAAGTACTTCGGCTGGGGAGTAGATTTCTTCGAAAAAGCTCTCGTAGAAGTATTAGATAATATCTCTCAGACAATTCTAAAAGCCAAAGAGAAAAACTACTTAACAGCCCTAAACGCCACAGGAGGCTTTAAACCCGAAACAACCTTCGCCGTAATAGCCGCGCTAATGTCAGAAGTAGACCGCATATACTACATACACGAAACCTTCAAAGAAATAGTAATACTACCAGGAATACCCCTAGCAATCAAAAAAGAATACGCAGAACTCCTAGCCAAATTCGCAGAACCAGTAGAAAAATGGTTCGCAAAAGAACACATGCATATAACCGAGTACACCATATTAGAGCTTAAAGAAAAAGGGCTAATTGAGGAAACTCCTGAAGGATTAAAAATAAAGAAGTGGATTAAAAGTATGTTAATTTAAATTTTGCCCATTTTATTCCAAATTTCGTGGATATCTGCTGAGAAATCTATAGTTTCTGTTTTTAAATCTTTCATTTCTACAACTCCCATACCCGTACTTTTAGAAGCTCCGAGTTGAAGACCGTATTTTTTAACATAATCTAAAGTCGCCCAAAGCAGTTTTTCATCAGTTTCTGTCGGTAAATTCTTTGCCACTAGTATAAGCCTATATTCCGTGCCTGGGACTACGTATTCTAACGAGAATAATGCTCCTTCAGCGGCAGTTCTTGTATCTCGTCTTATCCCTACTCTCGTAAGAAAATCTGTTACTACATTATCTACAGGGATAGCATCACCAATCATCAATCGACCAGCAAAAGAAAGAGTACCGTATATTCTGCATATTGGGCAGAAAAACGCCAAAGCGGAAGATATCGCATCCTTAACTAAGTCATTCTCATATTCGCCCCTTTTTATAATCTCTATTAATTGAGTTATCTTGTTATTTGTAAAACCAAGTTCATCAAGCATAATTCTTATATTATCTTCGAATAGTTCTTCTGTATTAGCTTTAAATAATTCTCTAAATAATCTCTTGCTATCACCTTCTTTGGGCGGATGACTAGGCGCTTTTACTCCTTGATCAGGTTGAGTTGAATGAACTAAAATAGCGTATTCTTCATTTCTATACTTCGAATACGTGTCAGGCGATGATTTTGCCAGTTTTTCTGTCACTCTTCTCAACGCACCTCGTATAGTCGAAAAAGGTATTATCGGGATATACCCTTTACCTGGAATGTTAATTCGGAGTACTCGGAGCAGAGGTTCACCTTTATCGCCCAAACCTATATGTAATGGTGAACGTATAGTTAAATCGATTTCTATTTTTATTATTTTAGTGGGTTTTTCTAGAAGTTCTATCATCTCTTTTAATCTCATCCTCTACACCTCTCTAATGAACTTATCCGGACTTGGAAATGGATCTTCAATAATTGGAGCTACATGTGATAATCCTATAGAGGCTAAGCTACAAAGTCCGTACGTGAGAGCGCCTGTTAGAACTTCTAAAGCATTTCCTTCAGCTTTCTCTACTTTATAAAATAGTAGCGAACCTATTTTTAGAGTTTTAATCCTCGCTTTTGGCAAGCCGGTCCTTATAGAAAACCCATCTATATATCCTGTTCCTCCAACTAGAGGTTCTAACAGTCTTAATCTTAGCGCTCCTTTAATATTCCCAAATTCTTCCATCCAGGGAGTAGGTAATTTTAGACTCTGAATAGAATCAAATCCCTTAACTATATAAGCTGAGTTATCCAATCCTAAGGATGAAAACGCCTCTAGAACTAATATATCTCCTTCAGATATCTTCCATTTGTCGACTCTCATCTTATCTAGTATATCTTCTGTTGAAGTTTCCTTAAGGGTTAATAGTGCTCGTCCATAACCTCTACTTCCGCCTTTCCCGATAGTTATAATTTCTTTATTGGAAAGAGTTTCAAGCAAAGATCCTTTTTGTGATATGAATCCTTTAAATTTTTGTCCGGGAAGTAGTGCCTCATAGTAAAAAAACATTTCAGGCTCGACAGCGCCTCTCGCTCTGTGAAGCGCGATATTTATTATGGGCTCTGTTTTAGCGTTTTGAAGAATCCATACATTGTCCTTAATTTTGTGGGCTACTGCTCCTTGGACCCGTTTAAATTCCACGGGATGATACTCGCGTTTGCCTGTTTGCTGGTATTTTTTGACCATGATTTTCATAAATTTTTCTTCGCTAGCTTTTAATCTCTCTAAAATTCCACCCATACCCTCTATGACGTATCTTAAATTGGATACTATAGGCCTCGACTTAACGCTTTCTTGAAGTTTTCTATAAGTTTTAGAAACTTTGCAGAGAGAGTGAGTGGGCCATATTTCTCGTAATAAATCTTTTTCTTCAGAAAATAATGCTGGCGATACTGAAAATGTGGGCTTATCGAGTTCTTTAATTATAAGCTCTTCTTTATCAGGGGAATCTTCGTAAATCTTAGTTAAGAGAGCGCCCCTTACTACAGAGCCGTTTATGAACTGTCTATGTGTAGTATAACCCAATTTTCCAATTCGCTCCGTTACTACGGTAGGGGATAGTATTTTTATTTCATACTCATATATCATATTCTACACCTAAAGCTTTTACTAGCTTGGAGATAAGCGGATCTCTTTCTACGATTAATTTCTCATCTTTAGAAAAGCGTGCAAAGACTTTAACTATCTTCACAGCTCCTCTATGCCCCATATCCGCATATCTCATATAGAGGAGACCTGCAAAAAAAGTTCTTAATATTTCAGCTAACTCCTCTTCTCTGAATCGTTTTTTTAGAATTCCCATTTTTAATAAAATTTCCCCATAAAATAATACTTCTGGAGGAACTACTTCAGCTGTAAATAGTGCACCCCTAGCTACAGTACCTGTTTTATCATCTATTTTTATAAATGTAATTTCTTGAATAAGATTCTCTGCTTTTGGCGTATAGTTTCCCCTTAACAAATCCTCTTTTTCAAAAACTTTTAAAGCATCATTTTCGCTATTTACGAGAAACATGGGTGTAACTTTCAAGGGGGGTAAAGGACCTCCTGGATATCCAAATAAGGCGCATATTGGACATTGACCACAAGGACTTCTTCTACTATCAGGTTTTACTCCTAAACACGGATTTGAGGTTATTAGGTTGTGTCTCTTTAATATCTTCGCTGCCCAAATAACAGAAGTCCTTAATACACCCTTAAGCGATGAAGAAGGAATTACTGGAACATCTTCTTTTATTTTACTTGTGACTATGTCAGCCTCGAATCTTTCTCTGCCAGTACCCCAACTGGTAAGACACAAGGTTTTAACTACTACTCCTACTCTCATATAGCTCCTCCACCGAGAAACTTTATGAGTTGGGAGAGATCCCAGAGGGGAGGCGGAATTACGCCTTTATCTGTAATCTCTATTAATTCTCTCAAGCTAGAGGCGAGTTTACCTCTTTCATTCTCATGAGATTGAGATTCTCTAATTATATAAAGAGACGCTATATAAGAGGCTAGAGGAGCCTTCCTATAGCCACCATACTTCCTTACGACTGAGGCAACGCTATATAAAAAGTTTCTAAGCCTTTTGGCCCGCTCTACTCTCTTATTCTCCTTATTACAATATGCAGCTTTAAAAGCCTTATAGAACACTTCGATAAATTCGGTTTTATCCCTAACCTCTTCTCCTATCAAAGTTTTTAGTACGCTACCTATCGGATTTGGGCCTTCGATCGTATAGGGTTGCTTAACGAGGTTCTTATTCATGTAATCTCTTATTATCGAAAGAACAGCTGATCCCGAAACAATCCCTGTTTCCGTAAAATAGAAAGATATTAACCCCTTTATTTTTCCCTCATACTTTGTAGTATCTCTCAATTCTCTATAATACTTTTTACATTCATCAAGTAAGTGTTCGGCAGCATCTATTAACCCCCATATATTATATCGAGCATGAGCAGAAGCTATAGCTACCGAGAGGGTGGGGGCATCCTGCCAATTTCTATAACCCCCTCCTCCCATCCATTTCCAGAATGTCTCTGCTAGTATTATAGCGGATGGAACAGCTATCCAGGCGGGTAGTATAGCTATAGTGTCATCTCCTCCAACGTATAAGACACCTAGTTGTAACCGTTTAGCTTCACCGGGGCTGGCCTTGTTTTCTACTATTTTGAAAAGCTCGCGATATGCCCTTTTAAGTGCGACGTCAATGCTGATGCTTTTCTCAATAAGCTCAGTTATAGAAAGAGTATTAGCCATAAATAATCCCATGGAATTACCATCAGCCTTGATAATCGCTAAATTGAGTAAGCGCTTAGGGTTTTTATAATCGTCGTGGCCAGCCAATATTTCCATAATGTATTGGCCTGCCTCACTCCATGAATCATCAACGGGCTTTAAACCGACTTCGTCCCAAAGCATCTTGAAGCTTAAATTAAATCCGATTTCAATTTTAGCCTTACAGGTCGAACATAGAAATTCTCCTCTCAATCCCCTCTCCGATGCTGGGTTTAAACCGCAAAGGTCACATTTTCGATAAAAACCGAGGTCGATGAACATTCTATCATTTACAGAGTCTATTATAACTTTTCGGCAAGCTAGATCTACGGCAAGGTTCTGCAACGTGCGATATACTAAATCGTATAAAATTTTAACGGAGATCACGAAGTCTAGAGGTTTTGCAAGTTCTTCTCCTAAAATCTTTATTAAGCTCTTTTTAACGGATTCTTTAGGTATTTGCGCATCTCTTACCGTCAGAAAGGTTATCATGCCCCCGCCGGTATATACTATTGCTTCAGGAGGCAGGTCGAAAACTTCTTGAAGAATTCTAGGTATCGCGTAAATAACGGTTAAATCGATTAAATAACTGCCAGCTATTAAGCTTTTAAGATCTTCAGAACTTCCTATGAAACTCTGAATACCCCTCAGGTCTATAGAACCCAAGGCTATATTTTTTAAACTTCTTAAACTGCCGCCATCTTGGGGAATATAAGTCCTCAGCAGATGGACCGTTTCTTCGGTGGCTTCTTTAAGCTTATCTATGGGAAACTGATCCCAGAACCTCCATACTTCAGGTCCAGATTTTATCAGCATATTTTCTAAAGTAGTAGAATCTACGCCTAAAGTTCGGCTGAGAGGATCAGCTATAAACCTTACTAACCTATCTAAAGATGAAGCATCTATATCTGCTTCGTGAACTAGACTAGCACCGCGCATTATCTTTTTTAATTTAGAGACATCGTGGTGATATCTTACAATATCTTTTAATACTGTTAAAGTTTTCTCATTAATTATTCCTTCTAAAATTTCTAGAACCAGTTTTTCGGCTTCCTCGCCGTGGCTAATATACTTTCCTTGTCTAATGGTTTTCTCCCATGCTATAGGCTTAGCTAAATCATGGATAAGAGCCGCGAGTCTTAGTATTTGTAAGCTTTTTCTATCCAAACCCACAGCTTTACCCTTAAGAAATGCTAAAGCGGAGACAGCTAATGAATGAACAAGTAAACTAGAAGTATTTAACCCAACCCTAGTATCAGCCGGAAACTTCTTAAAAACTCTAAAAACTAACTGATGCAAATCCTCTGAGAAGATTCTTCTAAATAATCCTATAACTGCTTCTAACGGTTTTCCTCTGATAACTTCCTTTATGTCTTTATTCCATAAGACGTCTTTAAGTTGTTTCTTAGTTAAAATCCAAGTCCAGTATATCTTGTAGGGAGCCGGATTTTTCTCTATCTCTTTCCCTCGAATATCTAAAAGAAGAGGCGCTTTCATGAAAGCTACAATACAATCCGCTAGATATTCTAGGAAATCTTCTTCAGAAAAGCCTTCATTAATCCATCTATTAGCCATATTAGAGATAAACTTTTTTAACTCTCCGAGAAACTCTCTATATAATTTAAAGTCTTCATCCTGCAGGACAGTATAGTTGTAGAATTTTTCATTTTCTAAAAAGGGAATTATATGTCCTTTCAATATAGCGGTCATTGCAACACCTCACCTATAACTTTCCTGACATCAAAAAACCGCTTAAAAGATTCGTGTAGGTAGTACTTATCGGAGAAACCAATTCTATCAGCCAGATCGCCCTCTAAAAGTGTATACTCTTCTCCGTCCTTCACCCATAGAGCTTTTAAAGATCCCTTCTCAAAGATAAAGCCTAGAAAACTTAGAATCTCCAAATTTTTACCCTTTATCGGGGGGTCTAAACTGAGGTCCGATCTATAAGAGAAAATCCAACTCTCCGGGTAACGCTTTTTGATAACTTCTAAAAGCTCATCTCGTGAAAATCTAGAGAATGAAATATTTCTATTGTTCGAGCTCCTCAAGCTTCTTCACCTCATCAAAATCTTTACGCAATTCTGGAAATTCTTCAAATGCTCTCTGAGC
>QMRG01000081.1 GCA_003649235.1 Thermoprotei archaeon | reverse complement strand
CATCCAAGGTAGTGATGCCTTCTTCAACTCTAGTCAGGTTCTGGAAGAAATCGTGTACATCTTCCATCCATTCAAGAGGAAATATGCCTGAAAGCTGTTCCTTCTCTATGCTTGCAAATTCGTCGAAATGATTAGAATACCTCTCTAATACTCCGAGGAAGCTCTCCAAAGTCGTGGCATTTTCCAAATCCTGGAGGAAGGGCTCTACCTCCGGTATTTTCTTTACGTCAAATTCTTTAGCGAAAAGAGGTATAGCGTCTACTACGAGGTAGTTATTATCTCCGATCTTACTCAAAAAGATAGGGTAGTATAGCTTAGCGATGTAGTCTATCCTTTCGACGGGTTTTAAAAATCCTCCTTTAGACCTTTGTCTTTCAGCTACTACAACTACGGAGGCATGCTCAATGCTAGCTTCTACAGGTTTGTCTTTATGAACCATAAAGTAGGCTTGATACAAGATACCATCCTCTCTTTAAATTTTGGTAAAGAACATATTTTACCTTAACCATACTACTATCATGGCCCTATATAATTTAGAAAATAAGAGAGTATTAGTTACAGCTTCTACCCGAGGTATAGGAAAAGCCATAGCAAAAGCTTTCCTAGAGGAGAAGGCTAGAGTAGTTATATGTAGCCGTAGTAGAGTAAGAGTTGAAAAAGCGCTGAACGAACTAGGTGAAATTGGGGAAGTATATGGGATACCTGTCGATTTAACCAAAAGAGAAGACGTAGAACGACTTGTAAAATTTACAGTTTCAAAACTTGGAGGCATAGACATATTAGTATACGTGACTGGAGGTCCGAAACCGGGTGGCTTTACGGAAATAAGCTTAGAAGACTGGAATTATGCGGTTAAACTTTTTTGTTGAGCGCTGTATGGCTCGTACATTATTCTCTACCATACCTCGAGGAGAGTAAGGGGAATATAGTTTTCCTAACTTCCGTAGCTATTAGAGAACCTTTGGAAAATCTCATACTCTCGAACACGGTTAGATTGAGTATAGCCGGACTCGTCCGTAGTCTAGCCAGAGAGTTAGGGAAGAAATCCATAAGAGTGAACATGATGTTGCCGGGCTATACGAAAACTGAGAGGATAATCGAGCTTGCGCGCGTTAAAGCAGAGAAAAAAAGCGTAAGTGTCGAAGAAGTCTTAGCTGAAATGGGAAAAGAAGTTCCTTTAGGTAGGATAGCCGAGCCTGAGGAAATAGCTAACGTTGTTTTATTCCTAGCTAGCGATAAGGCTAGCTACGTGAATGGAGCTTCGATACCTGTAGATGGAGGGTATCTGAGGAGCATATTCTAGTTATGTTCATTTCTATTGTCATTTTTTAAATTTTTAGTAGCTTTTTTATAATTCTACGATTTTAAACTAGTATTATTTTACAGACTAACTTTATATAGCTTTTTTCTCTTTTTGAACCTAGAATTATGAATGTATATTTGCTGACAGTGTTGACATTAATCTATTCAAATGCAATGTTTGCCTTTTCCAGAAGAAATTCTCTAGTAGAGAGAATAGTAAAGATTAAGAAAGAAAAAGATTGTGTAAGAGATTTAATTATAGCATTCAAAACTAGACAAGAAATCTTCTCGGATTTGCAGCGAGAATTGATATTTCTCTTTATGGAGCTTGGGAAAAGAAAAGAATGCATGCTCGTGGAGGATACATGGTTTACCTATCTAACACTTATAGACGACGTATATCAATATGCTAGAAGAGTTCGCGACGCTGGCTATACAATCATAAAAAATCTGTTTATCGTAGGGAAGGATATAGTCAAATACTCGGAAATCTTAAAAAGTGTAAGTAGGGAATACATGAAATTCGAGGAGAAAATAGAGAAATCTCATGCTATCATCGCTAGAAAGCTCTATTACACCAGAGATAGAAAAGAGACGTTAGAAATATTAAATTCTATCGAAGGTGAAATGCACAAAACAATTTTAGCGTTAAAAGAATACTTGGAAAAGCTTAACACAGCTCTAAAGTTTCTAGAAGAAACGTTTAAAAAATTAACTTTAGAACATGACACACTATTAGAATCAATCAAGGAAGAATGCAGGAGAAGATATTTAGAGAGAGTATATGAAATAGAAGAAAAATACGAAGCTCAGTTCTCCAAACTTGCAGAAGTTATGGAGCTTAAAAGAGAAAGTATTGAAAGTGCCATTAGGGAGTATGAAGGCTACCTAGGTTTAATCGATAAACTGGCTTCAGAGTTGAAAAAGTTGGAAAAAGAATTTGATAACGCTATGGAGAAATATAACGCTCTATGCGGAGAGGCTAAAAGAGAATACGAGAAAGAATGCAGGCGTATAAGAGAGATGCCGTGGGAAGAGAGGATAAAGCTGCGAGAAGATGTTTCAAATGTTAAAGAAATGTATTTAATAGCTGTTAAAAATTTAGATCCTGAAAACTGGGAGCATATCCTAGAACTGGAATATGAATATTGGCCAGCATGGACTAAATTCGTTAAAAAACTTAGAGACTTCTGGGAGGAACATGTAGAGAGAATAAAAAATAGAGTTAATGAAACTAAGACAAAATACGAGGTAACTGTTTTAGGATTGAAAAAGGAAATCGAGAGAAGAAGGAGGAGAGTAAATGAAGCTAGAGAATTGTTTCTTAAAACTTTAGCCCAATTTGAAGATGACTACGTACGGTTGCGTCTAAAAAGCGACAAGGAGCTTGAAAAAGTGATTCAAGATCTTCAGAGATGTTTCTAATAAAAATCATTTTAGATAATGGATGAAATAAACTTGAATTATTTTGCAATATTAGATCTCAAGTACAGTACCAGCTAAAGGTCTTAAAGCTTTATGTTTCTCGTTTTCTTTCATTTTTTCTCTAAAAGATTCCGCGCTGAGTATTGCCGAAATATATATTCTCCCGAACTCAGTTAACCCTATCCTACGCACTTTTCCACCATAGCTCTTATACACTAGTCCCTTCCTAGCCAATCTAGAAACTAGCCTGCTATATTCGTTTTTTATCCGAGGATTATTAGAAGCTCCTTCGCCTTCACACCACTCTATTAAAGATTTTAAGGAATCTGCCCTTCCCTTTTTTAAATATAGAATTTCTAAGATCTTCCTCTCTTTACTCTCAGGATCTTCCTCATTTTCTAAAAGCACTAGCTTGGAAGAGGGCAAAGGTATAAATTCAAACCCTAAACCTCTTTTGTTATCTTTCTTCTCAACCCAATCGTAGAAAGAAGGAGATTCCGGAGGAGGTATAAATTCTCCTCTCCTCTCCGGGTTCACGGTGTAAACGTAAACTCTAGGAGTAAATCCGGGTGGAACGTCAGGAGGCGCAGAGCCGAAGAGAAGGGATAGCGTTATAACCGCACTCATAGCTTCTTGAGGCATATCTGTACTGTCAATGTAAACGTCTCTCTTATTCTCTCTAACTTCAAGGTCGAGGATAGAGTAAAGTCTAGAGAAAACGCTATCATAGCTCAACGGATTAACGCCGACGAGGATAGGTTTAAAAAATGAGATTATCTGGGCGAGTCTTTTAGCATTATATTTAGAAACCGCTCCATATCTATCATTTTTCTTATCATAAAGAAGGTAGACTTTTTCAATAGGCTTTGATACTCTAAGCTTTTCAAATCCGTCAAGTATCATCGTAGGGTGGAATCCGACGTAATGTATGGTTACTACCATTTAAATCAGCGGTATCTTCTCTCTGTTATTGTAATAATGGAGGTTTATCCATATATATTTTATGCTACAATAATTGCTTTTATGTGATGGTAACTTAAAATAGATACTTTATATACTTGGATAATACGTATGACAGTAACTTAAAATAGATACTATGAACTTTTTGAGATAACGTAATTTTCACCAGGTTTGGCACGTAAAAGTTGTTATTATGACTATCTTTTTAGGAGTTTTTGCGAAAGTATACTCTAGGTATTTAAAATGGTGCAATGCTGATGATGTACGAAGTCCTCTTCAACAAATTCAGAGCAGATATTGAATTAGTGGTTCAAAGGCTAAGAGACATGTATGTCAACAAATTAAAAGTCGTACAGTATACTCTCTACGGGGAACCTATACTAAAGCCCTACCCTCTCCTACGGCTTAGCGGTCGGAAGATTATAGGCTTTCCCATAAAAGAAGAGAAAATAAGATATCTAGAGCCTATGCCTCACAGGCGTAGAGTGCTTGCTGTAGATGCTAGTATTAAAACATTATTCAACCTAGGAGGCAGTCGGATAGTAATCAGTAAGGTTACGGCAGGAATATGGCGTGGAGTTCAGAAGATATACTCGTATGGTCCATTCAAAAGAATAGGCTTGGTTTGGAGTAAAGAAGAGGCCGGAGAATGGCTTTTAAGACTTGAGGTTGAAGCCGCCTTACAGATAGCTTATAGGTTAGGTGTAGGAGATTATTGTCTCCTTGATAGGAGTCTATCTATACCTCCTCTTTTGAAGAAATCTACTTGTGAACTTTTAGATAAGCTGGATCGTGTGGTCCACGCAAGAGGAGCCATATTGGTTGGATTGACCAAATCCAGTAGGTTGAAGCTTAATACAGGAGAGAGTTTAGTAGGGTATCTTATAAGACAGGCTAACCGCAGATTGAGAGGAGTAGCGTGGTATTACTACCCGATTTTTAAAGAACAGAATCTGCCTAAATGGTTTTTAGGCGATGTAGCCGTAGCCAAGCTGGGAGACGAGGCTAAAGGAGCTTTTAGAGTAGATGTTTCTCGAAGGGCTTTAAGAAGTAGAAGCGTAGAGAGAGTGCTAGGCGAGCTCGCCTATATACAGGATCTAGCCACTCCCGGTTATCCATATCCTCTCAAAGCGGTTCATTTAGAATCTAGAATAACGGATTCGGAGCTTGAGATAGATAAGGCTATGTTTCTGGAAGTTTTAAGAGAAGAAGGCTTGTACGAGGAGTTTATTTCAGATATTCACGGGGCCGATTTTAAAGAAAGACATCTCTGGTCTTAGGTGGTATTTTGAAGCTTGGCGTAGTAGTATGGGTTGAAGGAACTACGGTAAAGTTTAGAGTGAGAGAAGGAGTGCTAGTCGAAAGAGGGCAGCTCGTCAAGGTAGAAGATAGAAGCCAGAAGTTCGTCCTTAGGGTTTATGATTTCAAACCGGAGAGCTTGTTAACCCCAGCTGAAGTAGCTATAGTTAGTAAGAAAAAACAGGAAGGAGAAAACGCCCCAATCTATGATAAAGGCTTAAGGCTATACGATACTGCACTAGCTACTATAATCTGTCAAATAGATGAAGATGGAGTTCCGCATGGGCCTACGGGTGTGCCGAGCCTATTTACAGACGTGGAAACTCTAGACAAATTGGATTTAGAACAGTTAAACTTGGACACGGGAGATCTGCCGATAGGGTTCGTCAGAGTTGGGCATAAAACCGCTGATATTCAAGTCACGCTTAAAGGCGATAAAGTGATCCCGCATCATATCTTAGTCTGCGGAGTTACCGGGAGTGGAAAGAGTAACCTAGGCAAAGTATTAGCAGCAGCAGTAATGTCCGTCCCAGAGCCCCGCTATAGCTTGGTGATATTCGACTGTGAAAGCGAGTATTTTAGCGGGGCGTCACACGATCAATACGGTCTGGTCCACTTGCCGGAAGCCGAAGATAGGCTTTTCTATGTAACTGGCAGAGTGGATGAGCCCAGTATAGTCACGTACGAATTCAATTTTAATGGAGAACTTGTTGAGAGGAAGATATTGGCTTATCCTCTACGAGTCTACTACTCAGAGTTAAATCCTTCCGATTTCGCTATGACGGGAGAGTTTTCATCTCCTCAGGAGGAGTTGCTCTGGCTTCTCTATAGGAGGTTTAAAGAGAATTGGCTAGAGAAACTATTGGAGTTGACGAGTAGGGAGATTTACGATTTATTGAATAAACTCGCTAAAACTAGCACTATAAACGTCACGAAGAGAAAAATCAGACATATGCTCGGTGCCGGGGATATATTCGTCAATGAAGAAGGTGGTTTCGAGCTTTCAAAAGCAATAATTTCCGCCATAAAGCAGGGCAAAGTGGTCTTGGTGGATATACCTTATGCTACCGAAGGAGAAGAGAAGCTTTTATCTGCTATGATAGCCCGTAAAATATTCAAAGTCTATGAAGGACTTAGAAAATTCGATCCAGCTGCATGGGAGAGGCTTCCCTATGTTCTGATAATGGTTGAAGAAGCTCACCGCTACTTAGCTAAACATGCTCTTACGGGAGGCGAAGTTAGAGAAAATATCTTCAGTATAATAAGTAAAAGAGGGAGAAAGTATAAGGTAGGCGCCTTATACATAACTCAGATGCCTGGAGAGATAGCGGAGACTGTTATAAGACAGGCTTTAACTAAGATAGTATTGCCCCTTCCTACACGTCCAGATTATACAAAGGTGATACAGTATAGCCCCTATTTAGATGAAGCAGAACAGGAAATTAAGACTTTGGATAGAGGTGACGCGCTTATAGTTTCTCCTCCTTCAGGCCTCCGGTTTGCTGTTCCAGCGAAGATCTTCTCTTTTGAAAAACTGGTTGAGAGAAGACTCAGAGTAGAGTTGGATAAGATTAAAATGGCGACCTATAGCTCTTTCTAATTTAACGACTTGTAAGGGATAGAGATTAATGAGAGCAAACACTTACTTAATTGATGAAATGTTTCAGTTAAAGTTCTACGGTGGCGTAGGCACTATCGGAGGTAATATGATTCAAGTCATAGCAGGCAAGACTAGTATTCTCCTCGATCTCGGCAAAAGCTATGATATCTATGATAAATTTTTCGGAATGGGGTATAGGAACTATCCTCTAGAAATGGAAGACCTTATACTCTCCTCTCTCCTCCCTCGAGAACTCATCGGTAATTTCTTCATAGATAAACGGGAGCAGAAACCGAAAGGCGAAAGCCCTGTAGATGCTGTTTTTGTCTCTCATGGTCACTTGGATCATTCATGGTTTATTCCGTTGGTTAGGGAAGACGTATCTGTTTACATGAATAGAATCGCCTACCTAATATATAGATCGACTATGGGAAAGCCTAGGCAAGGTAGGAGCGTAGTGGACAGAAACGTATCTGGAGAACTTCCAGCTTTTCCGAATATAAATCTTTTAACGACCAAGGCTAAAGGCTTAGAAACGTTAGAGCTAGATGATTTGAAAATACATTATGGACCAGTAGATCATTCAGTTCCCGGCGCGTACGCCTATGCTTTGGAGAGGGAAGATAACGTACTCCTCTATACAGGAGATTTTAGACTTCATGGAATCTTCACCGAGAAAGCTAAATCTATTTTCGATATCTTGGAGGATTTAAGGAAGGACTTTAAGGAATTAATTTTAATAACTGAGGGTACTAACTGGGGT
>QMRG01000080.1 GCA_003649235.1 Thermoprotei archaeon | reverse complement strand
GTACTTTACAACCGTGTTAATAGTTATGATCTTGAATGACCTTAGAGGAGGTTGGAAGTATGGCTGAAGAATTAAGGCGTTTACCGGGACCGTATGAGATCCTGGAACTTCGAGACGGTGAAACAGCGATTCTCCGAATAGTCAGCTGGGAACGCGGATCAATTGTGATCCATCCCAGGTATCCAGGTGCTCCTCCAGAGAAGGAAATCCCGGTCTTAAGGGTGCATGTTCCCGAGACTGTGAAGCCTTATCCGCCTCGGTACTGGGACATCACGGCGAAGACTCTTCAGGCTCAGCTGTTGCCACTCTTAACGGAGCCTGGATATGAGAATTACGAGTACGTGATCACGGCGCATGGAGTGGCGCCTAGAAAAAGGTTCACCCTTGAGAGGAGACCTCTCTAGACTTCTCTGGAAGCCTCTGATATCCCTGTGGCGGCCCAAAATACGCCTGCAAAGCAGCATAGATAGTGTTTAATGTGTCAGGTGAACTGCCCAGGTTAGCCGCGACGTAACGCGCAATGTTCAAACAGTCCTCACAGATCAGCTGCACCGTAACCTGGTCAGCCGGCTTTTTATATCCGCATACTAGACACTGCTTGTACTGTACGAGCTCCTGAGGGTTAGCCTTGGGAATCACAGGCTCAACACCCTTAGCGGCAGCTTCCATCTTAGCCCTCTGAATCTGCTCCAGCCGGTTCTCCACGAACGTCTTGAGGACGCTGCTGCTCCATCCCAGGTTGACAGCGCTGCGTAATGCGTCGTGAACCTCGTAAGGGGTAGGCAAAGCCAGGGCCACCTGTACATGCGTCGGCGTGATCTTCTTCGTTCGCAGCGCCTCAACAACATCGTCAGGGAGATCCTGAAGCTGCTCAATAAACTCAATCCACCGTTTCTTCCACGGGAAGACTTTCTCTAACTCCTCGTACGAGGTGCCGAGTTCCCGGAGCTTCCTTATGGCCCTAGAGATGCTTATGTAATCGTATGATCCACGGGCAATATTCTCAACAATATTCATCAACAGACTGGTCTTCTCGTCAGCCTCAATAACTTTACACTGAACCTCAGCTGCACCCTGAGCCGCTAACTCCTGGATCCTGGATTTGCCGGCTATAACCTCGTATGATCCATCCGGCAGCGCTCGAACAACCGGGTCCTGGATCACCCCAATCTCTCTGATTGTGCTGGACAGAAACGCTTTCTGTTCATCATTCAGGATGCTGCTTACACGGACATCAGGGATCTTGATCTTATCTATCGGAATAGTTCTTAACTCAGGCATTCCAATTATCACCGGTGATAACTGTAGGGCCTACAAGCATATAACCTTATTCATCAATAAACCGGATTTGACGGACACCTTCCTCAGGTTTCTTCCGGATCTCTTCCTTCCAGCCTTCCCGCATGATCCACGTCATCACAGCGTCGTACACGTCTTCATGACTATTGCAGATGTAGATCCATCGGCCCTCTCCCCTGCTTGGAAACGCACCGCAGATCGGACATCGTACACCGCCTCCTCCTCCACGTCTACGGTGTGTGAAACTTTTTCCCTTACCTCGTATTACCTTTCCCTCACTGAACGCCGGACGCAGGCCCCAGGCGATCTCCTCCTTCGTCTTCTCGTCAAGCTTGAGGAGATCCAGGAAGTTTCTGCAGTGCCGCTCCGTGAAACCGGTTATTTCCTGGATTTTCGCCCAGTCGTATCGTCGGCGGTAGCGTAGGTTGTGGATGAAGTTGGCGATGCTGATGGGGTCAAGGCTCCGCTGCAGCATGTTGAGGCGGAACCCGAAAATCTCAGGATCCACCTCACCCTCCTCATAGACGAACGCCCATACCTCCTTGAGGCCGGCTTTCCTGGCTGCCTGGCAGCGGTGCCATCCGTCGATTGGACTGTAATATTCGCCTTTACGGATCACATGTGGCGGAGTGTGGATGCCGTGCTCCTTAATGTCCCGCGTGAGAAAGTTCACCCAGTCCTCTCCACGGTACAGACGGATCAACGGCGTCATCTGGACGATCTTATCAGTGGGAATCTTCTGCAGCTTCATTCCTTAAAGAGCTCCAGCTTGCCGTTTCTATGTAGTTCTATTGCTTTCTCAAGGAGCAGCCTTATTATAAGGTTGCGGCTGACCTCGAATGTGTCCGCCATGATTTGGGCGTATTCGAGGTCTTCTTTTCTCAAATGCACCGTGGTTCTGTATAGCATTTTTCACATCACCTCAAGTGTTCTATGGTAATACTTATATAAAAGGTATTCTATAGTATTCATCACCCGTCTACAGACGGGGAAAACATGAACGGAGGATTGAGATATGAGTTGGTTTAAAGAGCTGTATGGATATGAGGCGGAGGAACGCGGTGAAGCGTACCCCGCGCTTGAAACACCCGTTGGAAAAACCGTCGTTGTAGAGTTCCAGGAGGAGCATCCCAGGGTGATAACGACGAGCTACGGCCAGCGTGCAGTGATAAACGTGAAGGTGGGAGACGACAACTACAGCCTATGGCTCAGCAGAGTCGGCCTGGCACGAGAGATAGCGCTGCTTGAGAAGAAGCTCGGCAGCCTCAAAGGCGTCAAGGCCAAGATCACGAATACAGGTAAGCAGGGAAGAGCATTCAACTATAAGGTGGAGCAGGTTTGAAGGATATAAAATACATTACTATTCACGGTCCGGCGACGTGCTACAAGGCGATCATCTTCAAGTTGGGCGATCATCCATTGGAGCAGAAAGCCGGCTATAGAGGTCCCCGCTACATCGGCATGATAATCGTCGAACCAGACTTCCGGAGAGTTCTCATCGACGATGAACATGGATATCCAACATGGGCGATTAGAAGAGCCGGTTTAGACCCTTCCGACCCCGTGCTACAGCTCGGCTGGGCGGCTGTCCTCCGCAACTTCGACAGCATCCCCGATGGCGGAAACGTTGAAGTCAGCAGGTCTGAAGTGAAGATCACGGATAAATGGCATTTCTGAGGTATGCGTCAAAATGACAGATCTCTTCAACAATTTTCTCGCTTGGCTGCAGAACACTATGAACTACAAATATGAGACAAAAAGAATCGAGTTTCAAGAGGACGTTGGAGATGACGTTGACCGCGTGATCTGGATTCACGAACTCTGTGAATGCCCTGAAAAGGCGCGTCTAGAGAATTATTTTCCACCGCTCATCTGGACCGTCCGGTTTAAGCCGGCTGTGATGCTCGGCGAACTCATCCACATCGCACTTGAAAAGTGGAGCCTCGAATACACTCCGCAGATCTACCATAAAACCCTCGATGTTGATGGCGAGCGTGTGATGGTTGCCGGCATGCCTGACTACGTCTCAAAGGCCTGTGATGCCGTTGTCGACTTCAAGTATTCAGCGCATATTGGACAGGAGCCGCTGCAGCACCACGTCCTGCAAGTGCAGCTCTACATGTGGCTATGCGACGTTAAACACGGCGAGCTGTGGTACTTCACGCATGACAGCTTCAAGTCATTCGGCATAGATATACCGTTAAGCGACGAGAACGTGATGCAGGAAATCCGCCACAGGAGCACTCCAAGATGGCCTGAATGGGAATGCAAATACTGCGAGTATCGACAGCTATGCAGGTATGGATAGGTGGAGCAAGTGAAGAAAATCAAGTTCCTGAAGGAGACAGAGAAGGGCCTCAAAGTCATAGAGATAACATTCATCGGAGACGAGAGAAAGCTGGAGCAAGCGATACATCAGTATCTGGAGAGGCATCCAGACACAAGACTACTCTGATTTTTTTTCTTTCCTTGCTTTTAGAACCTGAGCGAGCAGCTTAACGTCAGGTTCAGGCTCCCTCTTCTTCTTCTCCTCAGCCATCTCAACCCGCCTTAGGCTTCCGGTATTTTCTCACGTAGGCTTTCTGAAGGAAGAGATTAACGGAGTCAGGGTCCACAATGATCTCTTTTGCCCTCTCTTCCAGCTCCTCGTCGGTAACCAGGTCTTTAACGTAGCCGTCCTCGTAAAGGTCCAGAAGGTCTTTCTTAAACTCTCTTTCACGCCTCTTCTTGGCGTACGTCACGTAATACTCGATCCTAACCGCTCCGATGCCAAGGGCCTCAAGATTCGCCCTAAGCGTGTCCTCATCGATGAAGCCGTCGATGAAGTCTCTGATCCACTCGTCGCGGACCTTATGGATCTCCTCGACGAGGGCCCTTACTTTCTGAATCTCGGCCATGAGTTCAGCGTCTTCTTCATAGCCGAGCATCCTGTAGCGTTCAACGAGTTCCTCGTCTGTGAGGCGGCCCATCTCCCAGCCGTAACGGAGATCCACCCTGGGGATAAGGGTCTTCAGTAGGCTGCGCATGATCTCCACGTCTGACTTTGAAATTCCTGGACGTGGCTCCGGAGAATAGTCATGCCAAACGATGAATTTTTGCAGCTCCTCCTCAGTTATTGTGCCTCGATGAAAAGCGTCAACCAGGTTGCCGAAAGCCGGCAGCTCCCAGTGAGCATCCCAATAAGCCTTAGCCCACTCCGCACCGTATCCCTGCCGGGCCATCCACGTGTTGAAGTCTTCAGGTGTTATAACCTCTCGAACCACGAAACGGATCAAGTCTGAGGGTCCTGGGATCCTTGGGATCAGGCCCATGAATGCCTCTATGAATTCACCGGGGAATCCGGATCGCGTCAGAGTCTGACGGACTTTATCGTCGTTTATGAGGTCGCGCCATCGCATCTCCTGGAGATCCCTGAATCCTGGAAGTCTATAAGCTGCATCTAACATTTTCATGCTCCAGGATTCACTGTACCCTTGGGATCTCATGGCCGTGAGAAACTCTTCCTCAGCGATGAACCCGCCGGTCCTCATGTCAATGAGGCTTCTCGGATCCGGTATAACCGGCGTGAACATGCTATTATAGGCATGCCTTAGGGGAGTTAAGAGGCCTATCTCCATGGGAGCACGGAGCAGCGCACTCATGGCAGCAGATGCTCCCGTAGAGGCCACCATGCTTGAGGCCACGTCTTTAAAGCCGATGTCCTTGGTTGGATGAGCAGCGTCAGCCGCGGCTGCAAGGACCTTCACGCTGAGGATCCCGGTTCCCAGGAGCGTGGCCACACTTCCGGCCGTGGCAATAGCATCCTCAGGAGACGGCGGCGACTTATACATCTTCTTAATCTCCTCTACGACCCGCTTATTCATGGTTTCAACCATCACGCGGATCGTGTTCTCAACCTCCTTATCCGGAGATCCGGGAGTGTACACCTGTGTTAAGGCGTCCATGAACCGGCGGCCTAGATCCATTATGAAACCTTGAACCGCAGCGATCACGCTGTTAACGGCGCCGATAACCATCTGATTGAACCAGGTTAGATGTTTCAGAACCCAATCGAGAAGGCCTTGGAACCCTCTA
This sequence comes from Thermoprotei archaeon, assembly GCA_003649235.1. Taxonomy (GTDB): domain Archaea; phylum Thermoproteota; class Thermoprotei; order Thermofilales; family B69-G16; genus B69-G16. The sequence continues at coordinate 1,983 of QMRG01000080.1, read as the reverse complement.
CCGAGGGCCTCAGCCATCCCCTTAAGGAGATCCTCAGCCAAGCCGGTTAAACTGTCCCATAACCCTGAAACGGAACGCGACACTGACTTTGAGACGTTGCCAACCTCGGTTCTTATCGCGGTCCACAGTGATGAGATCCTGTTAGAGATCTGATCATGCATCCAGGATACGCTGTTAGATACGAAATTCGAAACGCTGCCATACGATTTTCGGATCTCCTCGCTGAGCCACGTTATGCTGCCGCTCACCTGATCCTTAAGCCACGAAACCCTCTCGTAAAGCTGCTGCGTAATGTAGTTCCAGCCTTCACCCACACGGTCCCTCAGCCACTGGATCCGGCCCCACAAGTATTCCTGGGCAGCCGTAAGGCCCTCGCTCACCCTATCGCGGATCCACGTGAACTTTTCTACAAGCTGGTTCCACAACCATCGAGCCGCATAATTAGCGCTTTCGCTCACCCAGTTCCAGAAATTCTCAAACCAGGACTGAACCGCATCCAGGGGCCAAGGCCAATTCATCTCAGGCTACACTCGGAAAACTTCGGGTTTCTGCTTCAGCCTCTTCTCTATGTCTTCCCGGATCTTCTTCTTCTCAAGCTCGGGATCCCACTCCTCTTTAGGGATCCTGACGGTGGCCGGTGGCAATCCAGCAGCCACGTAAGTAGTCTCAACGATGACAACGGGTTGCGCTATCTTTGGGAAAGTCGTAACCTCGTCTCTCGAGAGAACCGTGACGTCGTACCTAGCCTTTTCCTCCGCCAACCTTCTTCACGCTCCCCACGTGTTTACTTATCAGCCGATTGGCAAAATCCCGGAAGTACTCACAGGATGGACACGTGCAGCTGCTGCTTTGAGCCCATAGAAGAAGTGCCATAAACTTCTCTCCGGTCTCAGGAGCCTGCATCATAGCCTCTTCTACTCTACGCTTCTTACTCAAACCGTTCACCTCCAACGTTTACGTTAAAGACTTTACTCTTTCTCCTTTTTAAGCCCTCTCTTAATGGCGAGGACCATGAAGAACTCGGTGGCGCCGCCTATGCCGGCAGCCAGGATCTCCCGGGTTGAAATGACGCCGGTAGCGCCTAAACCGCCGAGAGCCGTGAAGAACGTCAGACAGGCCATTATGCCGGCGTCTATCAATGCGTCTTTCCAGTTGAAGCTGCCATCCGGGTTCCTATGGCCATAAACACTCAACATTTAACCTTCACCCTCCAACACCTGGTCAACCATCTTATCTGTGATCTTCTCCTTAATCAGCTCCCGGATCTTCCTCTTACACTTGGGACAAACCCGCTTATAGATCTCTTTAAGGCTTACCTGAACCTGAACCGCATCTTTACTCAACCCTTAACCCTCCTCACGTATAGACATTTAAGATACTGGTATTTACAAGCGCATGATGTAATAAAGTTGCGCTGTTATTCTGCGCTCTGATCTCGAAACTCGTCTCAAAGTTATACTCCACTGAGACCAGCACCCACGTCATCCCCGTAGCATCATATGACAGCAGGGAGACTTTAGGAGTGCTAGGTCCAGCACCTGCAGAGTTTAAAGTGTTAGGGTCAACTACATCGGCTAATGACCCATCGACATAAATGTTGAACTGAATATCAGCGCCGTAGTCACTCTCAAGCAGGCTGTATTCATGTCTCCCCTTACCTGAATAACTGTACAGAGAAACCTCAGAAGCGGCAGGGACATTCACCAAGGCGGTGGAACGCCGTGTTGTTGGAGCAGGAAGATTCCAGATGTCAACCTTCTCACCGGTCGCTGTCTTCACGTTCAGGTTGACTGTTTGAGCTGAGATGTTAACGTCAACCGTTGCAGTGGACCCTATAATGTTCACGTTGAGGGTTACGGCTGAAGCCGCAATGTTGACGTCAACTTGGCTGAGGGTCTGAGCGGCGATATCGATCTTAAGGGTTGAAAGAGTCTGAGCGGCAATGTCAACCGCTAAGTTCCCAACGGTCTGAGCAGCTATATC
>QMRG01000079.1 GCA_003649235.1 Thermoprotei archaeon | reverse complement strand
TACTGATGGGTTACAATATTAAAGACAAAGCTGGCGAGCTTTTACAGTATGGAGCTGATAAAATTGTGATTTTTGACGACGAGCACTTAGCGCGATTTGACGTTGTATTGTATAAATACCTACTGGTTAATCTAATAAAGGAAGAGAGACCAGAGTTGGTGCTTATAGGCGCTACACGTCGAGGTCGCTCGCTCGCTCCGAGAATAGCAGCAGCTCTTAATACAGGTTTAACAGCTGATTGTATAGACATTCAAGTAGATGCAAATGGAGACATTATACAGGTTCGCCCGGCCTTTACCGGAAATATCATAGCTTATATAAAGACTAAGAGTAGGCCTGTAATGGCTACCGTTCGATATAAAGTTTTTAAGACAAAGGCAAGCTATCGTGGGAAAGGTGAAATAATAATTAAGAAGGTAAAGCTTCCAAAGGACACTGGCATTAGAATTTTAAGAAAAGAACGTGCCAAAACTGTTAAAATTTCAGATGCCAAAGTTATCGTAGCATGTGGTCGTGGATTAAAACGTCGCGAAGATATAAAAATGATAGAGGAATTAGCAAAGCTTCTCGACGGGATCGTAGGATCTAGTAGGCCATTAGTTGATGAAGGTTGGATTTCTAGAGATTATCAAATTGGATTTAGCGGCAATATAGTCAAACCCAAGTTATATATAGCATGTGGGATTTCAGGTTCGCCTCAACATCTAGCTGGTATGCGGAATTCGGAAATCATTATAGCTATAAATATCGATCCTTCAGCACCAATTTTCAAAATAGCGGACTATGGAATAGTGGGAGATTTATACGAAATAATACCTAGACTTGTTGAGAAGATAAAAAAGAGGAGGGTATCTGATGGACGAAAAAATAGTTAGAGAACTTGAAGGCATAGTTGGGGATGAATGGGTTATTACAGATATTGAAAAAATGAGGAGCTATTTGACAGATGAAACTGCTGAACCTGTTAAACCTATACCTGTTATTGATGTGGTACTCGTAAAGCCTAAAAGTACCGAAGAAGTTTCCGCTATCTTAAAACTAGCAAATAGGGAGAAGATCTCGGTTTTCCCGCGAGGAGGAGGAACAGGATTAGTGGGAGGTTGTATACCCACAAAGGAGGGAATAATACTATCCCTAGAGAGGATGGACGGTATTGAAATAGACAGAGAAAACCTGATGGCAGTCGTTGAGGCAGGAGTTACTCTAGGAAAATTAATGGAAGAAGCTGATAAAGCCGGTTTCTTCTTCCCGGCGCATCCTGGAGATGAAGGCGCGCAGATAGGAGGATTAATTGCTTGCAATGCTGGCGGAGCTAGAGCTGTGAAGACAGGAGTTATGAGGAACTATGTAAAAGGTATTGAAGTGGTTTTACCGACAGGTGAAATATTAAATTTAGGAGGAAAATTGATAAAAAGTAATACTGGATACAGTCTAATGCATTTAATAATTGGAAGTGAAGGTACTTTAGGAGTTATAACTAAAGCGATACTTAAGCTCTATCCTAAATTCAAAACTTCGATAACGATGATAATACCTTTTGAAGAGAGACATAACGCGTTTAGAGTTGTTCCTAAAATCTTCCAGAGCGGAGTAATTCCATTAGCTATAGAATATGTTGAGAAAGATTTAATGGAAAAATCTGCTAAGAGATTAGGATTAACCTGGCCTTGCAAAGAGGGAGTAGCCTATCTTTTAATAATAGTAGCCGAAACTGATGAAGAAGCCGTTTACAAGCAATGCGAAACAATCGCTGAGATATGTAATGAACTAGGAGCTTTAGAGCCTCTTATCGCAGAATCTAGGAGAGAGCAGGAGGAAATTCTTAAAATTAGAAGCGAGATCTACATGGCATTAAAACCGGAGACTATAGATATTCTTGATGTAGCAGTTCCTCCAGCTAACATGAGCAAGCTTATAGACAGAATTGATGAAATTTCTAAGAAAAATGGTGTGTACATACCTATTTACGGACATGCAGGTGATGGCAATTTACATCCACACATCATGAAGGTTGAAGGTTGGACGCTAGAGCAATACAATACAATAAGAAAAGAAATATACAAAGCTGCAGTAAAGCTTGGAGGAGTGATAACGGGAGAGCATGGAGTAGGAGCTATAAGAAGAGAATATCTATCTCTCTGCCTTAGCGATAAAGAAATTACTCTAATGAAAGAGATAAAGAAAATATTCGATCCGAATAATATCCTGAATCCTGGAAAAGTACTTCCAATGTGAGGATATGAAAGTGCAAGCAGTTTTATTGGATTTCTGGGGTACTATGGTATATCCTAGTATCTCTATAGAGGAGTATATGAGGAAGAGGGTAAAATACTTAAGAAATGTGCTAAATAAGTTCGGATATAAACATAGCTTTAATAGAGTTTATAAAGAACTTTTAAAAACCAGGGAAATATCCAACAAGATTAGGAATTTTACATTTCTCGAAGTTACAGTTATTGGAGAAGTGATAATATTTGCGGAAAGACTTGGTATAGAAGCTGAAGAAGATCTATTGAAAGAACTGTCATCTGCCTATATGAGGCCATATTATTTATTTACTAAACCAGCGCCTTATCTAATAGATTTTATTAAATGGGTTTATGAAAAAGGGCTTCTTCTTGGATTAGTATCTAATACCATGTATGGCAAGGCTACTAAGAGAGTTTTAAAGAAACTGGGTCTACGGAGATACTTTAAGGCTATAGCCTTATCCGATGAAATAGGCTTTAGAAAACCCCATAAGAAAATCTTTATGCATGCTTTAAGGCGTTTACGAGTTAGAGCCGACAGGAGTATTATGATAGGAGACGAATTTTGTGATATTTACGGTGCTAAAAAAATTGGATTGAGAGCGGTCCAGTATATTGGTTTTAGAAACGAGAATATAGGATTAGAGGATTTTCAAGCAAAGAGCTTTAAAGAAGTTAAAGAATACATTAAGGCTTTACTTTCAACAGCATAAAGTTTTATACCCCTAATCAACGTATTTTTTTGAGTTTGCGCTAGGTGTCTTCATGGATGTGCCAGTTCCAGAAGCTCTTGACGGTCCTAAAGTGCGTTTAACTGAAACAGAGAGACGAATAGTCTCGGTTTTCTTTGAACGGGGAGGTACGGCAAAGGAGATAGCCGATTTTTTAGGCGTGGCACCTAGAACTGTTTATAAGGCGACTTACAAATATAGGTTAAATTTAAAAGCGCTAGGTATTGAGTTGAGTGAATTAAAGAGAGGGATCGAGAAAAAGTCTAAACGGGTAAGGAGTCCTACAGTAGAAGCTAAAAGCTATAGAGCAGTTCCAAGTCGAGAACTGCTTCTTGAAGAAATACGGAAAGTTGTTAGAGAGACTCTGGCCGATATTATCGGATCTCAACCAATAGCAAGTCTTCCTCAACTAGATACAGGAAGTATAGTTGAGCAATTAAATAGGTTAGAAAAAAGTATTGAAAAATTAGCGGAAAGTATTAATCGTTTAGCTCTAGTTTTTTCTGAAATTAACTCTAGAGCTGTGGTTTCTGAAATCGAGAATATAAATAGCGATGATGATTTTTCCAAACGCATGCCTTCTTTTGTGCAAGGTAATCCATGGTTAGCGGTTTTAAAGAGTAGAGGACGGCGGTAGGCTAAAAGATCTCTGGTAGTTTAATTGTCATCCAAACCGGCATTAAATTGAAAATTTTGAGGAATATAAGTGTGCCAAAGAAGATGATTATGATTATTATAAATATATAATCTTTGAATTTCATTTTTAACTCAGTGTAAGAAGTTGTTTGCTTCAAAGCGCCGAATGCCCTAGCTTCCAAAGCCTCGGCTATCATTATGCTCCTTCTAATCTCGTATATTATCAGAGGTATTAATATCGGTACATAATTCTTTACTTTTCTAATTAAACTACCTTTTTCAAGTTCAAGACCGCGAGATTTTTGAGCATCAACTATAATCTGTAAATCTCTGGCTAAAGTAGGGACAAAGCGCATTGACATGGTAAACATTAACGTATATTCTTTGGGCAATCCTATTTTTTCTAGCGCCGACATAAAGTCGTCAGGCGTAGTGGTTAGAAAGAATACTGAAAAAGCTGATGTTAAGGCTAGAAATCTAAATACCATTGAAAACGCGTAGTTTAGTCTATTCTCGGTCATAGATATTAGGTTTAGGATAAAGATAAAGGCTATAAAAAATGACAAGCTTTTCATGCTTCTACTCCACTCTCGAAACGTTTTCGCGATGAATACCAACGGTAGAGATGTTAAGAATATTATTATCAGAGGAATGGGCTCTGTAAAGAGAAGAGCTGAAATAAACGACATGACTAAGTATACTGATTTAGCTCTCGGGTCGAGATTATGTATTATCGTGTTCTTCTTTTTAAATTTAAAACCTTCGAATATGCTATCCATATTTAGCGCCTTAAAATCTTCTCTAGTTTTTCAACTAACTCTTCAGGATAGATAATATCTCTTGGAATTCCAATATCGGACAATAACCATGCACATTTAACAATTTGTGGTGGTAATAGCCTAGCTTTTTTGAGAATTTCAAGATTTGAGAGTATTTTTCTAAAACTTCCATCGCCAATAATCCTACCCTGGCTCATTACTATTACACGTTCGAATCTCGTTGCCACAAATTCAACATCATGAGTCACAATAATCACTGTTTTGCCCTGTGTTCGCAGCAGATTCAGAAGCTCAGCTATTCTCTCTTTTTGTAGAAAATCCTGTCCTGCCGTGGGTTCATCGAAGATTATGAGTTCGGGGTCGTAACTTAGTACAGAAGCTATTGCTAGTCGTTTTCTTTCACCAATGCTTAAGGTAAATGGAGAGCGATTACGATATTTAGTTAATCCCATGAGGTTTAAAGCCCATTCTACCCTTCTTTTTATAACTTCTTCTTTGAATCCAAAGTTTCTTAAAGCGAATTCTACTTCCTTTTCAACAGTTTCTGCGAAAAGTTGATGATCTGGATTTTGAAAAACCAGTCCCACTTTTCGAGAAAGCTCGGCCACACTAACTTTCCTCGTATCTACTCCAAAAACTTTAACGAGCCCTTTTTTAGGTTTTAGCAATCCATTGAAATGCTTTATTAATGTTGTCTTTCCAGCGCCGTTCTCGCCCATGATAGCTACGATTTCTCCTCTCCTTATTTCTAGATTTATTCCTCGTAAGACTGGGTGAGAGTTGTAAGAATAGTATAGATTTTCGACTTCTACGACGGTTTCAACCATGTGTATCGACCATTTTCCGTATCGTATTCACGAAGTCTTCGGGAGATAGAGGAGGTTTTCCAAGGTCATAACCTGTTCCTTTTAATTGTTCATAAACTTCTATTATTTTGGGAACACCTACGATTTTAATTTTAGAGTTTAAGACTGCTTCTTGTGGAGCTTTATCTAAGACGATGCGTCCCTTATTCATCAGCATTAGCCTAGAGACTTTGTCTAGCAACATTTCTAATTTATGCTCCACTATAATTACCGTCATCTTCAGCTCTTTGTTTAATCTGGTAACTATGTTGAGTAAATCTAGACTGGAGTATGGGTCTAGGTTTGCCGTTGGTTCATCGAGCACAAGTATTTCAGGTTGCATAGCAAGCACGGAAGCTATAGCAACTTTCTGTTGTTGACCTCCACTGAGCTCGTAAGGAGCTTTATCCTTGATATTTTCTAGACCCATATATTCTATCACTTCCTTAACTCTTCTCTGTATCTCTCTTCTAGGCAGACCTAAATTCTCCAAACCAAATGCTATCTCTTTTTCCACATTTGAAAGAAATAGTTGATTTTCTGGATCTTGAAATACCATACCAACATGCCTAGCCAATTCATAGGTAGGAGTATCTTTAACATTCATGTCTAAAACTATCACTTCTCCTTCAAGCTTTCCTCCATAGAAATGAGGGATCAATCCGTTGAATAAGCGGCAAAGAGTGCTCTTGCCGCAACCAGAAGGTCCTGTAAGGAGTATAAACTCGCCCTTCTCCACTTCAAAGTTTATATTCAGGAGAGAAGGCTCGTTGTTTCCTCTATACGTAAATGTTACGTTTTTAATTTCAATAACCTTCATTTGTGTTACCTTATCTACCAGCTATTATCTTTATTATCATTCTATGTTTAAGCTCAAAATCCGCTGATAATCTTTTTCTAGTTTTCACATCGATAGCGCTGATGAATTTTTCGCCTAAGTCTGTATGTATCATATAGGCAAATTCCCTGGCAGTTGTACCACGAGGTATAAGATATACATCTGGCAATACGCGGCCATAGTGATCTGTGTACTTATTTTCATTCTCTACGTGAAATACTGCTAGCATTTTTAAAACGTCAAGAAACGCGGCATTTATAACTTGCTGAACACCTGTGGATCCCCATTTCTTCAGAACTTTTTCCCTAATATATTCTAAAACTTTCCGTTGTTTTGAAGTGACTTCACCTATAATTTCAAAGTCTGGATCTCCTGGAAGGTACTTTATTAACCCCTTAGAAGCTGCTTTTCTCAAAGCAAGTTCAGATTCAGCACTAGTAGGAATAATTAAATATCTATTCAGCTCTTTTTTAAGCTTCTTTATATTATCTTCAGCGGTTGGCAAGTCGGATTTGTTCGCAGCTATGATTATAGGTTTTGACTTTTCTCTAAGTACTTTAATAAAATCTTTCAATTCACTATCTGTCCATTTTGAAGGTTTCTTACGTAAAAGACCAGTTTCAGACAATGTGTTCTCTATTTCGGCAACAGTTATCCCTAATCCGCTTAATCTTTTACTAAGCTCTTTAGCAAGATCGGCTTTTAAATCAAGTGTTCTCGCTATTCGAGGCCAATCCTTAGATATTATTTGGTACATCCACATAGTTATCTCTCTTTCCAAGAACTCTACATCTTCCAGAGGGTCATGAGTACCCGGTTTCACTGGTTTACCTTCGATATCAGTAGTTCCTGCTGCGTCTATCACGTGTATCAATACATTAGCCCGTCTTAATTCGTCAAGGAACCTATTTCCCAATCCTCGCCCTTGCCAGGCATCCGGCACTAAGCCTGCAACATCTATAAGTTCAATGGGTACGAAACGCCATCCGTCTATGCAAATGGAGTTCACCGGGGTATCTTTTACACCTAGTTCTCTACATACACATTTTATTCTAACGTAACCAATGCCCTTATTTGCGTCTATCGTAGTGAAAGGATAAGGAGCTATTTTTACATCGGTGAGTGTAGCTGCTGCAAAGAATGTAGATTTCCCAACGTTCGGCTTACCCACGACGCCAGCTTGTACAGTCAAGGTTATCGCCACGCTTGTCTATGATAAAATAATGCACGGTTTAAATATTGTGTCCTCAATGGTAGAGATAAATTGCAGAAGACTTAACTACAGCGACTAGTCTTAGGATATCGAAGCGTATGAACATATTGATCTTAGGCGGAGATTTAGCTGGTGTTTATGCAATTCACTGGATTAGAAAAATCGATCCTTCCTCTCAGATAACTTTAATCTGCGATACCGATTTTCCGGGATATTTACGTAGTCTACTACCGGGGATTGTA
>QMRG01000078.1 GCA_003649235.1 Thermoprotei archaeon | reverse complement strand
TGGTAGCGTCGCACGACGTGGATTTTATAGCTAGAATAGCAGACACTGTATATGTACTATCCGCGGGTGAAGTTGTCGGATTAGGTAAAGCCCGTAAAGTACTATTAGATGAATCGCTATTATCAAAAGCCGAACTCGTTCCTCCTCTGATTGCTAGAGTAGCCAAGCTACTCTTCGATAGGAGAAGTCCTCTTCCTCTAACATTAGAGGAGCTAAAGGATATGCTGGAGCAACATCAGAATTCTTAAGCGGATACTTTCCCTTTTCCGTAACAATGTAAAATTTATATATTTTTTACATATAAAGTTGAAATTATGTCAGAATACGCTTTGCTTAAAAAACTCTGTTTAACTCCTGGGCCTCCAGGATTCGAAGATAAAATCGCCGAACTTATAATAAATGAGTTGGACAAACTTGATTTCGATTATAAAATCGATCCTATAGGGAATGTGTACGTCGAACTGGGAGAAGGCAGACCTTTAACTCTCCTCTCAGCACACATGGATGAGATAGGTTTCATGGTCACTTATGTAACAGATGAAGGTTTTCTAAAAGTTACAAATCTTGGAGGAATAAATCCCGGAACGGCGATAGGTAATCTGGTAACAGTACTCGCCAAGAGAGGCGAAGTATATGGTATTATAGGTGCAACTCCGCCTCATTTACTTAGAGATGGCAAGAAAGAACTAACTATAGACGAATTATTTATAGATATAGGAGTATCTTCAAGGGAAGAAGCGATAACACTTGGAATCGATAGAGGAACCACAGCGGTATTCCATAGCTATTTTATCTCAGAGGGAAATTGTGTTATAGGTAAGGCTTTGGATGACCGAGTTGGATGTTATGTCCTGCTTAAAGCTTTGGAGAAAGCGAGAGGTCCTGAGTACGGAAAAGTAGTGGCAGCTTTTACTGTTCAAGAAGAAGTTGGCGGGCGAGGTGCCTCAACGTTGGCTCACAGGTTTAAACCTGATATTGGAATATCGATCGAAGGAACTATAGCGAATGATACTCCTGGTACTCCATCCGAAAAGATAGTGACCAAAGCCGGAGAAGGAGCTGCAATAAGGCTTATGGATGCTACTATTATAGCTCAGAGAAAACTCGTCGATTATATAACAGAATTGGCGGAGAAGAAGAATGTTAAGGTACAATTTCAGATATCGCCAAAAAGCGGAACTGACGCTAAATGGTATATACAGCTAGGGGCGAGAACGGTAGGAGTATCAGTGCCGGTCAGGTATATTCATTCTTCCTATGGCATAGCTTATAAGAAAGATGTAGAGACTGTAATAGATCTCATATCAGTTTTGATAAAGGATAATTTCAAAAAATTGTGATGATAGCAGAGATAACGTAGTTGCAGATCCGTCGCAGGTTACTGTTAATTCGGCATAATGAGGTAAGAGCATTAACAGAAAACACGTCTAGGCCTATCTAGGGCTTTTTCTAAGTAGGCGTTTATACCAGACGAACCATGGGTTGTCTATAAAGCCTATAATATTCTTGCTCACTATCTGTCCTATGATCAGCGGTATTACGGGCATTACTCCGTAGAAAGCTAGCGTAACGAAGATCACAGAATCTAAAGTTAAGTCTAGGATATCGCTTACGCTCGACCTAAGCCACACATAGGGGTTTAGAGAGGTATCTAGCTTAAAACTGAGTTCTTTCGTTAGAAATCTTCTTTTAAGAGAATCGAACACATAGGCATCCAGATTTGAACATATCAGAAAGGATATCCAGCTCGCGGCCGTAATTCTAATACTTAACCCGAAGAGATTCTGCCAAGCTTCTTCGAACTGGAAGAACGGCGCTGGATTAAGGGAGTTAACCATCGCTATAAAAGTCACAAGCAAAATTTGAGTAATAAAGGCTATTATAATGGCTAAGTGAGCACTTTTTCTTCCATAAACTTCGTTTATCATATCTATTGCCTGTGCAATGAATGGATATATGAAAACAGCAGCTGGAGCATAGAACTTGTAAAACCCTAAATCGAATTCTATAATTCTACTAGCGAGTATCTGTGAAGCCCCAAGGTATATAGTATAGAAAGCTGTTAATGCTGCAAAGCCATACTCCTTAAATCGTTTAACTATATAGGCGCTGGCATGGGTCACTATTGTCAAACTGACAAACCAGTAGACCCAGACAAGCATTCTCTCACCTCGTCATTTAAGTCTTCCTACCAGCAAGTCTTCGTAAACTTTCCTCATATAGAAGATGGAGACTGCGACGTCTTCGCTCAATCCACATCTACACGCTTTACAATAAGGGCATATAAGCCATCCACACTTAGGACAGACTTTTGCATCTTTTACATAGAATTTTTCTCCGCAACTAAAGCAGTAGACGTAAGGCTCCGCGAAAAACGATAGGAAGTTTTCGATCAACCTCGAGAGAGGGATATTCTTACCTTCTGCCGCTTTTCTAGCTTTGTCTAGGATCTCTGCATCTATCGTTATGGTCAGTTTTTTCTTGGAGTCCTTATACATATTCATACGTATTATTACTTAAAAAGAAGTATTTTTACGTATCGCTTATTTGTCGATAGTTGCCCTTGGCATAGCCGCTAATCTTTTTATTTTGAAAAGCTAGATTAAAACGATGAAAATAGCTATAGGTTCTGACGATGCATATTATATAGCCAGGTTTATCTATGAGTACTTAAAGAAAAAAGGTTTCGATCTAATACCTATAGGTGCTTTAAAAACTGGAAAACTGGAACCATGGCCGGATGTAGGCTATGAAGTCGGGAAAATGGTCGCTGAGAATAGAGCGGATATGGGGATAGTTATATGTTATACTGGTACTGGGGTATCGATAGCTGCCAACAAGGTCAGAGGGGTAAGAGCGGCCCTTGTAACTGACGCTGAGAACGCTAAAGGTGCTAGATTGTGGAACGATGCGAATGTCTTAGCTTTAAGTGCTAGACTAACTTCAGAAGAGGTAGCTAAGGAAATACTAGAAGCCTGGTTTAGCATTAAAGAGCCAGATCCCACAGAGATTAAGAATATAGAAAAGTTGAAAAAACTAGACTTAGAGAGAAGCTGATCATTTGCTACGATTTACGCATCTTCTCTTCTATTTTCTTTATTTTTTCAATTCTTCTAAGATGCCTTCCTTCCTCAAACTCTGTATTTAACCACACTCTTAATATCTTAGCTGCCTCCTCATTTTTTAAAATTCGACCTCCTAGACATAATATATTTGCATCATTATGTCTCCTCGATAAAGCAGCGGTTTCTTCACTCCAACATACAGCTGCTCTAATACCGGGGAACTTATTGGCAACTATACTCATTCCTATTCCAGTACCACAGATCAATATCCCCCTTTTAACTAGACCTTTTGATACTAGTTCAGCTAGTTTAGCCGCATAATCGGGATAATCGACGGATTCAAGGTTATATGTGCCTAGGTCTACTATTTGATGTCCCTCTTTTTCTAAGATCTTCTTAAGATATTCTTTGAGCTTATAACCGGCGTGATCTGACGCTATACCTATCTTCATTGAATCACTCCAGATTTGAATGTCTTTCCAACATTTCCTTCTCGCTAATCCCTAGCATCGATATAATCTTGTAGATGACGGCGTCTAGAAGTATTGAGGTTGATAATTCGAAAAGAGTGCCTAGGGGCGTTAACGGGGGATGTTCTCCAGCGAGCTGTCTTGAGATGTAATCTCTCACGGCGTTATCTTTAGTTCTCCCTTTAACTAATAGTACATAATCGCTACATCTGGCTAACGGCGAGTTTTTATCAGATGTTATAGCGAAGACCTTAGCTCCTAAACGTTTAGAAGTCTCTGCAGCTACTAGAGGAAAAGAAGTCCTACCTGAACCTGAAATCGCTACTAAAAGATCTCCTTCCCTTATCGCCGGTGTTATAGTTTCTCCCACAACGTAGACTTCAATGCCTAAATGCATTAGTCTCATAGCAAAAGCTCTACCGACAAGCCCTGAACGTCCAGCACCTACGATAAATATCCTTCTAGCATCTAATAATGCCTTCACGAAATTATCGATTTCTTTTTCATCGACTTGCTGCAGTACTTGTCTCAGATCTTCAAGTATCTCAGAAACTACTCTAATAAACATTTAATCGCCTCTCTAATTTTTTCAACAGCGAGACGCGGGTTTTCAGATTTTGTAATATAAGACCCAACGATTACCACGTCCACTCTATAACCTCTTAACCTTTTTATCTTTTCCGGAGTTAAGCCTCCTGCTATAGCTATCTTAGTATCCACAACCTCGGAAACGGTCTTTAAATCCTCTAGAGGATCTCGCCCCTCTTTCTGCTCATCTATTCCCACATGTACTAGAATATAATCTACGCCTAGTTTCTCTAATTCTCTCGCCCTACTAGGCTTATTTTTCACTCCTATGAGGTCTGCCATTATTTCAACGCCTTTCTCCCTAGCTGCTTTAATAGCTGAAGTCAAGGTAGCATTAGAAGCTACTCCTAGAACGGAAACTATATCCGCGCCATGTTCAGCGGCTAGCGAAACTTCGAGAAAACCTGTGTCCATGGTTTTCATATCAGCTAGAACAGGTTTATCAGGGAATCTTTCTTTAAGTTTTTTAACGGATTTTAATCCTTCAGATTTTATTAGTGGAGTACCAGCTTCTAAAATATCAACTAAATCTCTGACAATTTCAGCAATTCTAAGAGCATTTTCAAGTCGGGTAAAATCGAGAGCGACCTGAAGCTCGATATGTGCCACAGTTCCCTATTGAATAAAACAATGAATACTAAAATTTTTTCTTGTATATATTGATGCCAAGTTAACAAGGATATTTTTCATAAAATAGATCTTTACAACCGCATACAAGATTTTTTGGCATTATAATTACAAAATGTTTCTATAATTCTCTAATTTCGAGGCAAAGAGTTTTCTTATTTCTTTTCGGCAAAGTTTGGATATATGAACTACCAGAACGTGGCTTGAACGCCATCTTTATAACTATATTCTTTACTCATTATCTTGAGGTGATAGATAGTGTCTCCACTATGGAAGCTTAGATTGGCTATGTTAGGGACATTGGCGGTAGTCATAGGAGTTACTACGTTAATAGTTGGAGGACTAGCGATGTATTTCGGTGCAGGTTTAACAGTTACAGCGCTCTTAATAATACTAGTTAACCTGGCTCAATGGCTATTTGCACCCTATATCATAGATGCTTTCTATGGAATTTCTGAAGCCGATCCTTATAGACACGGGGAGCTCTACAATATAGTAGAAGAGCTTTCATCTAAGAGTGGAATAAAAACGCCTAAGCTAATGATATCAAGCCTCCCTATACCTAATGCTTTCGCCTATGGTTCTCCATTAGCCGGTAATAGGATAGCTGTGACGCAGGGATTGTTAAAGGTTTTAGATAAGGACGAAGTAGCGGCGGTTATAGGCCACGAAATTGGACACTTAAAACATAGAGATGTCCAGTTAATGATGTTTGCTTCTCTCTTGCCCGCACTACTGCTCTATCTAGGCTACGTCTTCTCATATTCTAGAAGTAGTAGAGAAAATAGAGGATTACTGGGACTAGGGTTAATAGCCCTAGGCTATATACTCCAACTCTTCGTGCTTGGATTAAGCAGGCTTAGAGAATACTACGCAGACGCCCACAGCGCGATAATACTTGAAGACGGCGCTAGAAAACTTCAAAAAGCACTGGCTAAAATTGCCGTAGTTACCGGTAATCTAGCTCTTAGAGGCCTAAACGTCGGCCAATACTCCCAGTTCAGAACTTTATTCATTTACGACCCAACGTCTTCTCTCAGAGATCTAGAATTATTATCTGACGCCGAACGTTTAGTTGAACGGCTTAAATCTAGTGAAGTCGGCTTCTTCGAAACTTTAGTAGAGATATTCTCCACTCATCCGAATATAGTTAAGAGGATAAAAGCGCTGGAAGCTTTCAAATAACTGCCGAGAAACTTATATTTCTATTTTTTTAATATATGGTATGTCTTGCTTCGAAGTAGGCGAGATAGCGTCTTTCCTCTCTCAGCTTATACAGGTGGACACTTCAAATCCTCCTGGAAACGAGCTCGAAGCAGCGAAACTCGTCGCTGAGAAACTTTCCGAATTAGGAATTGAAAGTCAAGTTTTGGAGAGCGAAAAGAATCGAGGAAACGTAGTTGCGAAAATCCAAAGCGGCGAGCCAGGCCCTACGTTACTTCTTCTTTCACACTTAGACGTTGTGCCCGCTAAACCTCAAGAGTGGAAACATGACCCCTTCTCCGGTTTGATAAAAGATGGCTTCGTCTGGGGTAGAGGAGCTTTAGATTGTAAAGGATTGGTAGCCGTAGAGCTTTTCGCGTTTGCAGAAATAGTATCTAGAAAGGCATTTAAGGGGACTCTAATTTTTGCAGCAACCGCAGATGAGGAGAAAGGAGGTAGGAGAGGTGTTGGATGGCTAATAAAAAACAAGCCGGATTTAATAAAGGCGGATTATGTACTGAATGAGGGTGGAGGATTTGAATTTCCGACTCCTAAAGGATCTCTATTTCTAGTTCAGACAGCGGAGAAGGGGGTTTACTGGTTTAAACTTAGGTTTAAAGGTAAGCCGGGTCATGCATCTATGCCAGGTATCGGGGAAAATGCCGTGGTTAAAGCCGCTAGATGCATAGATAGAATAGCCTCGGCGAAGCCTCCAATAAGAGCTACTCTTCATACCAAGTTCTTCCTTAAGAATTTACTAGAGATGTATGGGAAAAAATGGATTTCTAGTTTCCTATTAAATCCATATACTGTAGACTATGCATTAAAGAAATTTCCGGATAAAAGTCACGCAATGTTCATAGAGGCTATGCTCAGAAACACGCTTGCTCCAACCATAGTAAAAGGCGGAGAAAAAGAAAATATCATACCCTCATGCTGTGAACTTGTTGTAGACTGCAGGTTATTACCAGGCTATAGCGAGAAATGGGTAAAAGATTATCTAAGGCGAATACTTAAAGACGTAGACTATGAACTCGAATTCCTCCAAAAAGAACCTCCTAGCGAATCGCCTATAGAAACTCCACTCTACAAGGCTATTGAAGAAGCGCTACGCGAGCTTATCCCTAACGCTAGGGCGACGCCTTTCATGGTGACGGGAGGTACTGACTCCAGGTACTTTAGGAGGATATTCAGCAGCGTGGCTTACGGTTTTCACCCTATCAGAAGCGATCTCCCCTTCAAAGAAATTTTATCCATGGCTCACGGAGTAAATGAGAGAATATCTCTGAAAAACCTGGAATTCAGTTATAAAGTCCTCGTTAAAACTATAGAAAAATTCTATAAATTATTATAGCATCGTCAAGTAAGCGACGGAAAGCTCAGCTGATCTACTGGAACACTTATAACATATTCCCAGAATTTTTCTTATAGAAGTTTTCGGGAAAAATCTTTCAGCTATTTTTCTAATAAACTCTGGCTTAAAGCCTAGATGTATATCTCCCATTTCTTCTCGAAACTCTTCGAAGGAATGTTCGCATAAATCCACAATTACAGCTTTTCCCTTTTCACTTAAGATTTTCCTTATA
>QMRG01000077.1 GCA_003649235.1 Thermoprotei archaeon | reverse complement strand
TCTCGCGATGACTGCTGCTTTAGCGGCTATAAACGTTATCCGTGAGGAGAAGCTGTGTGAAAAGGCTAGGGAGATGGGAGCTCTTCTTAAAAATGGCTTGGAGAATGCAGTTTCTAAGTCGTTTTTGGCGAGAGAGGTTAAGGGTTTAGGCTTGATGATTGGAATTAAATTGCGAAGAGGCGTAGCTGGAGAAATTGCTTTCCAAGCTGTGGATAAGGGAGTATTGTTGTTGACAGCTGGTAGGAATGTGATAAGGCTTCTCCCTCCATTGGTTATAAACAGAGAACAAGTAGGGAAGGTAATAGATGTGCTAGAGGAGGTGCTTGTAAATTACTCAGAATAATTTTGAATTAGAGCTATTAATCTCGCTTTTAAAAATATATAGTCCTTCAGGCGATGCTGGTAAGGCTTTAAACTTTCTAGCCGAGATGCTTGGAAAAGCAGGCATAGATGTAAACATAGATGATTATGGAGTATTAACCTGTACTGGAGAAAAGCCTATTGTTTTGCTTTGCGGTCATGTGGATACTGTTCCAGGACAGCTTCCCGTAACCTTGCGTAACGGTATTCTCTCAGGTAGAGGGGTTGTAGATGCTAAAGGTCCTTTAGCTGCGATGATTTGTGCTTTTCTGAGACTCCAGGAAGAAGTTAGGGAAATGGTGTATTTTGCAGTAGTTAGCGATGAAGAGACTCCTGAAGGCTTGGGTACCGAGGCTTTATTAGAGAGACTGCCTAGATCGATTAAGTACGGTATTATAGGAGAGCCTAGTAGAGGTAGAGGAGTTACAGTGTCTTATCACGGCAGGTTATCTTTCTGGCTTGAAGTTAGAGGTAAGGCTATGCATGCGAGCGCGTCTATAGCTAGGAGCAATGCTATAGAGTCATGTTTCCAGCTTTACTCGTCGATAAAGAGTAGATTGTTACAGAGTCTCGGTAGGATTCCTATATGCCCTACAGTTGTCCATGGAGGAGATAACTTAAGCTCTCTACCCGAATCTTGTAGGCTTCACGTAGATTTACGCGTGCCGCCTCGTTTTTCACTTCAAGAAATTAAACGTATTATTTTAGATAAGGTAGATAGGTTTAGAGCGGAAGAGAAGAGTTTTAAAGTTGATATAGTTTTTAACAGTTCTGTAGAGCCTTTCTCTGTTAAACAGGATAGTATTCTAGTTAAGACGTTTCTAGAGAGTATTAAAGAAGTCATGAAAGTTGAGCCTATTTTAATTAACAAGTTGGGTACTAGCGATTTTAATTTAATAGGTAGGAGGCTAGGCATACCCGTAGTGGCTTATGGACCGGGTAATCCTAGACTTAGTCATACAAATATTGAAAGGTTGCTGGTTAGTGAGTATTTATCCTCTATAGATGTGCTTGAACGTGTTGTTAAATCTCTTGTGGAGGTGTGTTGAGTGAGCGGTATGACTATGGTTGAGAAGATAATCTCTAGGAAAGTTGGAAGGAGAGTAGAGCCTGGCGAGATAGTTACGGTAAAGCTTGACTATATACTCGCTCACGACGGTACGGCTCCGCTGGCGATTAAAGTATTAGAAGAACTTAATCGTCCGTTGTATTCTCCAGATAGAACAGTACTTGTAATAGATCATACCGCGCCTAGTCCTAGTTCGACTATAAGCAATGTGCACTTGTTTATGAGGAGATTTGCCGAGGAGAATGGTTGTATATTCTACGATATCGGCAATGGTATTTGTCACCAGCTTATGGTGGAAAACCACGTACTGCCTTGGATGGTTATAGCTGGAGCTGATAGCCATACTTGCACTTATGGCGCATTAGGAGCTTTTAGCGCCGGGTTTGGAAGTACTGATATAGGAGTCGCCATGGCTACCGGTTTTATATGGATAAAAGTTCCTGAGTCGATAAAAGTTGTTATGAATGGTGAGTTAAAGCCGCCTTTATCGTCTAAAGACGCTATTCTATGGCTTTTAGGAGAAATAGGAGCTCGTGGAGCTATATACAAGGCTTTAGAATTTATGGGAGAAGGAGTATCTTCGATGAGTATAAGCTCTAGGCTTACGCTTACGAATATGGTTGTCGAAGTCGGCGCTAAGACTGGTTTATGTCCTGTTGATGATAAAACTCTCGCCTTTCTCAGAGATGTTGGGCGGCCAGCGGCCGTGGATAAGCTAAGTCCGGATGATAAAGCTGAATATGTTGACGAGATTTTCGTAGATTTGTCTAATCTCGAGCCTATGGTCGCTAAGCCTCTGTCCGTAGATAATGTGTGCCCAGTATCGGAGGTGGAGGGTATAGAGGTGGATCAGGTTTTTATAGGGAGTTGTACGAATGGACGTTTTGAAGATTTAGAAGTAGCGGCTAGAATTCTTAAAGAAAAGAATGTGAAAACTAGGCTTATCGTAGCCCCCGCGTCTAGAAGAGTGTACCTAAAAGCCGTTAGAACTGGCGTTTTAGATATACTGATATCAGCTGGAGCTGTTGTTATACCGCCTGGTTGTGGTCCATGTCCTGGAAGGCATTTAGGGATTTTAGGAGATGGAGAAGTTTGTCTCAGCACGCAGAATAGGAATTTCAGAGGTAGGATGGGTAATCCTAAGGCGGAAATTTTCCTTTCCTCTCCGGCTACGGCGGCGGCTTCTGCTATTGTTGGGAAGATAGTTGATCCGAGGAGGTGGAGTTGATGAAGATTCGTGGGCGTGTATGGAAGCTGGGAGATGACGTTAATACTGATTTGATTATTTCAGGTAGGTATAAGTACGACATATTGGATATGAAAGAACTAGCTAGGCATGCTTTTGAAGATTTAGATCCAGAGCTTCATAAAAAGATAAAGCCTGGAGATATTATAGTCGCCGGGCAGAATTTTGGTTGTGGTAGCAGTAGGGAACACGCTCCTCTAGTTATAAAAGCTCTAGGAGTCGGAGCTGTCGTCGCGGAGAGTTTTGCTAGAATCTTTTTTAGAAATGCTATAAACGTCGGCCTCGCGGCGATAGAGTGTCCAGGAGTTGCTTCGCTTTTCGAGGAGGAAGATGAAGCCGAGATATTGCTGGAAGAGGGGATTATTAGAAACTTGACTAGTGGAGTCCAGCTTAGATTTAGAAAGTGGCCAGAGATTATCTATAAAATCTACTTGGCAGGCGGCTTAGTCGATTATTTGAAAAGAGGTGGAGTTTTTGAGTAAGAGAATAGCTGTTATTCGTGGAGATGGTATAGGTCCTGAGATAGTAGATGCTACTCTTGAAGTCCTCAATTATCTCGAGGTTCCACTAGAATACGTCTTTATAGATGCTGGGCTTGCCCGGTGGAAGAGGGAGGGAGTGCCTATAAGCGAGAAAGACTTAGAGATTATAGAGAAGTGTGATGCTGTTCTTAAAGGACCTATAGCTACTCCGGTTGATAGGAAGGGTTATAGAAGTGTAAATGTTTTGTTGAGACGATTCCTCGACTTATACGCTAATATCAGGTTTTTCAAGAGTAATCCATTATCGCCTGTGAAGAATCTGGATATCGTCTTCTTTAGAGAGAATACAGAGGGATTGTACAGTGGCGTAGAGCTTAGACCATTGCCTGGAATTGCTATTAGCCTGCGCGTTATTACTGAACATGCGTCGAGACGTATTCTACTTAGAGCATTTAAATATGCTGTAGAGAACAGTAGGAAGAAAGTTACTGTAGTTCATAAAGCTAATATTTTAAGAGAAACTTGTGGATTATTCCTAGAAACTGCGGAGGAAATAGCGAGAGATTTTCCACAAATAGAGGTTGAGTATAGTATAGTCGACGCTACTGCCTATAAGTTGATTAGAAACCCTGATAACTTCGACGTTATTGTAACTACGAATATGTTCGGTGATATTCTGACGGATGAAATAGCGGCTCTAGTTGGTAGTATAGGCTTGGTGCCTGCCTGTAATCTAGGCGATAAATATGCTATGTTCGAAGCTGTCCACGGAGCTGCTTTCGATATAGCTGGCAAAGGTATTGCAAATCCAATAGGATTGATGTTAAGCGCGGCTTATATGTTGAGATATCTAGGTTTTCGGAGAGAAGCAGATAGACTCGAGAACGCCATATGGAGAGTCTTATCTCTAGGAAATGTACTAACTCCCGATCTTGGCGGGACGAGTACAACTAGAGAATTGATTAGAGAGGTTATAAATTTCCTAGTTAGCGATTCGGGACATTGCCTGTGAACTTAATTTCTAAGTCAATAGTGCATTATAATTACAGGTTGATACTCTTTTACTCGAAATTTTTATATATCGAATTTATAAATTTTTAATCGGTTATTCTGAATGATAATAGAAGGTCGAGTTGGTTCGAAAGGAGAACTATTTCCTCCTAAGAAAATTAGGGAGAAGCTGGGCCTTAAGCCTCATATGAAAGTGATTTATAGAGTTGAAGGAGGAAGATTATTAGTAGAGCCTATTCCAAGCCTTGAGGATGTTCTGGAGGAACCACCAGCTGTCGAGATTACGCTGGAAGAATTCCACAGGTTTAGAAGAGAACTTTCCCGGAAGGCCGAAATATGAAATTATTATTGGATACTACTTATTTCCTTCCAGTTATAGGAATATCCGTTAGAAGTTTTCCACGAGCTGCTATCATCGAACTGATTAAAGGAGGATATGAGATTTCGGTAAGCGAGATTACATTTTTTGAGCTTTCGGCAAAAGGCGCTAAATATGTGGTCACTGGAGCTCTTACTCCCGAGAGAGTGTCTAAGGGTATAAGAGCTCTCTTATACGATGATAGAATAGACAAGATTCCCATATACGATACTTCTATATTATTGACGGCTTTTAAGCTAAGGAGTATATTGGATGATTTTATAGATTGTCTTATTCTTTCATCAGCTATTAACCGAGCTGATACTTTAGTAACAGAAGATAAAGATATTCAAGAAGTGTCTGATAAGAAAAAGTTTCAGGATATTATCCAATTGTTAAATCCAAAATTTAAAATTAAAAAACTTGGAGACTTATTATGAAATTTAAAAGATACTGAAAGAGCTCTAGCTGGCGAAAATATCTATGGCATATGCCGTAGATATTGAAAATCTACCAGGTTTAAACTGGTAACCTAGTTTCTCGAAAAACTAGAATGTTTAATGGAAAAAATATTAATCATCTAGTTTGGATAATCTGTAGGTGGCTCTCTTGGATGAAGTCGATATAGCTATATTGAACTTGCTTAAAAAAGATGCGCGGATTAGCTATACGCGTATTGCCGAGAAACTAGGAGTCTCCGAGTCTACTGTCAGGAAGAGGGTAAAGGCGCTGGTGGAGAAAGGGTATATTGAAAGATTTACGATAGAGCAGGGGAGAGGTATTAGAGCTATAGTTTTGATAAATTCTAGAATTGAATCTTACTGTCCCTCGATAGCTAAGCAGATAGTTAAGATAAAAGGTGTGGAAAAAGTCTATGAGATCAGTGGTCAATACGATTTAGCTGCAATTGTATTTGCTCCATCTTCCAGAGAGATAAATGAAATTATAGAAAAGATAAGGAGTATAGAAGGTGTCGAGAGAACGTATACTTGTATAGTTTTAGATAGCCATTTCAATGATAGCGTAAACTTTAGTGTAGATAAAGTTCGAAAATAGCTTCTTTCCGCTAAATTGTATACCCTAGATTCTTTAAGATTTTCCTAGAAATAGCTATAGCTTTGCGAGCCATGTTAAGAGCTTTTTCCGCTTTCATTCTATCGTAAAGCTGTCTTGGAGTTAATCTTTAAGCCGGTATTCCATAGCTAGTTCTGCCGTGTTCGGGCGCTAGAGTACTGACTATTTCGATTAGTTCATCGATATCACTTTTAAATTCGCTTGGAATTTCACTAGATATTATCCTAAGCTCTCCTGATGGATCATGAGTCCAGCTTGGAAGATGGAAATGTGCTATTATGGCTTTAGCAGCGTTCTCTGCCGCTAGCTGTGAAGCTTGAACAACTCCAACCCAATCTTCTATACTAAACCTTTTTGTAGCCATCTCGAGCTGCTCTATCGCTAAGTTAAGCCTGTATGATACCTCTTCGCGAGGATCTATCTCCACATTTTACACCTTTAACTCGACTTTACTTCCGGCTTTAGGTAATTTCCAGTAGTAGTATTTGCCTATCTTCTCTCTTTTAACTCCCATTTTTTCTAGCTCTTTCTTAACTTTTAAAATAAAATTTTTCAGTTTTCCATATTTATCGAATAATACTATGCCATCATATACTATATTAAGAAATAAAGGAGTAGCTTTCTCAACTTTTAAAAAATCATCGTATTTCATATCGAGTATTGTGAGGCTTGTAGATGGAGGGAAATATTTTGACACTACCTTATAGATGTAAACATATCTTTCGTCCGGGTCCACATATAGGTTATCCCATAAAATTAGTAGATCAATATCGCTTTTTTCATGTTTCTCTTCTCTAGCGATAGAGCCGAAGAGAACTATACCTGCTATAAACGAATTCTCCGAAACTATTTTTTTAATATACTTGGATATTTCACGTAATGTATCCACACATGAATAATATTAATTTGAAATTAAAAAGTTAGCTATTTTAAGATCGTTTACGTAGACGTTTTAATAATGCATCTGCCGCAACGTGTAGAGGATCTACGATTTCGCAGAGACTGGGGGTATACGCTAACTCTAGCTCAGCTAGTTCATGAACGGTCATTTCTCTCGAAAGCACAGTTGCGAGAACGTTAAGACGGCATAATACTCCATCTACGCCTAAGATCTGCCCACCTAGAATTCTACCTGTGGTTTTCTCAGCGATTAAGCGTACAGTTATTTTGTGAGCATCCGGATAGATTTCGGGTTTATCAGGTACTCGAATAGTTACGGCTACCGCATCTATTCCTAATTTTAGAGCATGATCGTAGCTTATTCCAGCGCCTCCAAATTTTAGATTTTCTAGGTTTACTATCCAGACGTTTACTACACCGCGGAATTTGGCATCACCACCAGCTGCATTTATCCCGGCAACTCTACCCATTTTTACAGCTGTATTCCCTAGGAGACTTAACGTTGGTTTACACGTTACCATATCTAAGACTTCTGCATTATCTCCGGCGGCGTATATTGAAGGATCGGAAGTTTGCATCCGTTCATTAACTTTAATTCCTCCTGTTTCTCCTACTTCTAAACCAGCTTTCCGAGCTAATTCTACATTAGGCCTGGTTCCCGTAGCCATTACTACGAAATCTCCTCGTATTTCCTCATTGCCCGCTACTACCTTTTTATCGCCGAGTCCGCCGGAAATCTCTTTTACGCCAGCTCCTAGAATCAGTTTTATACCTTCCTCTTCTAGCGTTTTTTCAACTATTTTCGCCAATTGTTTATTGAGTTTTCCAGGCATTACTTGTGGGAAATACTCTATAAGCGTGACGTCTAAGCCTCTCTTCCGAAGAGCATGTGCTGTTTCTATTCCTATGAAAGATCCTCCAACGATTATCGCATGCTTGTATTTCTCGGCGAGTTTTGAGATTGTTTGAGCATCTTCTACTTTTTTCAAAACATGAACTCCTTCATTGTTTAAAATTTTGATAACTCTGGGAATGTAAGG
>QMRG01000076.1 GCA_003649235.1 Thermoprotei archaeon | reverse complement strand
GATTTATGTTTTAGGCGGGAGCTGCGAAGCCATTGAGTTATTAGGAGTGGGATTAGGAAAGCTGTTGAAATTATTAAATGTTCGATAAAGTAGGGAAGCAGTGCTATTATCGACGCTTCCATGTCACCACCTTTAAGGTTATGGTAGCATATTTTCACACAGCTACTTTATATGGTTAACTTTAATGCTTTACAGCTAAATCGTTCGCATATCAGAAAGCGGATAAAATAAATATGCGCCAGGTGCAATATTCCATGTAGTGCGAGTGGAAAAATTGAATTTGAGAAGATATACGTCTTTATTCTTATCTATTATCTTAGTCGTATTGCTTGTTAGAATTGCTCAATTCTCTGGATTCAACTTTGTTGTTGAGAAATCTAAAATATTTGCATTTGCTAGGGAGCTCCAATATCTTAGATTGTTCATGATGTTTATTCTATTAGCGGCGTTTATCTACTACTATAATCTCTTTAAAGATGTATTAAAGGAATTCTTTAAGCAGTACATAGGGTCAAGCGTTAAAAAGGGTAGGTGGCTCGGCTACTTCGGCTTTCTATTCTTTATAATAGTCTTGATACTCGACTTTTTCAACTACTCCTATTGGTGGGTTGAAACAAACTCGATGGAAGAAGGGGGAAACATAACTTTCTCCTCCTCCAGTAATTTTACACTTGTAAGTGTTGAAATAGAAAACATTAATAAGACTTTAGAGACCGAGCCTTTAGATTTCTCTCGGAGTTCGTGGGTTGATTCTCTAACAATGATCTTACTGTTCTTGGTTGTACTGGCGGCGAGCTTTATAGAATTTAAAGCTTTCAGAGAGGCTTACGGGGAAATTGTAGAAGAGGAGGAGGTGGAGGAAGTAGCGAGCGTTATAGAGAAAGCTCTCGAAGATTTGCGAACAAGTGTGGAGTGTGAAGATGTTATAGTCAAGTGTTTTCTAGAGCTTAGAGAAATTGTGTTGAAAAGGGGTTTAAGATTAAAGGAGAGTATGACGGTAAGAGAGGTTTTCAATAGTATAAGAAGGATGTTTCCAGGAGTGCCCAATCCTCCTCTATACAAGCTTGTAAATGTGTTTGAAAAAGCTGTTTATAGTGGCCATCCGGTAAGCGAGCTTGAAAAAGAAATAGCTATTGAAAGTTTAGAAGAGTTAAAGATGTTCTTTTCAGGTGTGGCGAAGTGAGGAAGCTGTTTCTATCTCTGCTGGCTTTTACGACTGTTCTACCATTGACTTGGTACGTCTACACGTTTTCCAGTGGAGTAGGAGAAATGTTGTTCAGTATACTGATTATCATTTACCTCTACTATATTCTATACTATTCGAAGATAGAATTCGAAGTTAAATCTCTCGAATTTTTTAAATTTAGAAAGATAGGAGAAAATAAATCCAGCTATTTAACCAGATTGAGCAGTGTTTTCGAGAATGAAGGAAAAGTTCTTTTAGCCAGTATACTTCGGGAAATAATTGTAGACTATATATCGTATAGGTACAATATCCCCCGTGAAGAAGTAGAAAATATTTTAAAAAGTAGAGATGCTGCACAGAAATATTTGCATGATGAAACTATTTTAAAATTCTTGTTTAGTAGAGAGAGCTGGGATGATTATTATGAGATTCTAGAAAGAATTGAAAAGGTGTTAGAATGAAACTTGAAGAAGTATCTTTAAAATGCAAAAAAGTTTTGAAAGAAGTTGGAAGAGTTATAGTTGGTAAAGAAGAAGTCGTGGAAAAGCTTTTACTCGCTATTCTATCAGACGGGCATGTTTTAATAGAGGATTATCCTGGACTTGCTAAAACTTTAATGGCTAAAACTCTAGCCAGGACTCTCAGTTGTGAGTTTAAACGCGTTCAGTTTACTCCAGACTTGTTGCCCGCCGATATAACTGGAACCTATGTTTACAATCAGAAGACTATGGAGTTCGAGTTTAGGAAAGGACCCGTATTTACTAATATTCTATTAGCAGATGAGATAAATAGGGCGCCGCCTAAAACTCAATCAGCGCTTCTAGAAGCCATGCAGGAGAAACAGGTAACGGTGGACGGTACTACTTATAGGCTTAAAAGACCTTTCATAGTTATCGCGACTCAAAATCCGATAGAATACGAGGGTGTATACCCTCTACCCGAGGCTCAAATCGACAGGTTTTTAATGAAATTAAAAGTAGGATTTCCAAATCGTAGCGAAGAAATAGAAATTCTAAAGAGAAGACTCGCATGGAAGAGCGACGTAATCGAAGTCAAGGAGGTAGTAGATCTAAAAACGTTAATCGATATGCAGAAAGCCGTTGAAGAGGTCTATGTAGACGATAAAATACTCGAGTATATAGTTGACATAACCCGCGCTACTAGAGAACATCCTAGAGTTGAACTGGGCGTAAGCCCTAGAGGAACCGTGTTTTTAATGAAGCTTGCCCGAGCGAAAGCCGCGGTTGAAGGTAGAGATTACGTAGTACCGGATGATGTAAAATACATAGCTGTAGAAGCTCTAGCACATAGGATAATTTTAAAGACCGAGTTGTGGATTAAAGGAGTGAAAGTTGAACAGGTAGTAAGAGATATTCTGGAGAAAACGCCTGTACCGAAGGGGTATTAATGTATACTTTTAAATCTCTCGCCTATTACTTGACCATATTATCGATTATTCTCATCTCACTACTTTTCAACAACTGGGACGGATTCGTATTGGCAATACCTCTGATTGCAATCGTGGCTTTCAGTCTCAGCTATCCGCTCCCTAGAGAGGTTAAACTAGAAGTTAAAAGACGCGTAGAACCTATCTACACGATAAAAGGAGAAACTGTAGAAGTAGAAGTCGTAGTATCGAATAGAGACTCTACACGGTATATAGTCAGGTATGAAGACCAGGTACCGGGAAAAGCTGTAGTCGAGGAAGGCTATAATTCCGGCTATCTAGTTCTAAAACCAGACGAGAGCAAGAAAATAAAATACACTCTTAGAATAGAGGAGCGAGGCCACTACAGTGTAGGGCCTTTAAACGTTAAAATCGTGGATCCTCTAGAGTTGAGGTTTATCGAAGACGATTTAGGCGGAGAAGTCGAGGTAGCCGTCTTTCCAGAGTTCGAGAAAATACCATGGTTTAAAATTTTCAGCGAGTATACCGGTGTTTGGCCTGGCGAAATTCACTCGCGTAAAAGCGGCCAAGGCTATGATTTCTATGGAGTTAGAGAATACGTGTGTGGAGACGAGTTTAAGAGGATAAACTGGTCTGCTACGGCAAAATGGGGCAGGTTGATGTCTAATGAGTATGAGAGTGAGAAGGTTACAGATGTTCTACTAATTGTTGATGCTAGCGGAGAAGAGGTTATAGGTGTTTATCTTAAAGATGTAATCGAATTTGAAGTTTCTATAGCTGCCTCGCTGGCTTTGACGTATTTAAAGCATGGAGATAGAGTAGGGCTTGTAGCTCACGGCCGACATCGGGCATGGATAAAACCAGCGTTTGGTAAGAATCAATTCTTCAAAATACTTCATTGCCTAGCGGATCTTCATGAAGGAAGTTCTATGCCTCTTAAGTTCATGGTTGGCACTATAACGCCTTACATATTAAAGCCTAAAGCCGAAGTCGTTATAATATCTCCGCTCTTAGAGAAGGAAATTATCGACTTGGTTAGAGAACTACTAGCTATGGATTACAAAGTTTTAGTTTTATCTCCAAACCCTTACTCGCTTATAACGGGTAAAGAGTATAGAAACGCCGTTAGAGTGCTTTCTCTAAAGAGGGAGATTCTTAAACTCCAACTTCTAAAATATTGTCTCGTAGTCGATTGGGATCCTAGACTACCGTTTAAACAAGTTGTAAAATATTTGAAAACCATGCGTTTGAGGATGAGTAGATGAAAATAGGATTTCTGGCAAGTCTTGTATTTCTTATAGCTGTTTCAGCGAGTTCTTTCTCCTTATTTAAAATTTATGGAGTTTTCCTATCAACGCTATTGCTACTCGGCTTACACAGCTACTATAGGAATAGAGGAGAACTAGGAGCCGTTTTTTACTCTCTTTTCTATATAGGAACAGTAGTCTATTCTATAATTCTTGGAATAGAAGATAAGTCAGCAGTTCTACTACTGCTAACTCAAGCCGTACTCTTCGAAGCTCTATCATCGCTAGCTCTTAAAATAGACCAAGAATTAAAGAGGAACTTTAAAGAACATGCATTCTTCTTCGCTGGAGAGATGGTGAAGATAGTGGCGGAGATCTCGGTATTTCTAATTTTAGCCCTATTATTATTACGGCTCCCCTTGCCTGAACCGAGTTTTTATGAAATAACGTTGCTAGCGGCGTTTTCAATCTTTTTAACAACTCTTCTATTCGAGATTCACAGCTGAACCCAGTATTTCACTAAAATATTTTACTGGATCTTAGTCAATCTTAACGGATACAGAAGTAGTGCCAACCTAAACAGGGATTGATAACGCTTATAAACAGGGGCTTCAAAGAGATAAATTACATCTTTCTATTCAACAGGACAGATATTTGCATTAAGATCTAGAAGATATTTTAATAAAAATATAGTGAATATCATCCTGTTCAAGGTGTTAATATGGTCTTTAAATCGCCTTTCTATTCGCTTAGAGGTGTTGTAGCCTCTGAACATTTTCTAGCATCAGCTGTAGGCGCTGAAGTGTTGAAGAGAGGCGGCAATGCGATCGATGCAACTGTAGCAGTTTCATTCGCTCTAACAGTCGTGCTTCCACATCTCGGAGGTATTGGCGGAGACTTCTTTGCTCTAGCTCGTAGCCCGGAAGGCTGCATATATTTTGTAAACGGCAGCGGCCCAGCGCCGAGCCGTCTCACCAGAGATTTAGTAATTGAGCAAGGTTATAGATCTATGCCTGCTCACGGGCCGTTATCGATCTCCGTGCCCGGCTTAGTCGAAGGCGTTCATCTACTCTGGAAGAAGCTAGGCACGGTCGAGTGGAGAGAATTGGTAAAACCAGCGATTAAGCTTGCCCGGAACGGTTTTCCAGCGAGTAGAAGTCTTAGCAGAGCCTTAACTCTACTACACGAAGAGCTTGTAAAAGATTACGGTTCTAAAGTGATTTACTACTCAAAAGGTAAAGCTCCTCAGATCGGAGATGTGATTTCATTTAAAGGTTTAGCTCGCATACTGGAGTATATAAGTGAAGATCCTAGATTTTTCTATGAAGGTGATGCCGCTGGGAAAATCATAGAATATGTTAATTCGCTCGGAGGAGTTCTCGAATTCTCCGATTTTAAAAACTATAGAGCTGAGATAGGTGATCCTATAAGCATCGAGTATAGGGCTAGACGCGTATACGAAATGCCTCCAAATACTCAAGGCGTGACTACGCTGCATATGTTGAAGCTTTTAGAAGAAGAGGATTTATGCAGAATTGCTCCTCTTTCTTCAGATAGGTTAAAGCTTTTCTTAGCCGCAGCTAGAGTAGCCTATAGAGCTAGAGACGAGTACATCACAGATCCTAGATATATGAAAATTGGAGTAGGTGAATTATTGTCGCCAGAATTTATCGGTAAGCTTAGAGAGAAATTTGAGGGAATTTTAGAAGCAAATAACACTTTTAAAGGCGATGGGGACACCACTTTCTTTGCAGTAGCCGACAAAGATGGATGGATTGTAGCCGGTATTCAAAGCCTCTTTCACGGCTTCGGCTCCTATATCACTGAGCCGACCTATGGGATTACCTTAAACTCGCGTGCTTCATCTTTCTCTCTAGACTCAAGCCACGTAAACTGTTTAGAACCGGGGAAGAAGACTATGCACACTCTCTCGGCGATAATATCTGTTGATGAAAACGATGAAGTTCTCGCTTTAGGCTTATCTGGAGGACATTTCAGGCCGCTTCTTCACGCTCAACTATTCACTAATATCTTCGACTATGGCATGGACCCGCAGGAAGCCATCGAACATCCAAGGTTTATCTGGCATTTATGGACTAGAAAAGTGGAATACGAAGAAGGGTATAGCCTAGAAGGATTAAAAGATTACGAATTCGAAAAGGTAGTCTATCCTTCTAGGCTCGGCGTTGCCGCCGCAGTGAGACGTAAGGGTAAGGTCTTAGCGGGCTATACGGATATACGAGGCGATGGACTGCCTATAGGGCTAGAGTAGTTATAATATCTGTATATCTTCTTTAACGCTTTTATAAGCGCATATATACATTCCAGCATTCCAAGTCTGTAAGATTTGCCCCGATGGTTTTCCAGTCTGTCCATGTAACCACTCGTTAAATTCCCATTTTATCTCCTTACCAATTTTATTTGCTTCTGCTAGTTTTCTAAGTTCCTTTAACGCTTTCTCTCTCCTATTCGTTTTTACTAGGGCTAGTATATAGAATCCTCCTACGTAGGGCCATATGCCAGCATTATGGTAGCAGTAAGGATTGGATCGATGATATGGTTTTCTATACTTCTCTAATTCTCTTCGCCAGATGCAAAATTTTTCAGTTACTGGCGGATCTAAAACTCTTATAGGGTAGGGCGTTGAGAGTTTTCTTTCCTCAAAGTAGTTTAATATTTTCTCCTTCTTCGCATCATCAGCTATATCGAATATTATTGTCAGGCAGTTAGCTAAAGTATCACAAATATCTACGAATTTTTCACATGATACATGTGATAGGTAAAATTTCCTATCCGGCTTTACTGCATCTCTATAGGCTAAAACCCAGCTACGAGAAGTTAAGCCTATTGCTTCCTCTCCACCGTCTATAGGCCAAAATAAGGCATTTACCAAAGATTTAACTTTCTCATGGTTATAAACGCTTTTTTCTTCTCTTGCTTCTAAAAGCTCGTTTGCACATTGTAGAGTTTTGTACCATAGCGTGTTGTTGTAGAGGAGTTTCCCGCTTCTTAGTATCGTACTGTCCATCCAATCTGCTCCTTCGACCGAATCTATTAAACCTGTGTTATTCTGGTCCTGGTGGAGAAGCCAATTCATAGCTAGCAATATAGACGATATATGTTTTTCAAGGAAACTCCTGTCTTCTGTAGATTTAAAGTAGCGCCAAGAAGCTATCACATACCATAGAGAGGCATCAGTACATCCTCCTCTCCCCCAAGATGCTTTCATCTCAGAGAAGATGAAGTTATTAGGTATCTGTCCCAATCTCGTCTGGAGTTTTCTTAGGGTTTCTAGTGTCTTCCGAGAAGTTTCCAACAGTTCCTCATCCTCCGTCAAACATGCGCCGAGAATAGTTATACAACTGTCTCTGGCCCAGATACCGCGGTAATAAACGCTAGACGCTGTAAATCCATATTTAGTCGAATTTCTCTTCAACAATTCTACAGCTTTTTGATAACATTCTTCAATCATTTCAGTCGTATACTATATAGACTGTTTAAAATCTATATCTATCTATAGAGTAACATGATGTACGGAGATATCGTGCTAGTCGTGTTTGAATTCTGAAGACTTTGGAAGAAACCAAATAGAGTCTAAAAGTTTGCGCTATAAAATCAAAATTATATAATTGATTAAATAGAAAATAAAGATTAAGTAAAGGCTTTCCGGTATATCTTCTCCACATCTTCGGGTGTTACTTCACGAGGATTGTTCGATAAATTCCTACTATAGCTCATCGCTTCTTCTACCATCTTACCTATTTCCTCCTCCGAGACCCCTACTTTTTTCAGATTCTCCGGTATTCCAGTAGCTTTTCTGAGCTTCATAACTTCTTCTACGAGCTTATCCGAAGATATTTTCAAAATCTCGGCCATTCTCTCCAT